>NZ_CP085839.1:315364-630728 GCF_020715565.1 Nocardioides sp. Kera G14 | reverse complement strand
GTGGTCCGGGCGCTCGAGGTGGTTGATGCAGCGCAGCAGCGTGGACTTGCCCGAGCCCGACGGACCCAGCAGGACGGTGACCGAGCCGCGCGCCACGTCCAGGTCGATGCCCTCCAGGACGCGATGCACCCCGAAGTGCTTGCCCAGGTTGCGGATGCGGACCAGTGGTGGCGGCTTACTCATGCAAGGCCCCCGAGCTCGGTGCGGCCGAGGGGCGAGAGCCGCCGCCAGGTCGAGCGCCAGAGGCCGGAGCCGGCGTCGCCGCCCTTGCCGCGGGCGAAGTGGCGCTCGATGTAGTACTGCCCGATCGACAGGACGGTGGTGATGACGATGTACCAGATCGTCGCGACGATCAGGAGCGGGATGATCAGGTAGTTCTGGTTGTAGATCAGCTGGACGGAGTAGAGCAGGTCCTGCACCGCGATGACGCTGACGATCGAGGTCGCCTTGGCGATGCCGATGATCATGTTGCCGCTCGCCGGGATGATCGCCGGCATGGCCTGCGGGAAGACGATCCGCCAGAAGATCCGCCGGCGACCGAGGCCCAGGGACTTCGCCGCCTCGGTCTGGCCGTGGTCGACCGAGATCAGGCCGCCGCGGATGATCTCGGCGGAGAAGGCGGCGATGTCGAAGGTCAGTCCGACGAAGGCGGCGGTGAGCCCGGTGAAGAGGTGCGCGGTGTCGACGCTCGCGAAGGTCTTCACCCCGGGGATGCTGAGCGAGAGCGTCGGGTAGAGCGACGCGAGCTGGAACCAGAAGAGCAGCTGGACCAGCGGCGGGACGGAGCGGAAGAGCCAGACGTAGCCGAAGCTCACGGTGGCCAGGACCGGGTTCCCGACAGCCGCATGGCGGCCAGCCCGACGCCGAGGATGTAGCCGACGACCACGGTGGCGGCCGTCAGCCACAACGTCAGCCACAGCCCGTCGAGGATCGAGGGGCGGAGCAGGAAGTGGCCGACGACGTCCCACTGGAAACGTGGGTTGGTCACGACCGACCAGAGCGCCCCGCCCACGAGGAGCAGGACCACGGCGGCGGAGATCCACTGGCCGGGGCGGCGCCTGCTGACCAGACGCGCGGCGATGAGGTCGTCATCACCCGGGCTGACGTGCAGGGCTGTCGGCTCGCCTGTCGTGGTCGACATGCGTCCTCCTTCCGAGATTGTCCAGTAATCCTATGGACTTCATCCGGAACCTGACGTGCATGTCCGCATCGCGAGACCGAACCGGTCGGGCGCCGAAATGCCGGATGCCGGCCCCGAGGGGCCGGCATCCGGTTCGTTCTGTCGAGCAGGTCGATCAGTGGCCGTGGCCGTGACCGTGCCCACCGGCGGGGGCGGGCTCCTCCTCCTCGGGCTTGTCCACCACGAGGGTCTCGGTGGTGAGCAGCAGGCCGGCGATCGAGACGGCGTTGATCAGCGCGGAGCGCGTGACCTTGACCGGGTCGATGACGCCCTGGGCGATGAGGTCGCCGTACTCGCCGGTCGCGGCGTTGTAGCCGAAGCCGGCGGTGTCGGAACCCTCGGCGACCTTGCTCGTCACGACGTAGCCGTTCTCGCCACCGTTCTCGGCGATCCAGCGCAGCGGCTCGACGGCGGCCTTCTTGACGATGCGGACGCCGATGGCCTCCTCACCGGTCAGGCCGAGGTCGTCGTCGAGGACGGAGACGGCCTGGATGAGCGCGGAGCCACCACCCTGGACGATGCCCTCCTCGATCGCGGCGCGAGTCGCGGAGACGGCGTCCTCGATGCGGTGCTTCTTCTCCTTGAGCTCCACCTCGGTGTGCGCACCGACCTTGATCACGCAGACACCACCGGCGAGCTTCGCGAGGCGCTCCTGGAGCTTCTCGCGGTCCCAGTCGGAGTCGGTGTTGGCGATCTCGCCCTGGATCTGGGCGACACGGCCGTTGACCGCGGCGGCGTCACCGGCACCGTCGACGATCGTCGTGTTGTCCTTCGACACGACGATGCGGCGGGCAGAGCCGAGGACCTCGAGGCCGACCTGGTCGAGCTTGAGGCCGACCTCGGGGGCGACGACCTGGGCGCCGGTGAGGATCGCGATGTCCTCGAGGATCGCCTTGCGGCGGTCACCGAACGCCGGAGCCTTGACCGCCACCGCGTTGAACGTGCCCTTGATCTTGTTGACCACGAGCGTGGAGAGCGCCTCGCCCTCGACGTCCTCGGCGATGATGAAGAGCGGCTTGCCGGCCTGGATGACCTTCTCCAGCAGCGGCAGGAGCTCCTGGATCGAGGAGACCTTGCCCTGGACGAGCAGGATGTACGGGTCGTCGAGGACGGCCTCCATCCGCTCGGGGTCGGAGACGAAGTACGCCGAGATGTAGCCCTTGTCGAACTGCATGCCCTCGGTGAACTCGAGCTCCGTCGTCGGGGTCGAGGACTCCTCGACCGTGATGACGCCGTCCTTGCCGACCTTGTCGAACGCCTCGGCGAGGAGCTCGCCGATGTGCTCGTCGCGCGACGAGATCGTGGCGACCGACGCCATCTCGGACTTCTCGTTGACCGGCTTGGCGGCCTTGAGCAGCGCCTCGGAGACCGCCTCGGCGGCCTTGTCCATGCCGCGCTTGAGGCCCATCGGGTTGGTGCCGGCCGCGACAGCGCGGAGGCCCTCGTGGACCAGCGCCTGCGCCAGGACGGTCGCGGTCGTCGTACCGTCGCCGGCGACGTCGTTGGTCTTGGTCGCGACCTCCTTGGTGAGCTGCGCACCGAGGTTCTCGAACGGGTCGTCGAGCTCGACCTCACGGGCGACGGTCACACCGTCGTTCGTGATGGTCGGGGCGCCCCACTTCTTGTCGAGGACGACGTAGCGGCCCTTCGGGCCGAGCGTCACCTTGACGGCGTTGGCGAGGGCGTCGACGCCGCGCTCGAGAGAGCGGCGGGCGCTCTCGTCGAACTCGAGGATCTTCGGCATCAGCCGATCACCGCGAGGATGTCGCGGGCGGAGAGGATGAGGTACTCCTCGCCGGAGTACTTGACCTCGGTGCCGCCGTACTTGCTGTAGATGACCTTGTCACCGACCGCGACGTCGAGCGGGACGCGGTTGCCGTTGTCGTCGATGCGACCGGGGCCGACAGCGAGGACCTCGCCCTCCTGCGGCTTCTCCTTGGCGGTGTCGGGGATCACGAGACCCGACGCAGTGGTCTGCTCAGCCTCGACCTGCTTGATGATGATGCGGTCCTCGAGAGGCTTGATGTTGATCGACATGAGTCGACTCCTTCGTGCGCGTGTTTCACGTCCGGGATTGGCACACTCATGGCGAGAGTGCCAATCCGACGTTAGCACTCGGTCAAGAGGAGTGCTAGGCGAGGGAGCGAGGTCAAGCGCCGAGCTTGCTCGAGCGCTTGCGCCGAGCGACTGAGCCACCGCCGCGCAGCGGCGGTCGCAGGGTCTCCGCCGGTAGGTTCGGTCCGTGGATCTGGATGCCTTCGGCTGGCTGCTGACTCCTTCTGGGCAGGCGCTGCTGGACCGGGCTTCGTCGCTGTCGGGGATGGATCCGCTGCAGGCGCAGACGCTCCTGCGCAAGGACTGTGAGCCGGCGTACGTCGCCGCGGCGATGTCGCAGGTGGAGCTGCGCTCCCGTGGTCGCGCCAAGTTCGGGGCTCTCGCGGACTCGATGTACTTCACGTCCGACGGACTCGAACAGGCGACGCGGCTCTCGGTCGCGACGCACCGCGCGGCGCGACTGCAGGCCTTCGGCGCCGCGTCGGTCATCGACCTGGGCTGCGGCATCGGCGGTGACCTGATCGCCCTGTCGCACGCCGGCACCACGGCGGCCGGTGTCGACTTGGATCCCGAACGCGTGGCGGTGGCCTCCGCCAACCTCACCGCGCTCGGGCTCGGTGGTGCCGTCCAGCAGGCGGACGCCACCACGGTCGACCACTCCCCCTTCGACGTCGCCTTCGCCGACCCGGCGCGGCGTCGGAACAACGCAGCGCGCGGGCGCGAACTCGCCACGGAAGGCTGGACGCCGCCATGGGACTGGGTGTCGACGCTCTTCAACCGCGACGCGTGCGTGAAGGTCGCGCCCGGGATCGACCACTCCCTGATCCCTGCCGGGGTCGAGGGCGAGTGGGTCTCCGACCACGGTGACGTGAAGGAGGCCGCGCTCTGGTCCGGACGTCTCGCCACCGTACGCCGACGGGCGACCGTGATCGGTGACGGCGGCCTGGCGACGATCACCGAGGAGGACTCGCCGATCGACCCCGAGGACGTGGAGGGGCGGGCTGACGCCGTACGACCTCTGGGGGACTTCCTCTATGAGCCCGACGGGGCGGTGATCCGGGCCGGTCTGGTGACGGCGGTGGCGGCCGGCGTGGACGGCGGGCTGCTCGACGAGCACATCGCCTACGTCACCTCCGACGCCTCGTTCCACACGCCGTTCGCGACGGGTTACCAGGTGCTGGAGGAGCTGCCGTATCGCGAGCGTGCACTGAAGGCGGCCCTGCGTGAGCGTGGGATCGGGCGACTGACGATCAAGAAGCGCGGCGTCTCGATCGTGCCGGAGGCGCTGCGGCGCTCCCTCTCGCTCACCGGTCCCAACGAGGGCACGATCGTGATGACGCGGATCGCCGGCGAAGGTCGCTGCCTGTTGGTGAAGCCCTTCTCAGGGATGACCCTGATTTCGTCCTGAGTCGTGCCCGGCCATGCCGAATGTCACGGCTTGTGGTCGGTGGGGCCCGGTAGTTTCAGGGTCATGTTCGCTGCACTTGGCCGTCTGGCCAGCCGTCGCCCCTGGTACATCATCGCTGCCTGGGTGGTGCTCACCGTTCTCGTCACGGCCTTCCACCCGTCCATCAAGGCCACGACCGACCAGGCCGACTTCCTGCCCGACAAGTACGACTCGATCCGCGCCTACTCGCTGATCGCCGACGCCTTCGGCGACGAGGCCAACGCCTCGGGCGGTGCGACGATCCTCTTCGACCACGAGGACGGCAGCGCGCTGAGCGCCGCCGACCTCGCCAAGGTCCAGCAGATCGCCGCGGGCCTCAAGCCCGGCTCTGCGTTCGGCGCGGCGGAGAAGAACGGGAGCGGCGCCACGCCGCTCGTCCAGCTTCCCGGTGACGGGAAGCAGCGTGCGGGCCTGGTCACCCTGGATCTCGCGCCGGGTGTGACGGGCCAGGACCAGTCCGACATGGATCAGGTCAAGACGCTGCGCAGCGACCTCGACGACGCGACCGAGGGCACCGGACTGCGGGCACAGGTCGGCGGCACGCTGGCGCAGAACTACGACCAGTCGCAGTCCGGCGGCAATGCCGAGAAGCTCGTCGTCCTGGCGACCGTCCTGCTCCTCATCATCCTGCTCGGCGTGATCTTCCGCAGTGTGCTGGTCACCCTGCTCCCGCTGATCACCGTGATCTTCTTCCTCGCACCACTCTCGGCGGGGCTCGACAACTACGCCGCCAAGCTGTTCGGGCTGCAGAAGGACGACTCCACCGCCGTCATCATCGACATCGTCCTCTTCGGCATCGGCACCGACTACATCCTGTTCTTCCTCTTCCGCTACCGCGAGCGGATGCGGAGCCACCGGGTCGCGGCGACCGACCGCGCGGCACGCGTGGCCGAGCACCGGTCCGCCGTCGAGTACGCCGTCACCCGTGCCGGCGAGGCGACCGCGTCCGCCGGTGGCGCCGTCTTCATCGCGTTCATGACCCTCGCGCTCTCGACCCTCGGCATGTTCAAGTCGATGGGGCCGAACCTCGCGATCGCGGTGGCCGTCACCGTGCTCGCGGCCCTGACGCTCGTCCCTGCCCTCACCAGCGTCTTCGGTCGAGCGCTGTTCTGGCCGTCGAAGAAGTGGCGAAACGAGCCCAAGGAGGCCGGCTTCGGCCGTGTCGGTGATGCCCTCGGCAAGCACCCGGCCCGTTTCGCGCTGGTCAGCGGCGGCGTCCTCGTCGTCCTGGCCGTCTTCGCTCTGGGGTTCAACCCGACCTTCGACCTCACCAGCGCCAACGCGTCGCAGAGCACCGAGTCCGCGAAGGTCGACACGCTCAAGGTCGACCGGGGCTTCTCGGCGGGCGCCGGGACGCCGACCATCCTCGTGCTGCACTCGAAGGACGACAAGCCGCTGACTCCTGCGGAGATCACGTCGTTCTACGGCGCCATCTCGAAGATCAAGGGCATCTCCCTCGGCGGCGCCGCAGCGGCGACCGGCGGCGATGCGGCAGCTGCCCTCAGCCAGATCCCGTCGACGCCCACGCTGCCGGTCACCGTGAACCTCGACAACGACCCCGCCTCCGATGCCGCGCTGGCGTTCGTCAAGGACACGCTGCGACCGGAGGTCGACGCCGCCGCCCCGGAGGGCACGGAGGCGCTGGTCACCGGCATCACCGCCGTGTTCGTCGACTTCAAGTCCGCGATGAACCGGGACTACCTCGTGGTCTTCCCGGTCGCCGCTGCCATCACCATCCTGATCCTGATGCTGGTGCTGCGCTCGCTGGTGGCGCCCTGGTACCTGATGGTCTCGGTCGCCCTCGGCTTCGCTGCGACCCTCGGTGCCGCGACGCTCACCTTCCAGGACATCGGCGGTCAGAGCGGGTTGATCTTCATGCTGCCGCTGCTCGTCTACCTCTTCGTCGTCGCCCTCGGCACGGACTACAACATCCTCATGGTGACCCGCCTGCGGGAGGAGGCGCAGGAGGGGAAGGGGCCTCGGGAGGCCGCCGCCTGGGCCGTGCGTCACGCCGGCCCGACCGTCGCCGCGGCCGGCCTCATCCTCGCCGGGACGTTCGCCTCGCTGATGTTCGGTGGCAACTCGTTCCTGGTGACGCTGGGTTTCGCGATCTCGTTCGGCATCGCGCTGGCCGCCTTCGTGATGGCTCTCTTCTTCACCCCTGCGATCACGGCTCTCGTCGGGCACGCCGCGTGGTGGCCCGGCCATGGCGATGAGGCAGCGCCTGAGAGGGACCACGCCACTCACTGACGCGGCACCAGCTCAGACGGGGACCGGATGCAACCATCCGGTCCCCGTCCGCGTCTAGGGTGTGTGAACGTTTCGACCACCGCAGGAGTGCGAAGAGTGGGGCAGACACGCGATGCCGCCTTCACCGACTTCCTGCACGCCCGCCAGCCCGCCCTGCTGCGGATCGCCTGGCTGCTGACCGGCGACCTGACTGAGGCCGAGGACATCCTGCAGACCTCGCTCGCGAAGCTCTACCTGGCCTGGGACCGGGTCGACGACCCGCACGCCTTCCTCCGCCGGGTGTTGACCAACGAGACCACCTCGCTGTGGCGGCGGGCGTGGCGGCGGCGCGAGGTCTCCGCGTCCGAACTGCCCGACGGCACGATCTCGTCACCCCTGTACGACGACACGCAGCGCCTCGTCTGGGAGCTCGTCGAGGGGCTTGCTCCCCGGGCCCGCGCGGTGGTGGTGCTCCGCTACTACGAAGGGCTCTCCGAGTCCGAGATCGCCGACACCCTCGGGATCGCCGTCGGGACCGTGAAGTCCCAAGCGTCCCGTGCGCTCGCGTCCTTGCGCGCGCGCGTTCCCGCTGACCTGTTGGAGGAGCTGTCATGAGCGCCGAGAAGCTGCTGCAGGAGACGCTCGCGCTGCGCGGTTCGTCCTTGAACGAGGCACCGCTGTCCCTGTCCGACGTGCAGTCCCGTGCTCGATCCATCCGGCGGCGGCGTACGGCCTGTGCGGGGGTCGGCGCGCTGGCCGTCGTCGCGGCTGTCGCGGCCGTGGCGGTGCCGGTGACGCTGTCGGGGACGTCGACGAAGTCGGTCGCCCCTGCCACGACCGGCCCTTCACCCACAGCCAAGGCGACGCTGAACATGCAGGAAGAGGCGACGATCCCGTACGTCGAGTCCGGCACGCTGCACATGCCCGACGGGTTCTCGTACACGTCGAAGGGGTCTCCGATCACCGGCGTCGTACTCGTCGGCGGGCATCCGGTCGTGACGACGACGAAGGATGGCCAGAACACCGTCGCAACGACGATCGGAGACCTCTCCTCTCCGGCCACCGCTCCAGCGGTCGCTTCGGCCGACGGAAAGGTCGCAGCGTGGGTCGACCCCGACAACGACGCCGTCATGATGTCGACGGCCTCAGCGACCGCCCCGCTCCGGTTCGGAACTGTGAAGTCGGGAACCACTGATGACCGGGCTCAGGTCGTGGCGGTCACCGGCGAGGACTGCCCCCGGGTGTGCACGGTCTTCGTCAACGTCACCGGAACGGCGTCCGGCGGCGACACAGTGAGCCTCGTCGGCACTCTCGCCTCGGTTGCGGGAAGCGACTCGCCTCCGAGGTGGACCCCTCTCGTGCCGGGTGACGCCCACCTCGAGTCCGTCGACGACGTGACGGGCACCGTCGCCGCGGGAACCCTGTCCGTGGATGAGTTCCCTGCGTCCGATGCCGATCCGCTGTGCGTGGCCGACGGGATCGTCCGCTGGTCGGGCGTCGTCGACCTCCAGGCCGGCTCGGAGCTGTGGCGGACATGCTCGGCGCGCAACCTCGACGTCTCCCCGTCCGGCGCCTACGCGGTGGGCACGCCCGTGGAGAGCGACGGTCTCGGACCCCGACGACTGCTGCTCTTCGACGGCCAAGGCAGCGACCTCGGTGGCCTCGGCGACGACGGCTCGACGATCATGGACAGCGCGTGGGAGGACGACACGCACCTGCTCCTCGCGATGCTTTACGACGACGGCGTGACCTGGAAGCTGATGCGCTACGACGTGGTCTCCCAGGAGATGGTCCCGTTGCGGGTGCTGACCGGGAAGCCGGAGGACTACAAGACGCTCGTCCTCCCCTGAGCTCCCGTGGCCCTCGCCGGGCTGGGCGGTGCTCACGCCGGCGGGCGGCGTGCCCTAGGAGGACTACGTCATCGGTTGCGACCGTGACCCACTGCGGAGGCTGGGAGCCACCGCCGATCGTGGGTGATCCGGGCCGACTGACGCATCGGTGACAACCGTGACCGACTGCAGGCCGAGTGGGTCACGGTTGAGACCGATGACGTAGTCGGGTCAGCGGAGGCGAGCCTGCCCGACGGCCCGCCGCCGAGCCACCCGCCAGCCGGCTGACGCGCGAGCGCAGCTGACCCCTGCCACTGGTTGGCGTGGAGGGCCTGCCGAACGCCGCTGGTTGAGGCGCGAGCGAAGCGAGCCTCGAAGCCAAGGCCTCAGACGAGCACGGACTCGATCGGCTGGCTGGAGTCGGCGGGTAGGTCGAGCGGCGACGGCGTCCGGCCGCGGGCGACCATCTCGGATCCGAGGGCGGCGACCATGGCGCCGTTGTCGGTGCAGAGGCCGGGGCGGGGGACGCGTACGCGGACGCCGAGCTTGGCGGCGCGCTCCTCGGCAACGACCCGAAGGCGCGAATTGGCCGCGACCCCACCGCCGATGACGAGGTCCTCGACGCCTTGGCTCTGGCAGGCGTCGAGCGCCTTGCGGACGAGGATGTCGACGACCGCCTCCTGGAAGGACGCCGCCACATCGGGGATGTTGATCTCGGCACCGGCGCGCTGCTGGGCCTCGACCCAACGTGCGACCGCGGTCTTCAGGCCGGAGAAGGAGAAGTCGAAGCGGTGTCGCTCGAGGTCCTTCCGGGTCGACAGGCCGCGGGGGAAGTCGATGGCGATGGACGACCCGGAGGTCGCCGTACGGTCGATGATCGGGCCACCGGGGAAGCCCAGTCCCAACAGGCGTGCCACCTTGTCGAAGGCCTCGCCGGCAGCGTCGTCGATCGTGGCGCCCATCGGCTCGACCCCGGTCGTGAGGTCGGTGACCTTGAGCAGGGACGAGTGCCCGCCGGAGACGAGCATGGCGATCGACGGCTCGGGCAACGCCCCGTGCTCGAGCTGGTCGACCGCGACGTGCGCGGCGAGGTGGTTGACGCCGTAGATCGGCTTGTCGAGGGCCAGTGCCAGCGACTTGGCGGCCGCGACGCCGACGAGGAGGGCGCCGGCCAGGCCGGGTCCGGACGTCACGGCGATCGCGTCGACGTCACGCAGTGCGATGCCGGCGGTCGAGCAGGCCCGCTGGATCGTCGGGACCATCGCCTCGAGGTGAGCGCGCGAGGCGACCTCCGGCACCACTCCTCCGAAGCGCGCGTGCTGCTCGACCGAGCTGGCGATCGCGTCGGCCAGCAGCGTGTGCCCGCGCACGATCCCGACGCCCGTCTCGTCGCACGACGTCTCGATCCCGAGGACCAATGGCTCACTCATCGATCTCGCCCTCCACGCTGATCTCCAGTCCCACGGTTGCTGGCGGCAGCTCCAGGCGCTTCTCGAGCACGATCCCGGTCGAGCCGTCACGGTAGTAACCGAGGCGGCGGTCGATCTCGACATAGCCCTGCGCCCGGTAGAGCGCGAGGGCGGCCTGGTTCGTCTCCCGCACCTCCAACAGCAGCCGCTCGGCACCTTTCGACTGGCTGAACCCCTCGGCAGCGTTCAGCAGCAGCCGCCCGAAGCCGCGTCGCCGGTACGCCGGCAGGACCGCGATCCGCTGGAGCTCGGCGTCCTCGAAGAGGATGGAGATGATCGCGTGGCCAGCGAGGTCGTCTGAGACCTCGAGGGCCAGGAGGCGGACGGTGGGCATCTGCCCGTCCACGACGGCCTCCAGATAGGCAGGTGTCCAAGCATCGTCAGGGAACGACTCGAGCTCCGAGGCGGCGATCGCCTCGACGTCGGCCGGCTCGGCCGACCTGATCTCGAACCAGCTCTCGCCATTCAGGAGCGAACTGCTCACGGGAGTCACTTCTCCGCGTCCGGACGGCGGAGGTAGAGCGGCTCGGGCGGGGCCACCTCGAAACGCCCCTCGACCAACCCGCGCGCCAGCCAGCCGGCCGAGGGGCGCTGCGGGCCGACGGCCTCGGGGAAGGCCTCCGGATACAGCGCAGCTCCCTCGCCGACCGTCACGACGTGGCTGTGCAGTGTGGCCGGGTGGTCGACGACCGGGCCGGTGAAGCGGTCGGCGGAGGGGCCGTAGGTGGCGAAGTAGACCTCCTTGCGGCGGGCGTCCGTGGCGACCTGGAAGGGCCCGTTCACCGCGCCGGTGGACACCGCCTCGAGCGCGAGGACGTCGAGCGAGCAGACACCGTCGACGGGGATGTCGAGCGCGAAGCCCAACGTGCGGGCGGTGACGAGCCCGACCCGCAGGCCGGTGAAAGGCCCGGGCCCGACGCCGACACCGACACGGGCCAGCTCAGCAGGCGTCACCCCAGCGGCAGCGAGAACCGCGGAGATCAACGGAGCGAGCTGCTCCCCGTGCTTCATCGCCCGGTCACTGGCCTCCTCGGCCACGACTGAGGTGCCGTCGTGGAGCGCGACGCTCACCTGCGGCGTGGCGGTGTCGAAGGCGAGCAGCATCAGTCGATCACCGCCGTGATCGTGGCCCAGTCGACGTCGTGCCAACGGGGGCCGATCGGCGTGATCTCGACGCGACGCGGGTCCTCACCCTCCCTCGCGTCGACGAGCGCGTCGGCCGCGAGGGCGCGGGTGAGGGCGATCTCGAGCCGGGACTCGGCGAGCCCCTCGGCCAGGCCGGCGCCCCACTCGACCACCGTCACCGCGTCCTCGAGATCGGTGTCGAGGTCGAGGTCGTCGAGCTCCGCGATGGAGCCCAACCGGTAGGCGTCGACGTGCACGAGCTCCGGCCCGGAGCCCAACGGAGGATGGATCCTGGCGATGACGAAGGTCGGCGACGTGATCGGCCCACGCACGTCCAGTCCCTCGGCGAGCCCTTGGGTGAAGGTCGTCTTACCCGCGCCGAGCTCGCCGGAGAGCACGAGCAGGTCACCGGCGGCAAGGACGGCACCGAGGCGCGACCCCAGGTGCTGCATGGCCTCCGGCGTCGACACCGTGGCCACATGCGTGTGGAGAGGGCGGCGCATCTCGACGTACGGCGACGTCCGGGCGATCTCCCGGAAGCCCTGCCGCTCCCAGAACAGGATGTTGCGGGGCAGCTCCTCGCGCGCGATGACGGCGAGGTCACGGAAGCGGTCGCCAGCAGCGGCGGCGACACGGTCGACCATCGCGCGGGCGATGCCGTGGCCCTGCTCCCCGGGCATCACGGCGAAGCGACGGATGAAGACCGTCTGGTCCACGGGGTCGAGGATGAGCGTGCCGACGGGCTGTCCGTCGCGACGCGCGATCAGCCCGCCCAGGGCGGAGAGCTTGGCGGCGATCGACTCGACCGTCTCCGAGAGCGCGTCGGCGGGCGGGTCCATCGGCGGCCGTTGGCTGAAGGCTGCCTGCACGATGGCGAGAACGTCGGCCGCTGACTCCGGGCCGACCCGCTCGGTGGTGAGGCCGGTGAGGGTCTCGGTCATCGGTGCGCGCGACCCCGTGCCGACGACAGCAGCTGGTCGAGGGCGGCGTTGACCTGGCCGTGGCGCTCGAGGATGACCATGTGGCCGGCGCCCTGGCACTCGACGAGCGTCGAGCCGGGGATGCGCGAGTGCAGCTTGCGGCTGTGCCCGATGGAGGTGAGCCTGTCGACGGTGCCGCAGATGACCGTCGTCGGCACGCCGGAGAGGTTGGCGACGTAGTCGAACTTGTCGAGCTCGCGGAAGCCGGGGAAGAACTCCGCGACGACCTGGAACGGTGTCGCCGAGAGCATGTCGTCGACGAACTCGACGTAGGAGGCCGGCACCTCGTCGCCGAAGGCGAACGTGTCGGTGGCGACCGTGGCGATCCCGCGGCCGAGGCGGCGTACGCCGTCGACCATCCGGTGACCGCGCGCGAGAGTCCTGATCGCGCCACCGGTGAAGCTCGAGCTGAGCCGCGACGGCACCATCGGGAAGAAGAGACGTGACGGGTCGAGCCCGCCGGCGGTCGTGGAGATCAGGGCGGCACCGGTGACCTTCGTGCCGATCAGCTCGGGGAGCTGCTCGGCCAGCGCCACGATCGTCATGCCACCCATCGAATGGCCCACGACCACGACCGGACCGTCCGGGACGACGGCATCGATCACCGACTTGAGGTCGCGGCCGAGCTGGTCGATCGTCCCCTCCTTGATCTCGCCGCGGCCGCTGCGGCCGTGGGAGCGCTGGTCGTAGAAGACCGTGCGGACCAGACCGCGGTAGGCCGCGCGCTGGAAGTGCCAGCAGTCCAGATTGAGGGCGTAGCCGTGGACGAAGACGATCGTCAGATCCGAGTCGGCCTCGTCGACCTCGACGTGGAGCGGCACCCCGTCGTCGGCGACGACGGTCCGGGCCGGCGAATGCAGCGAACCGAAGGGAGCTGCCTCGCCGGCACGGCGCGAGATGGTGCGCCGGCGCTGGGCGACGCGGACGGCCCCGCCGGCCGCGGCCAGGCCGGCGGCGGCGCCCACGGCGCCGGCGATGCGTGCGGTCACGCCCATCAGTTCTCCCCCGTGCCAGTGCCGCTGTCGGTGTTGCTGTCCACGTAACGCCGAGTCAGTCTGCCACCCAGCCGGGTGACGATCTCGTAGTGGATCGTCCCTGAGGCGTCCGCCCAGTCCTGCGCCGTCGGCTCCCCCTGCGTCCCCGGGCCCAGGAGCAGCACCGGCTCGCCCGGTTTCAGATCCCGGCATTCCACACCCAGCTCGACCACAAACTGGTCCATGCACACACTCCCCCTCATCGGCCTCCGGGCACCGGCGACAAGGACTTCGGCACTGCCTGCGCTGGCCCGCGGGATTCCCTCGGCGTAGCCGGCAGGGACGAGGCCCACGACCGTCGCATGCGGAGCGACCCACCGGCCGCCGTACGACACCGCGGCTCCTGCCTCGAGCTCCTTCACCATCGCCAGCTCCGCCTGCAGCGAGAGCGCGGGGCGGAGGTCGAGGCCGTGGTCGACACCGGGTGCGGGGTCGAGGCCGTACGTCGCGATGCCGCATCGGACGAGGTCGAACCGCGCACTGGGCCGGGTGACGGCGGCCGCGGAGTTGGCGAGGTGACGCACCTCGGGCTGGAGGCCGACCTCGGCGAGCAGGTCGAGCGCCTCGCGGAAGACCTTCTCCTGGGCGTCGTTGCTGGGGTTGTCGGGCTCCTCGCTCGTGGCGAAGTGGCTGAAGATGCCGGTGAAGCGCCACATGCCGGCGTCGTGACCGGCCTTGACGCGGGTGAAGAGGGCGTGCCAGTCGGCGGGCATCGCGCCGCCGCGGGAGAGACCGGTGTCGACCTTCAGGTGGAGGCGCGGCGTCGTGCCGGTGCGCTCTGCCGCTGCCTGGATCCGCTCGAGTGTCGGGATGTCGTAGGCGCTGACGTCGACGTCACGCGCGAGCACCTCGTCGAAGCTGTCGCTCGGGGTCGAGAGCCAGCAGAGCAGGCGACCCTCATCACCGGCATCGCGCAGAGCGACTGCCTCGGGGAGGGTCGCGACGCCGAGCCAGGAGGCGCCGGCCTCGCGGGCCGCGCGGGCGACCTCGACCATGCCGTGCCCGTAGCCGTCGGCCTTGACCACCGCCATGACCGACGTCTCCGTGTGGGCCAGGAGGGTGCGGACGTTGTGCCGGATCGCGCCGAGGTCGACGACGATCTCTGCGCTGGTCATGAGAGCAATTCTCCCACCACGCCCGGAATCGCCTCCGCGACCCTCGTGGCGGTGAGAGGTCCGCCGCTGCTGGCGCTCGTGGCCGCGGCGCCGTGGAGCCATGCCCCCACGCCCGCGGCATCGAAGGGTGTGAGGCCGCTCGCGAGCAGGCTTCCGACGAGTCCGGCGAGGACGTCGCCGGCTCCTGCCGTGGCGAGCCAGGGTGTGCCGGTCGTGTTGATCCGGACCCGTCCGTCGGGTCGGGCGACGATCGTGCGCCTGCCCTTGAGCAGCACCACGGCGTCGTACGCCGCCGCCGCCTGCCGGGCGAAGTGGAGCGGTCGGGCCTCGATCTCTGCGCGCTCCGCCCCCAGCATCTGTGCCAGCTCGCCCGCATGCGGCGTCAGCACGAACCCGTGCTTTCCTCCCGCCGAATCCGGGCTTTCCTGCCTCTGAGTCGGGGGTTTCCTGACATGCGGCAGGGCGTCGGCGTCGACGACAGTCGGTACGCCGTCGGCGACCGCGGCCTTCAAATGGGCTGCGGCCTCGTCGCCTCCACCAGGTCCGACGACCCAAGCCTGCACCCGGCCGGCACCGACGACCTCGGGGTGGTGCTCTTTGACCGTCTCGGCGGCGGAGCCGACGTAGCGGACCATGCCGGCCAGCCCGGTGTCGGCGCCGGCAACCGCGAGGAGCGCCGCACCGGGATAGGTCTCGGAACCGGCGCGGACTCCGACGACGCCCCGGGTGTACTTCTGGGCGTTGTCGCTCGGGGCGCGGAGGAGCTTCACGACGTCAACGGCCTGGAGGGCTTCGACCTCTGCACTGGGGAGGGTGAGGCCGAGGTCGACCAGCTCGACGACTCCGCAGTTCGCCGCGGCCGGGTCGGCGAGGTGTGCGACCTTGTGCGTCCCGAACGTCACGGTGAGATCTGCTCGGATCGCCATCCCCGAGAGCTCCCCGGTGTCGACGCCCACCCCGCTCGGCACGTCGACCGCGACGATCGGGATCGACGGGTTGATCGGGATGACCGCCTCGGCCACATGGGCCGGCAGGCCCGCCCGCCCACCGATCCCCACGATCCCGTCGATGACGACATCCACCGATCCCGCCCGCAGCGGACGTGGCTCGGCGACGCGCCCACCCGCTGCGCGCAGGGCCGTCAAGCCCGCACGGTGTGCGCCAGAGCCGAGCAACCACGCCTCGACGGAGGCGCCTCGTCGGGCGAGCACCGCGCCGGCGTACAAGGCATCGCCACCGTTGTCCCCGGACCCGACCAGCAGCACGACCCGGCGACCGTAGACACCGCCGACGAAGTCCATGACAGCGGAGGCCAGCCCGTGCGCCGCCCGCTGCATCAGCCCGCCCGTTACGAAGTCCGGATGCGCAGCCTCAGCAGCCCGGACCTGCTCCACGGTGTGCGCGAATCTCACAGCACCACGCTATCTGCGTCGTCCGGCGCGCGCGGTGGCAAGGCGGAGGAGCGAAGGCGGCCTGAGAGCGAAGCGGGCCGTCGAGCGACGACAACGCAGCCAACGCGCCGCCGGTCGACGCAGATCAGGTGTTCTGGGGGAAGCCGAGATTGATCCCCCCGTGGCTCGGGTCGAGCCAGCGCTGGGTGATGGCCTTCTCGCGGGTGAAGAAGTCGATGCCGTGGGTGCCGTAGGCCTTGGTGTCGCCGAAGAGCGAGGACTTCCAGCCACCGAAGGAGTGGTAGGCGACCGGGACGGGGATGGGGACGTTGATGCCGACCATGCCGACCTCCACCTCGCGCTGGAAGCGGCGGGCGGCGCCGCCGTCGTTGGTGAAGATCGCGGTGCCGTTGCCGAAGGCGCCGGAGTTGATCAGCTCGAGGCCCTCCTCGTAGCCGGACACGCGGACGACCGACAGCACCGGGCCGAAGATCTCCTCGGTGTAGACCTTCGAGGTCGTCGGCACGCGGTCGATCAACGTGGGGTTGAGCCAGAAGCCACCCTCGTCACCGTCGACCGAGCCGCCGCGGCCGTCCACCAGCACGTCGGCCCCGTCGACGATCGCGAGGTCGATGTAGGAGGCGACCTTGTCGCGGTGCTGCTGGCTGATCAGCGGGCCCATGTCGCAACCGCGGCGGCCGTCACCCACGGTGAGAGCAGCCATGCGGGCCTTGATCTTCTCGATCAGCGGGTCCGCGACCGCGTCGACCGCGACGATGACCGAGATCGCCATGCAGCGCTCACCGGCGGAGCCGAAGCCGGCGTTGATCGCCGAGTCGGCGACGAGGTCGAGGTCGGCGTCGGGCAGGACGAGCATGTGGTTCTTGGCGCCGCCGAGGGCCTGCACGCGCTTGCCGTGCTTGGTGCCGGTCTCGTAGACGTACTGCGCGATCGGCGTGGAGCCGACGAAGGAGATCGAGGCGACATCCGGGTTCACGAGGAGTGCGTCGACGGCCTCCTTGTCACCGTGGATGACGTTGTAGACACCCGCCGGCAGGCCGGCCTCCTCCCAGAGGCCGGCGATCCAGTTGGAGGCCGACGGGTCCTTCTCCGACGGCTTCACGACGACCGTGTTGCCGGTCGCGATGGCGAGGGGGAAGAACCACATCGGGACCATCGCCGGGAAGTTGAAGGGGCTGATGATGCCCACGACCCCGAGCGGCTGGCGGACCGAGTAGACGTCGACACCGGTGGAGACCTGGTCTGACATCGCGCCCTTCTGCAGGTGCGCGATGCCGCAGGCGAACTCCACGACCTCGAGGCCGCGGGCGATCTCGCCGGCCGCGTCCGAGAGGACCTTGCCGTGCTCGGAGGTGAGGATCTGCGCGAGCTCGTCCTTGCGGGCGTTGAGCAGCTCACGGAACGCGAAGAGCACCTGCGTGCGCTTGGTGACCGAAGCCTGCGACCAGTCCGCGAAGGCCTTCTTGGCGGTCTCGACGGCCGCGTCCACGTCAGCGGCCGTGGCGAAGCGGACCTGCTTCGTCACCTGGCCGAGCGCGGGGTCGTACACGTCGCCCGTCCGGGTGCCGGTGCCGGGGATGAACTGGCCGCCCACGTAGTGGTCGACGGTGGGGAGGGACATGGGATTCCTTATGGAGATGCGGATCAGAGGGTCGAGAGGACGTCGTCGATGATCGCGAGGCCCTCGTGGGCCTCCTCGTCGGTGACGACGCAGGGCGGGACGACGTGGATGCGGTTGTCCTGGATGAAGGGCAGCAGGCCACGCTCGAGGAGCTTCCCCTTGAGCCCAGCCATGTCGGCGGCGGGCAGAGGCGCGCGGGTCGAGCGGTCGGCCACGAGCTCGATGGCGTGGAAGACGCCGGTGCCGCGGACCTCCCCCACGACGTCGTACGTCGCCGCCATCTTCTCCAGCGCCGGCGCGATGACGTCGGAGCCGATCCGCTTGGCGTTTGCGACGATGCCCTCGGTCGCCATGGCGTCGAGCGCCGCGATGATCGAGGCCATCGCCAGCGGGTGCCCGGAATAGGTGAGCCCACCCGGGAAGACCCGCTCGTCGAAGAACTCCGAGATCGGGGCCGAGATCATCACGCCGCCGACCGGCACGTAGCCGGAGTTCACACCCTTGGCGAAGGTGATCAGGTCGGGCGTGTAGCCGAAGGCGTCCAGCGCCAGCCACTCGCCCGTGCGACCGAAGCCCGCCATGACCTCGTCGGTGATCAGGATGATCCCGAACTCGTCACAGAGCGCGCGGACGCCCGCGAGGTAGCCCGGCGGCGGCATCAGGATGCCGGCGGTGCCGGGGATCGACTCGATGAGGAGCGCGGCGATCGTGGCCGGGCCCTCAGACTCGATCACGCGGCGCAGGTGCTGCAGCGCGCGGGCCGACTCCTCCTCCGGCGTGGTGGCCCAGAACTCCGACCGGTAGAGGTACGGGCCGAAGAAGTGCACGTGGTCACGGGCGAACTCGTTGCCCGCCGGGCGACGCCAGTCACCCGTCGCGACGATCGCGGAGCCGGTGTTGCCGTGGTACGAGCGGTAGGTCGAGAGCACCTTGTTGCGGCCGGTGAACTGGCGAGCCATCCGGATGGCGTTCTCGTTGGCGTCCGCGCCGCCGTTGGTGAAGAAGACCTTCGCGAACCCGGACGGTGCACGCGAGAGGATCTTCTGCGCGGCGAGACCGCGCTGGTGGTTGGCCGTCGCCGGAGCGACGGTGGCCAACGCGGCCGCCTGCTCCTGGATGGCGGCGACCACCGCAGGGTGGCCGAAGCCGATGTTGACGTTGACCAGCTGGGAGGAGAAGTCGAGGAGCTTGCGCCCCTCGTCGTCCCAGACGTGAGAGCCCTGGCCGCCCGACACCACCAAGGGCTTGAGAGCCCCCTGCGCGGACCAGGAGTGGAAGACGTAGGCAGGGTCGAGGGCCAGGGTCTCAGCGTTGGTCATGCCGTCATTCTCCACCCTCGGTCAGGGTGACGTCCTCCGGCGTGAAGCTCTCACCGGTGACGTCGAGTCCCTCGGCCTTGAGGTCGCTCAGGGCCTTGGTCACGAACGTCTGGTTGATGACCGAGTCAGGGGTCGCCTTCGTGATCAGCGGCTTGCCCGAGGCGGGGTCGATGACCTTCATGGACTCGTCGACGGTGCGCTTCCAGGCGGCCGGGTCGACGGTGCCGATGCCGGCCGGAGCGGGCCAGATCAGCTTGTTGATCTCGTTCATCATCCAGAGCTCGTGGGTGGCCGGGTGCTGCGAGCCGTACTTCGCGGCCATGGCCGCGCCGTCGGTCGGGTTGTCCCGGACGTAGATCCAGCCCTTGAGGCTTGCCGTGATGAAGGCCTGCGTCGTCTTCGCGAAGGCGGGGTCGGAGAGCTTGTCGCCCATCGCCCAGATGTCGTCCTCGAGCATGCTCGCGTCGTACTTGTTCGGGTCGAGGATGTTGAAGTCGTCCTCGGTGTAGAGCTTGCCGGTCTTCGGGTTCTTCGTCTCGAGCAGCTCAGCGAGCTCGTTGTAGGTCATCGCGGTGACGGCGTCGTAGCCGTCGTCGAAGAGGTTCGCCGCGGTGTCTCCTTCGGCCTCGTAGGCGGTGTCCTTCGGAGCGAGGCCGCCAGCCCCCTGCAGCATCGCAAGCAGCTCCCACTGGTTGCCGTAGCCCCAGTTGACCCACTTCTTGCCCTTGAGGTCGGCGGGCGTGGTGATGCCCTTCTCCTTGAGCGAGACGATCAGGGGCGCGCTGCGCTGGAAGATCTGCGCGACGTTGACCATGTTGAGGCCGCCCTCGATGTCGCCGAGGACCTTGGGCGCCCACGAGACGGCGAAGTCGGCGCCACCGTCGGAGAGCACCTTCTGCGGGACGACATCGGAGCCGCCCTCGAGGAGGGTGACGTCCAGGCAGGCGTCCTTGTAGTAGCCCTTGTCCGCGGCGGCGTAGTAGCCGGCGAACTGGGCCTGGTTGTTCCACTGCAGCTGGAGCTTGACCGGGGTCATGGTGGAGCACGCCGCGGCGGTGTCGGAGGACTTCGCGTCGGCGTCCGAGTCCGAGCTGCCGCAGGCGCTCAGAGTGACCGCAGCCAGTGCCGCCGCGGCAGCTCCCGCCAGCGCCTTGGTGATCGTGGACTTCATTCCTTCTCCTTCGGGTGAACCGAGATCAGGCACTGGTGTGCCGGTTGAACCATCGCTCCATTGCGAAGGTGACGAGATAGAAGAGCAACCCGAGTGCGATCGAGCCGACGATGCCGGCCCAGGACAGTGCGTACTGCCCGTTCTTGGCGTTCTCCGTGATCACGGCCGCAAGCCCCTGACGGGGGCCGCCGACGTATTCGGCGACGAGGGCGGAGATCACGGCGAGCGAGGAGCCGATGCGCAGGCCCGTGAAGAGGTACGGCAGTGCGGTCGGCAGCGTGACGGTGCGGATCCGGGTGAGTGCGGAGACGGAGTAGGAGTGCATCAGGTCCCGGTGGACCGGCTTCACCTGCGCGAGGCCGCGCAGCACGTTGATATAGACCGGTACGCCGACGGCCACTGCAGCGACGATGACCCGTCCCGTGTTGAACCGCTGGTTGAACAGCCCGTTGAGCACCGGCGCCAGCGCGGCGATCGGCACGACGGAGGCGGCGAGCACGATCGGCGCGAGCATCTCGCGGACGAACCGCAACGCGTTGGCCACCAACGCGGCGACGAGCGCGAGCAGCGTCCCGATCACCAGGCCACGCAGGGCGTTCCAGCCGGTGTGCACCGTCGCCGACGTGATCAGGCCGTGCTGTTCGCGCAGCTCCGTCCAGATGTGCGCCGGCGACGGCATGAAGAAGTCGGGGACGTTCCGCGCGGACCAGAAGCCCTGCCAGATCACGACGACCAGGACGCCGAGGACCAGCGGGGCGACGACGTACATCACCCGCGGCAGCGGGCGCTCCATGGCAGTGCTCATTCCGGGGTCCCTGCGGAAGCGCGGAGCGGTTTCGTGGGGTGGTTCATCTGTCCTCCACACCGACGGGAGCAGCGGCTCCGCCGTGGAGCAGGTGCCGGACCGAGGAGATGCCGGCGGTGAACTCGGCCGCATCGCGGAAGGACTCGTCGCGGGGCACGCCCGCACCGGGACCCGTGGAGACGATGTCGACGATCCGACCGGGACGCGGCGACATCACGACCACCCGGTGCGAGAGGAAGACGGCCTCCGGGATCGAGTGGGTCACGAAGACGACGGCAGCACCGGTCTCCGAGGCGATCCGGATCAGCTCGGACTGCATCCGCTCGCGGGTGATCTCGTCGAGCGCGCCGAAGGGCTCGTCCATCAGCAGCAGCTTGGGCGACTCGGCCAGCGCCCTGGCGATGGCGACACGCTGCTGCATGCCGCCCGAGAGCTGGTCGGGGAAGGACTTCGCGAAGTCGGTGAGGCCGACCATCTCGAGCAGTTCGGCGACCCGTGACCGACGCGTGGCCGCGGGGACCTTGTGCACCTCCAGCGGCAGACCGACGTTGTCGGCGACGGTGCGCCACGGCAGCAGGCCCGCCTGCTGGAAGGCGATGCCGTAGTCGTGGTCGAGTCTGGCGAGACGAGCAGACTTGCCGAAGACCGTCACGTCACCGGACGACGGAGAGTCGAGGTCGGCGATCAGTCGCAACAGCGTCGACTTCCCGCATCCCGAGGGGCCGATGAGCGAGACGAACTCCCCCGGAGCGATCTCGAGGTCCACGTCCGAGAGAGCGACGACCGACCCGGACTTGCTCGCGAAGACACGGCTGGCGCCGACGACATGGACGGCAGGCTCGATACGGATCATGCGGTTTCACCCCTGCGATAGCGCTTCAACAACAGGCCGAGGAGGCTCGTGAGCCCCACGGCGACGAGGCCGACGGCGACCGCACCGAAGACAGCCGTCCACGGCTTGCCGGCGCTGACGTCGGTGACGTTCTGCGAGTAGTAGGAGATGAGCCGGCCGATGCCCTGGCCCTGGCCGGTCGACATCTCGGAGATGATCGCGCCGACGACGGCGCTCGAGGCCGCAAGACGCAACGCAGGAAGGAGGTACGGCACACTCGCCGGCAGCTGCAGCTTCACGAGCGTGCGCAGCCAGCCGACGCCGTACACGTGCATGAGCTCGAGCTGACTCGACTCCGTGGAGCGAAGGCCGCGCAAGGCGCCGACCGCGACCGGGAAGAAGGCGAGGTAGGCGGCGATCACGATCATCGTCTGCTCCGCGCCCCAGGCCCAGCTACCGGTCTTGAGGTACTTCCCCCACGAGAGCGTGACCGGTGCGATCGCGACCAGCGGGATGGTCTGGCTGATGATCACCCAGGGCGAGAGCGCCGCCTCGGCCAGCCGGCTCCGGCTCATGATGATCGCCAGCAGGAACCCGATGACCACGCCGATCAGCCATCCGATCGCCGACAGCTTCAGCGTGAAGAGCGACGCCTTGACGACCTCGCCGCCGTAGGTGACATCCGGGATCAGGCGGTTCACCGGCTTCGACAGCGTCTGCACCATCGTGGAGACGTGCGGCATGAACTTGTCCTGCGTCCGCGGCAGCACGATCACACCGGAGTCGCCGACCTTGGCGCCCTCCTCCGGACCGATCGCCTTGTAGCCCTCCCAGACCCCCACGAACGCGAGGATCCCGAGGAGCGCGAACGCGACGGCGCGCGTACGCACCCAGACGAAACTCATGACACCCTCATTGCTTCGCCGTCACCGGCGCATTCACTGCCGGGATCACCTTCGTGCCGTACGTCGCCAGCGTCTCGTCCTGCGCATCGTGCTGGAGGTAGACGGCGAACTGGTCCACACCCAGGCTTTTCAGCTTCTCGAGCTTGCTGACCTGCTCCTCAACGGTGCCGATCAGGCAGAAGCGCTCGACGATCTCGTCGGGCACGAAGGCCGTGTGGGTGTTGCCCGCGCGGCCGTGCTCGTTGTAGTCGTAGCCCTCCCGACCCTTGATGTAGTCGGTGAGCGCCTGTGGAACGGTCCCCTGGTCGCCGTACTTCTCGACGATGTCGGCGACGTGGTTGCCGACCATGCCGCCGAACCAGCGGCACTGGTCGAGGGCGTGGGCGCGTGCCTCGGGCGTGCCGTCGGTGACGTACGCCGGCGCGGCGACACAGAACGTCACCGACTCGGGATCCCGGCCGGCAGCGGCTGCAGCCTTGCGGACCGTCGCGATCATCCATTCGGCGATGTCGAGGTCCGCGAGCTGCAGGATGAACCCGTCCCCGACCTCACCCGCGGCCTTGAGCGCCAACGGACCGTAGGCGGCGATCCACACCTCCAGCTCAGAACGCGAGGCCCACGGGAACTGCAGGGTGGAGCCGTTGATGTCCACCGAGCGGCAGTTGGCCAGCTCACGGATCACATGGGTCGCCTCGCGCATCTCCTTGATGGTCGAGGGCTTGCCGTTGAGCACCCGGACCGCCGAGTCACCACGCCCCATGCCGCAGACCGTGCGGTTGCCGTACATCTCGTTGAGCGTGGCGAACACGCTCGCCGTGACGGTCCAGTCCCGCGTCGCCGGATTGGTGACGAACGGACCGACCTTGATGGTGTGCGTCTCCGCCAAGATCTGGCTGTAGATGACGTAGGGCTCCATCCAGAGCAGGTGGGAGTCGAAGGTCCACACCATGTCGAAGCCGTACTCCTCGGCACGCTTCGAGAGCGCCACCGTGCGCCAGGCCGGGGGGTTCGTCTGCAGGACGACACCGAATTCCATCGTCACTCCCTCAGCTCAGGTACTGCGACAGGCCGCGCTTGACGTACTGCCCGTGGCCCTTGGCGCCGATGTAGCCGGTCTCGTCGACGACGACCGAGCCCCGCGACATCACGAGGTCGACGTGCCCGTCGATCTCGTAGCCCTCCCAGGCGGAGTAGTCCATGTTCATGTGGTGCGCCTTCCCGACGCCGATCGACGTGTGACCGGCCGGGTCGTAGATGACAAGGTCGGCGTCGGCGCCCGGGGCGATGACGCCCTTCTTGCCGTACATGCCGAACATCCGCGCCGGCGTGGTCGAGGTGATCTCGACCCAACGCTCCACGGTGATCTCGCCGGTGACAACGCCCTGGTAGAGCAGGTCCATGCGGTTCTCGACGGAGCCGATGCCGTTGGGGATCTTCGAGAAGTCGCCCCGGCCCATCTCCTTCTGGTCCTTCATGCAGAAGGGGCAGTGGTCGGTGGAGACCATCTGGATGTCGTTGGTGCGCAGGCTCTGCCACATCGCGTCCTGGTGGCCCTCAGCCCTGCTGCGCAGAGGGGTCGAGCAGACCCACTTGGCCCCCTCGAGGTCACCCCACTCCTCGCTCACCGCAGCGAGCTGCTCCTCGAGTGAGAGGTAGAGGTACTGCGGGCAGGTCTCGCCGAAGACGTTGAGGCCCCGGTCGCGGGCGGTGGCGATCTGCTCGACCGCCTGCTTGGCGCTCACGTGGACGACGTACAGCGGGGCGCCGGTGAGGTCGGCGAGCATGATCGCGCGGTGCGTCGCCTCCTCCTCGGCCTGCCACGGGCGGGTCAGCCCGTGGAAGTACGGCGTCGTGTTGCCCGCCGCGATGGCCTGCTGCACCAGCACGTCGATGATCGCGCCGTTCTCGGCGTGCATCATCATCATCGCGCCGTTCTCGGCGCCCTTCTGGAAGGCCCGCAGGATCTGGCCGTCATCGCTGAGGAAGACGCCCTTGTAGGCCATGAAGAGCTTGAAGCTCGTCACGCCCTCGGCGATGAGCTCGTCCATCGCGGTGAGGCTGGAGTCCTGCACATCGGACAGGATCTGGTGGAAGCCGTAGTCGATGGCGCAGTTGCCGGCGGCCTTCTCGTGCCAGAGGTGGTACTGGTCGAGGATGTTCTGCTCGGGGTACTGCACGACGAAGTCGACGATCGTCGTGGTGCCGCCCCACGCCGCGGCACGGGTGCCGGTCTCGAACGTGTCCGAGGCGAACGTGCCGCCGAAGGGCATCTCCATGTGGGTGTGTGCGTCCACCCCACCGGGGATGACGTACTTGCCCGTGGCGTCGATGGTCCGGTCTGCGTTGATGGTTCCGAACGGGGTCGTCCCCGGCTGGATGAGAGCCACGATGGTCTCGCCGTCGACGAGTACGTCGGCCTGCGTCCGGCCGGTGGCGGAGACGACCGTGCCTCCAGTGACGAGGGTGATCACGAGTTCGCCCCCGGCGTCGCGATGCTGGTGTAGGTCTCGGGCCGGCGGTCGCGGTAGAACTGCCAGTCGTCGCGCATCTCCTGGACCATGCTCATGTCGAGGTCGCGCACCAGGAGCTCCTCCTTCTCGCCCGAGCCGCGCTCGCCGACGAAATTGCCGCGCGGGTCGATGACGTTGGAGGTGCCGTAGAAGTTGACCGCCTCGTCGCCGTACTCGTTGTCCTCGAGGCCGACACGGTTGGGCTGCAGCACGAAGTAGCCGTTGGCGACGGCCGCGGCCGGGCCTTCGACCTCCCACAGCCGGTTGGAGAGGCCCGGCTTGGTGGCATTGGGGTTGAAGACGATGTGCGCGCCGTTGAGGCCGAGCTCGCGCCAGCCCTCCGGGAAGTGCCGGTCGTAGCAGATGTACATGCCGACCTTGCCGACCGCGGTCTCGAAGACGGGGAAGCCGAGGTTGCCGGGCTTGAAGTAGAACTTCTCCCAGAACTTCTCCACGTGCGGGATGTGGATCTTGCGGTACTTGCCGAGGATCGAGCCATCGGCGTCCACCAGCACGGTGGTGTTGAAGTAGATGCCGGTCTCGGCCTCCTCGTAGATCGGGAGGACCATGACCTGCCCCAGCTCACGCGCCAGTGAGGCGAAGCGTTGCACGATCGGGCCGTCGGCCGGCTCGGCGTAGCGGTAGTACTTCTTGTCCTGCGTGATGCCGAAGTACGGGCCGTAGAAGAGCTCCTGGAAGCACATCACCTGGGCTCCGTCGGCGGCGGCGTCGCGGGCGAACTGCTCGTGCTTGTCGAGCATCGACTCCTTGTCCCCCGTCCACGTCGTCTGGGAGATGGCCGCACGGACGATGGTCATGAGAACCCCACACCCTTCAAGAAACGATCGATTCAGACATTCGGATTCTTTGATCCGCTTGTTTCATGACCATCTCCCTAGATGACGTCTTGGTAAATAGATCGCCGTCCGACCCACGCCCGGCTTGTCTAGACCAGCAGTTTTTGGCATGGTCGAGGGACCGCATCAGACGCCCACGCACGTCACCTATCTCGGAGGAAACGTGATGAAACGTCTCACCCTCATTCCGGCGATCGCCCTGGCGATCTCCGCACTCTTCGTCACCGGCACAGGCACCGCCGCCTCGGCGCACGAGTCCAAACCCAGCCCGGCAGCGAGCCACCACTACGGTCCGCCGGTTCCGCCGCCCGGACACAAGCACCACAAGAAGCCCAAGTGGTTCTCCAGCTACCCCTACTTCCCGGCCTTCAGCGGGTACGGCCACAAGTACGGATTCGGCTTCTGACCCCCCTGTCCCAGCCTGGGGGCCGGCACAAGGAAGCGCCGGCCCCCAGCATCACCGTCGACTGAGCGAGTACAACTCGTCCCCATGCAATCGACTGGTGCGGTCACCACAACGCCCCCGGGAGAACCCCGGGGGCGTTGTTCTGTCCGGCGGCCCTATTCGACCGTGACGGACTTCGCGAGGTTGCGCGGCTGGTCCACGTCGTGGCCCATCGCGGTGGCCAGCTCGCAGGCGAAGAGCTGGAGCGGCACGACAGCGACGAGCGGCTGCAGGAGCACCGGCACCTTGGGCAGCCGGAAGAGTACGTCGGCGAACGGCGTGACCCGCTCGTCGCCGGCCTCGGCGAGCACGATCGTCCGGGCTCCGCGGGCACGGACCTCCTGGATGCCACTGAGCATCTTGTCGTGCAGCTGGTCGCGGCCCTGCGGCGGGACGATGCACAGCACCGGCAGGCCGTCCTCCACGAGCGCGATCGGGCCGTGTTTGAGCTCCCCGGCGGCGAAGCCCTCAGCGTGCCGGTAGGCGAGCTCCTTGAGCTTCAGTGCACCCTCGAGCGCCACGGGATAGCCCGCGTGACGACCGAGGAAGAGGAACGTCGGCGCCTCGGTGTACTCGCGTGCCAAGGCGTAGATGTCGTCGGCCTGGCCGAGGACCTGCTCGATCGCGGCGGGCATGCCCTCGAGCTGGGCGA
Source organism: Nocardioides sp. Kera G14 (assembly GCF_020715565.1). NCBI lineage: Bacteria > Bacillati > Actinomycetota > Actinomycetes > Propionibacteriales > Nocardioidaceae > Nocardioides > Nocardioides sp. Kera G14. The sequence continues at coordinate 603,736 of NZ_CP085839.1, read as the reverse complement.
CCACCTGGGTGATCTCGTCTCCGAAGCGGGTCCCCTTGACCTGGGCGAGGTAGAGCGCGAGCAGGTAGCAGGCGACGAGCTGGGTGACGTAGCCCTTCGTCGAGGCCACACCGATCTCCGGCCCGGCGTGCGTGTAGATCACCGCGTCGGACTCGCGCGGGATCGTGGAGCCGTTGGTGTTGCAGATCGCCAGCACCTTGGAGCGCTGGATGCGTGCGTGCCGGATGGCCTGGAGGGTGTCGGCGGTCTCACCCGACTGCGAGATCGCGACGACGAGGGTGCCGTTGTCGACGATCGGATCGCGGTAGCGGAACTCCGAGGAGAGCTCGACCTCGACCGGGATCCGGCACCAGTGCTCGATGGCGTACTTCGCCACCATGCCGGCGTAGAACGAGGTGCCGGCCGCGATGATGATGATCTTGTCGATCTCGCGGAGCTCGTCGTCCGAGAGCCGCATCTCGTCGAGCGCCAGCTTGCCGTCCAGGCCGCGGCGTCCGAGGAGGGCATCGGCGACCGCACGCGGCTGCTCGAAGATCTCCTTGCGCATGAACCAGTCGAAGCCGTCCTTCTGGGCCGCCGAGAGATCCCAGTCGACGTGGTAGCGACGGCCCTCGGACGGCGTACCGTCGAAGTTGGTGACCGAGACGCCGGAGCGCGTGATGGTGACGACCTTGTCCTGGTCGATCTCGAGCGCCTCGCGGGTGTGCTCGATGAAAGCGGCGACATCGGAGCCGAGGAAGTTCTCACCCTCACCCAGGCCCACCACCAAGGGCGAGTTGCGGCGGGCGCCGACGATCCGCTCGGGGTCAGCGGCATCCACGGCGACGAAGGTGAAGGCGCCCTCGAGTCGACTGCATACCCGCTCCATCGCCGCGGTCAGGTCCACGCCGCCGGCGACTTCGAGCTCGAGCAGGTGTGCCGCGATCTCGGTGTCGGTCTCCGAGTGCAAGTGGTGACCTGCTGATTCGAGCTCCGCGCGAAGCTCGGCGAAGTTCTCGATGATGCCGTTGTGCACGACCGCGACGCGGCGCTCCTCGCCCAGGTGCGGGTGGGCGTTGGCGTCGGTGGGGCCACCGTGGGTGGCCCAGCGGGTGTGACCGATGCCGGTCGTGGCCGCCGGGAGCGGCTCCTCGGCGAGGATCTTGTCGAGGTTGGCGAGCTTGCCGGCCTTCTTGCGGAGCTCGAGCGAGCTCTCGCCGGGGACGAGCACGGCGATGCCCGCGGAGTCGTATCCGCGGTAGTCCATGCGGCGCAGGCCTTCGATGATCACGCCCTCGGCAGGCTGGTCCCCGACGTACCCGACGATTCCGCACATAGGCGGAAGTCTACGATCTTCTTCCATGACGCTCCCCCACGCCGAGTCGTCCCCGTGGGTCGAGCTGAGCAGGGAGGCGTGGGCCGAGCTGGCGCCCGAGACGCCGCTGCCGCTCTCCGCCGAGGAGATCGAGCGGCTGCGCGGCCTCTCGGACCACATCGACCTCGACGAGGTCGCCCAGGTCTACCTGCCGCTCTCGCGACTTCTCTCCCTCTACGTGTCAGCCGCGGGAAAGCTCCACCGCGAGCAGGAGGAGTTCCTCCACGGCCAGATCCCGCCGCGCACGCCGTTCGTCATCGGGGTGGCCGGCTCCGTGGCCGTCGGCAAGTCGACGGTCTCGCGCGTGCTCCAGCAACTGCTCGCGCACTGGCCCGAGCACCCGAACGTCGCGCTGGTGACGACCGACGGATTCCTCTACCCCAACGCCGAGCTCGAGCGCCGTGGCCTGATGCAGCGCAAGGGTTTCCCGGAGTCCTATGACCGGCGCGCGCTGCTCAGATTCGTGGTGGACATCAAGTCCGGGCGCGACGAGGTGCTGGCGCCGACGTACTCCCACCTCGTCTACGACGTCGTGCCGGACGAGACCGTCGTGGTGAAGCGGCCCGACATCGTGATCGTCGAGGGGCTCAACGTCCTGCAGCCGGCGCGGACCCGGGAGGACGGCCGGACGGGGCTGGCGGTCTCGGACTTCTTCGACTTCGCGATCTACGTCGACGCCGCGACCCGCGACATCAAGGAGTGGTACGTGACGCGCTTCCTGCGCCTGCGTGAGACCGCCTTCCGCGACCCGAGCTCCTACTTCCGCAAGTACGCCGCCCTCACCCGTGACGAGGCGATCGCCGAGGCCGGCCGGATCTGGGACAGCATCAACGGCCCCAACCTCGAGGACAACGTGCTGCCGACCCGCTCCCGGGCGAACCTGGTCCTGCGCAAGGACGCCGACCACTCGGTGCGGTACGTCCGGGTCCGGAAGCTCTGAGACGTTGTGAGCCACCGGTGCACCTGGGGGTGCACCAGACGCTCACAACGCGAGGCGCTCCTTGACGATGCCGGCCAGGCGCTCGGCGAGCTCGGTGGCCTGGGCCTCCGTCGGCCCCTCGACCATCACGCGGACCAGAGGCTCGGTCCCTGAGGGCCGCAACAGCACCCGGCCGCTGTCACCGAGGATCTCCTCCGCATGCCGTACGGCGGCGAGCAGCTGCTCGTCGTCGCAGCGGTTCTTGTCGACGCCGGGGACGTTGATCAGCACCTGCGGGGAGCGCGTCACGACAGCGGCCAGCTCAGCCAGTCCCGAGCCGGTGGCGCCCATCCACGCGGCGACGTGCAGCGCGGTCAGGGTGCCGTCACCGGTGGTGGCATGCTCGCTCATGATCACGTGGCCGGACTGCTCGCCGCCGAGGGAGTAGCCACCGGCCTTCATGTCCTCGAGCACGTAGCGGTCTCCGACGGCGGTGGTGCGGAGCGTGATGCCGGCGGCCTTCATCGCCTGGTGGAGGCCGATGTTGCTCATCACCGTGGCCACGAGGGTGTCCTCGACAAGGCGGCCGGAGGCCTGCATCGCAAGGGCGAGCATGCCCATGATCTGGTCGCCGTCGACGCACTGCCCCGTCGCGTCGACCGCGAGACAGCGGTCGGCATCGCCGTCGAAGGCGAAGCCCGCGTCAGCGCCGTGCTCGACCACGGCCTTGCACAGCGAGTCGAGGTGGGTCGAACCGACACCGTCGTTGATGTTGAGGCCGTCGGGCTGGTCGTTGATCGGGATCACGGTCGCGCCGGCGCGCTCGAAGGCGAGCGGTGCGGATTCGTGCGCGGCGCCGTGGGCGCAGTCGAGCACGATGGTGAGGCCCTCGAGCGTCGCGGGGAGGGTGGCCACCAGGTGGTCCACGTAGTCGTCGATGCCGCCGTGGTAGAAGCCGATCCGGCCGACGTCGGCGCCGGTGGGGTGGGTCCACGGCTGGCCGAGACGGGCCTCGATCGCGTCCTCGAGGGCGTCGTCGAGCTTGACGCCACCCTCGGCGAGGAACTTGATGCCGTTGTCGGGCATGGGGTTGTGCGAGGCGGTGATGACCACGCCGAGGTCCGCCTTGAGGAACCCGGTCAGGTAGGCGATGGCGGGCGTGGGAACCACCCCGAGGTCCAGTACGTCGACCCCGGCTGAGGCGAGACCGGAAGCGACCGCCGCCTCGAGGAACTGCCCCGAGATCCGCGGGTCACGACCGATGACGGCCTTGGGGCGGTGCCCCTCGAACTGACCCGCCGAGGCCAGGACCTGTGCTGCAGAAACAGCGAGGTCCAGGGCCAGCGAAGCGGTGAGGGTCTCACCGTTCGCCAGGCCCCGGACCCCGTCCGTGCCGAAGAGGCGCATCCTACGAAGCTGCTGGGATCAGCGCTTCGAGAACTGCGAGGCCTTGCGGGCCTTCTTGAGACCGGCCTTCTTGCGCTCCACGACGCGAGCGTCGCGGGTGAGCAGGCCGGCCTTCTTGAGCGTCGGGCGGTAGCCCTCCACGTCCACGCCGTTGAGCGAGCGGGCCACACCGAGGCGCAGGGCGCCGGCCTGACCGGTGATGCCGCCACCGTGGATACGGGCGATCACGTCGAAGCGACCCTCGAGGCCGAGAGCCGTGAACGGCTCGGCCGCGACCTGACGGTGCAGGGCGTTGGGGAAGTAGTCCTCGAAGGAGCGGCCGTTGATCGTCCACTGGCCGGTGCCGGGGACGATGCGGACGCGGGCGACAGCCTCCTTGCGGCGACCGGTGGCCGCGCCGGGGGCGACGGTGGCCGGACGGCTGGGGGTGTCGATGGAGCCGGCGGACTCGCTGGTGTAGGCCAGGCCCTGCTCGTCGGTCTCGTAGGAGTCCTCGGCCGAATCGATGTTGTCGGCGGCGGCGTTGAAGTTCTCAGTCATGTCCAATGTCTCCGTCACTGAGCGATCTGGGTGATCTCGAAGGGCACAGCCTTCTGAGCGGTGTGCGGGTGCGTCGGGCCGGAGTAGACCTTCAGCTTCGTGATCATCTGGCGGCCGAGCTTGTTCTTCGGCAGCATGCCCCAGACGGCCTTCTCGATCGCCTTGCGAGCGTCCTTGTCGAGGATCTCGCCGATCGGGGTCGCGGTGAGACCGCCCGGGTAACCCGAGTGGCGGTACGCGAGCTTGGTGGTGCGCTTGGTGCCGGAGAGGGAGACCTTCTCGGCGTTGATGACGATGACGAAGTCGCCGGTGTCAGCGTTGGGTGCGAAAATCGGCTTGTGCTTGCCGCGCAGCAGGTTCGCGACCTGCACGGACAGGCGGCCGAGACGGACGTCAGTCGCGTCGATCACGTGCCAGGCGCGCTCGATGTCGCCGGGCTTCGGAGCGTAGGTGCCCACGGGTGCCTCACTAGTTCGTTGGAATGAAATACCGTGGCCTCTGACGAACAACAGTCCGGGGCGTACGAGCGGGCTCGACACCTCCCCGGAGCTACCTGGCGAACCAGGCGGCAGGGGTCACGACTGAAAAAGGCTACGGGGCCGTCGTACACCGGTCAAAACGGCGTACGACGGCCCCGCAGTGTGGCTCAGGCCCAGCGCTCCTCGGCGGGGGTGAAGGTCAGGCCGCGCTCGCCGGTATAGATCTGCTTCGGGCGGGCGATCTTCTGCTCCTTGTCCTGCGTCAGCTCCAGCCACTGCGCCAGCCAGCCCGGCGTACGGCCGATGGCGAAGAGGACGGTGAAGAACTCCGGCGGGAACTGGAGCGCCTCGTAGATGAGGCCGGAGTAGAAGTCGACGTTCGGGTAGAGCTTGCGCTTGACGAAGTACTCGTCCGACAGCGCGATCCGCTCGAGCTCGACGGCGATGTCGAGGAGCGGATTGGTGCCCGTGACCTCGAAGACGTCCTCGGCGGCCTTCTTGATCAGCTTGGCGCGCGGGTCGTAGTTCTTGTAGACCCGGTGGCCGAAGCCCATCAGGCGCTCGTCGCCGTTCTTCACGCCTTCGATGAAGGAGGGGATGTTGTCGACGGTGCCGATCCGCTTGAGCATCCGCAGCACGGCCTCGTTCGCGCCGCCGTGCAGCGGGCCGAAGAGGGCCGCCACACCGGCGGAGACCGCCGAGTAGGGGTCGACCTGCGTGGAGCCGACGGAGCGGACGGCGTTGGTGGACGCGTTCTGCTCGTGGTCGGCGTGAAGGATCAGGAGCGTGTCGAGCGCCTTGACCAGGCGCGGGTCCGGCTCGTACTGCGTCTCGCTCATCTTGAAGAGCATGGAGAGGAAGTTGCCCGAGTAGTCGAGGCTGTTGTCCGGGTAGACGTAGGGCTTGCCCTGCGCGTGACGGAACGACCAGGCACCGAGCGTCGGCATCTTCGCGATCATCCGGATGATCTGGATGTTGCGGTTATCGGCGTCGGAGATGTTGCGCGACTCGGGGTAGAACGTCGAGAGGGCGCCGACGGAGGCCATGAGCATGCCCATGGGGTGCGCGTCGTAACGGAATCCCTGCATGAAGTCCTTCACGTTCTCATGGACGAACGTGTGGTACGTGATGTGGTGGACCCAGGCCTCGTACTGCTCCTTGGTGGGCAGGTCGCCGTGGATGAGGAGGTACGCGACCTCGAGGAAGCTGGACTTCTCGGCCAGCTGCTCGATCGGGTAGCCGCGGTACTCCAGGATGCCCTTGTCACCGTCGATGTAGGTGATGGACGAACGGCACGAGGCGGTGTTGACGAAGCCGGGGTCGTAGACGGCAAGGCCCGGCGTGTCTTCGGATGCCTTGATCTTCCCGATGTCGGCGGCGCGGATGGTGCCGTCCGTGATCGGGACCTCGTACTCCGTGCCCGTGCGGTTGTCGCGAACGGTCAGAGATTCAGTCACGGGTCCTACCGTAGACCGGGCAGCGAACGCTCCTGAAGCCAGGTCTCGAAGAGCGTGCCCAGCGACGTCCCCGAGAGCTCCTCGGCCAGGGCGACGAAGTCCGCCGTCGTGACGCAGGAGCCGCGGTGTCGGCGTACCCAGGCACGCAGGAGCTCGAAGAAGACGTCGTCGCCTATGCGCTCACGCAGGGCGTGGAGCAGGAGGGCGCCACGCTTGTAGACCCGGTCGTCGAACATGTCCGCCGGTCCGGGGTCTCCGAGGACCAGGTCCTGCGGGAGCTGGCTCAGCTTCTGGTGGTGGCGCTCCGCCCAGGCCTGTGCGGTCTCGCGACCGGCCTCCTCGGACCAGAGCCACTCGGCGTAACAGGCGAAACCCTCGTGCAGCCAGATGTCCTGCATGGACGCGGCCGTGACCGTGTTACCGAACCACTGGTGGGCGAGCTCGTGCGCGACGAGGCGGTTGAGCCGCCAGTCGGCGTTGAGGAAGTTGCGGCCGAACGTCGACAGGCTCTGTGACTCCAACGGGATCTCGAGCTCGTCGTCGGTGATGACGACGGTGTACGTCGGGAAGGGGTAGGGCCCGAAGAGGCGGCTGAAGGCGGCCATGATCTGCGGCTGGTGCCCGAAGGCCGGACGCCAGTCGGCGCCGGGTACCGCGGCGATGGTGATCGGCACACCGGCCTCACCGGGGTCGAGCGCGGTCAGCTCGTAGCGCCCGATCTGCACCGTTGCGAGGTACGGCGACATCGGCTCGTCCTGCTCGTAGACCCAGGTCTCGCCGCTCCCCCGCCGGATCCGAGCAGTCAGGTCGCCGTTGGCTACGACGGTGTAGCCGGGCTGGGTCGTCACCTCGATCCGGTAGGCGGCCTTGTCGTCCATCCGGTCGTTGCAGGGGAACCACGTGGGGGCACCGTGCGGCTGGCCGGCGACGATCACACCGTCGGTGAGCTCCTCCCAGCCTGCATCGCCGTGGTGCGTGGCGATCGTGGGCCGCGGGACGCCGGCGTACTTGAGGACGAGGGTGAACTCCGCACCCTCCGTGAGCGGGCTGCGAGGGGTGATGACCAGGCGGTCCCCGCGCGCGGCCCACTTGGGCTGTTTGCCGTCCATCGTCAGTTTGGCGACCGCGAGACCGGCGAGGTCGACGACGATCCTGCTGGTGTCGGAGAGGGCGACGCCGGTGATCCTCGCCTCGCCCCGCAGCCTGTTCTCGTCGACCGTGTAGTCGAGGGAGAGGTCGTAGTGGCGCGCGCTCCACGACCTGTCGCCGTGGCCGGGCAGGTAGGGGTCAGCGGTCGGGAGAGGCATTGCCGGCGAGCCTAGTGGGGCGGTCACAGGGCCCACGGACCGATGGGGTTCCCGATCCACGCGGTCTTGTCCGGCACTGACTCCCCACGCATGACGAGCGAGACCGGACCGACGGTCGCGTGCCGCCCGAGGGTGGCTGCGGGAAGGATCACGCTGTTGGGGCCGAGCGTCGCACCGCGCTTGAGGGTCACGGTGTCCAGGGCGAGAAGGCGGTCGTGGAAGAGGTGGGTCTGCACGACGGTGCCGGCGTTGACGGTTGCGCCGTCGCCGAGGGTGACGAGGTCGGTCTCGGGGAGCCAGTAGGACTCACACCAGACGCCCTTGCCGATGTGGGCGCCGAGGGCGCGGAACCACGTGGTGAGCAGCGGCGAACCCGTGACGTGGTTGGCGAACCACGGTGCTGCGACGACCTCGATGAAGGTGTCGGCGAGCTCGTTGCGCCACACGAAGGAGCTCCACAGGGGGTGGCCGCCGGGCTTGAGTCGGCCGACCAGCGCCCACTTGGCGGCGACGGCGATCAGGGCACCGACGATGCCGGCGAGCCACAGCGTCGGTCCGGCCAGGAGTACGGCGACCCACCAGTGCGTCGAGGACCAGAGCTGCAGCAGGTCGATCACGACGACGCCGTAGAGGGCGATGCCGATCACCGCGGGGATGAGCCGGCAGAGCTCGATCACCGCCCGTGCGGTGCGCAGCACCGTGGTGGGCCGGTAGGTGCGTTCTGAGGGCTGCTCCTCCGCGGTGCGGCGCAGGGGGGCCGGCGGACTGCCGAGGTAGCTGACGCCCTTGGTGACGTGCTTGCGGTTGGGCGCCGCCGAGAGGACCGCGACGAGCGAGGCCTTGGGCACCTTGCGGCCCGGCGCCGCCATGCCGGAGTTGCCGACGAAGGCACGCTTGCCGATCTTGACCCGCTCGACGCGGATCCAGCCGCCGCCGAGCTCGTAACCACCGATCAGGGTGTCGTCGGCGAGGAAGGCGAGGTCGTTGACCTGGGTGAGGCTGGGGATCATCAGCACGGTCGAGGCCTCGACGTCCTTGCCGATCCTCGCTCCGAGCAGTCGCAGCCAGACCGGCGTCAGGCTGGAGGCGTAGAGCGGGAAGAGCCAGGTGCGGGCGTCGTCGAGCACCCGGATCGTCGTCCACACACCGAGGCCGACGAAGGACCTCACCGGATGCACACCGGGCCGGATCCACAGGCCGGCGGTGCGGACGACCAGCAGGATGAAGAGCGCCAGCGAGACGTAGCCGACGACGAGCCCGAGCGGCGCCCAGAGCAGCAGCCGCCAGGTGTCGTCGACGTCGGTCGGCCGGCCTGCGGCCCACAGCACCATGCGGGTGGCCCACAGGACGGCGAGGAGCGGGAGGGCGGCGAGGCCGAGCGCGCTGACGGCGTACGCGGCGACCCAGAGGCGGCTGCGGGGCTCGCGCTCGCGCCAGGGGCCGCGGGCCTGGTCGGCGCCGCGGACGGCCGGCGAGCCGGACCACCACTCCCCTTCCGGCACGGAGCCGAAGACGGCCGACCCGGGCGCGATCTCGGCGCCGGCGCCGATCCTCGAGCCCGGGAGGAGCATCGAGCGGGCGCCGATGCGCGCGCCTGCTCCGACCTTGATCCTTCCGACGTGGACGGTGTCGCCGTCGATCCAGTGGCCCGACAGGTCGACCTCGGGCTCGATCGAGGCCCCGCTGCCGAGGGTCAGGAATCCGGTCACGGGCGGCAGTGAGTGCAGGTCGACGTCCTTGCCGACACTGCAGCCGAGGAGCCGGGCATACCAGGTCATCAGCGGCGCGCCGGAGAGGTTGGCTGCCGCCAGCTCGTCGACGGCGTGCTCGGCGAACCACAGCCGCAGGTGGACCTTGCCACCGCGCGGGTAGTCACCGGGGTCGACGCCCGCGAGTACGCCGCGCACGACCGCCACGGCGGTGAGCATGCGCCCGGGCGGGGTGAGGAAGAGCAGGGCCGCGACCACGAGGACCGGCCATGCGAGCTCGGGGAAGGCGTCGCTCCACGCGTGGTGCGCGAGCGTCGAGGCGAGGGCGATCCAGGTCATCCAGCGCGGCGCGGCCAAGCAGCGCAGGCCGATCGTGGCGGCGACCTGGGCGGCGCGGGTCTTGAGCGGGACCGCCGGGACCTCGCGGTCGAGGGCCGGGCCGGCCTCGGTGAGCTGGTCGAGGTACTCCCCCAGCCGCCCGATGGTGGGCTGCTCGTAGACGTCGCCCATGGCGACCTCGGGGAAGCGCTCACGCAGCTTCGAGACGAGCTGGGCCGCCGTCAGCGAACCGCCGCCGAGGTCGAAGAAGTCGTCGGTCGGTGCGGTCACCTCGGCGCCGAGGATCTCCAGCCAGAGCTCGGCGAGCCAGGTCTGGGTGCCCTCCAGGCCGGCGTCGGTCTCACCGGCGGCGCGCGGAAGCGGCCACGGCAGCGCGTCGCGGTCGACCTTGCCGGAGGTCCGCGTGGGGAGGTCGTCGAGGATCGCGAGACGCGGCACCAGGGCGGCCGGCATCTCGTCGCGCAGCCGGGCCAGGGAGGCCGCCTGGTCGAAGGTGGCGTCGACCGCGAGGTAGCCGACGAGGAGCTGGTTACCCGCCGCTGTCGTGCGGATGGCGGCGGCCGCGCCCTTCACGCCGTCGAGGTTGAGGAGCGCGTTGTCGATCTCGCCGAGCTCGATCCGGCGGCCGCCGAGCTTGATCTGGTCGTCTGCCCGGCCTCCGAAGAGGAGCCCCTCGGGGTCACGGATCACCATGTCGCCGCTGCGATAGGCACGCTCCCAACCGAGCGTCGGCATCGGGGCGTACTTGTCTGCGTCCTTGACCGGGTCGAGGTAGCGGGCGAGACCGACGCCCCCGATGATCAGCTCGCCAGGTTGCCCGTCGGCCACCGGGACGCCGGTGGCCGGGTCGACGACCTCGAGGTCCCAGCCGTCGAGAGGCAGCCCGATCCGGATCGGCCCCTCGCCCGTGACCAGTGCCCCGCAGGCGACGACCGTGGCCTCGGTGGGCCCGTAGGTGTTCCAGACCTCGCGGCCGGGCGCCTGGAGGCGGGTGGCGAGCTCCGGCGGCATGGCCTCGCCGCCGGTGATCAGCAGCCGCACCTTGACCAGGCTCTCGGGGGGCCAGAGCGCCACCAGGGTCGGCACCGTGGAGACGATGGTGATCCGGTTGGCGATCAGCCACGGGCCGACGTCGACTCCGCTGCGGACGAGGGCGCGGGGGGCGGGCACCAGGCAGGCGCCGTACCGCCAGGCGAGCCAGATCTCCTCGCAGCTCGCGTCGAAGGCGACGCTCAGGCCCGCCATCACCCGGTCACCGACACCGATCGGCGCCTCCTGGAGGAACATGCGGGACTCGGCGTCGACGAAGGCCGCACCGTTGCGGTGCGTGACCGCCACGCCCTTCGGCTTGCCCGTCGACCCTGAGGTGAAGATCACCCAGCAGTCGTCCTCGGGCGTCGGCCCCTCCGCCTCGCGCTGGTCCCGCTGCCTACGTACGTCGACCACCAGCTCGTTTCCGATGACGGCCGCGACGTCGGCCTCGCCGAAGACCAGCTTCGCCCGCTCGTCCGGGTCGTCGGCGTCGACCGGGACGTAGGCGGCTCCGGCGACGAGGATGCCCAGGATGGCGACGTACAGCTCGAGGGTGCCGGAGTTGATCCGCACCCCTACCTTGTCGCCTCGGCCGATACCCAGTGCCGCGAGCTCTGCCGCCAGCTCGTCGGCGGCCTCCTCGAGCTCGGCATAGGTGAGCACGCCGTTGCCCGCCTCGAGCGCCGGCTCGTCGGCTGCCTGCGCCGCGGTCTCGCGGAAGATCTCGACCAGCGTGCGCGGGACCGGAGCGAGGGCAGAGCGAAGCAGCGGACTTTCGGGGAGCATCCGGCCCAGCATGGACTATTGAGGTGAACAGAAGGTGCCTTTCAGCGGCTTCCCAGAATCGCGAGGCACAGTAGGTCGCATGAACGAGCACCAACCCGACAACGAGCCCACCGAGCAGTTCTATGCCGGCCCGTCGGGGCCGCCGCCGAGCGGTGGCCAGCCGAATCCCACGGCTCCGCTCTGGTTCGGTGAGCCTGCTCCCGCGCCCGCGCCCGCGGCGCGCAAGTCCCGCCGCGGCGGTCGTCTCGGTCTCGCTGCGGGCGCCGTCGCCACGGCCCTGATCGTCGGTGGCGGTGCCGGATACGGCGGCGCGGCACTCTTCAACGACACCCACGACGACAGCACCGGTGGCCTCTTCTCCTCCACCGGTACGTCGACGAAGGGCACCACCACCGCCGCACCCTCGGGCAGCATCCAGGCGGTGGCCACGAAGGTGCTGCCGAGCGTCGTGAAGATCGAGGTTGCGGGCTCCCAGGAGTCCGGCTCCGGTTCGGGCATCATCCTCACCGCCGACGGCACCATCCTCACCAACAACCACGTGGTCGAGATCGCCGGGACCAGCGGGAAGATCCGAGTCGACTTCAACGACGGGACGTCGGCCGACGCGAAGGTCCTCGGCACCGACTCCCTCACCGACACCGCGGTCATCAAGGTCGACAAGTCGGGCCTGACGCCGGCGACCATCGGCTCCTCGAACGAGCTCGCCGTCGGCCAGAGCGTGGTCGCGATCGGCTCGCCCTTCGGCCTTGACTCCACCGTCACCTCGGGCATCGTGTCGGCCCTCAACCGTCCCGTGAACGTGGGCTCCGACTCGGATAACAATGCGACCGTCTACCCGGCGATCCAGACCGACGCGGCGATCAACCCCGGCAACTCCGGTGGCCCGCTCGTCAACATGGACGGACAGGTCATCGGCATCAACGCGTCGATCCGCACGGCGTCGGACTCCACGAGCGTCAGCGGCGAGGCCGGCTCCATCGGCCTCGGTTTCGCGATCCCGCTCGACGAGGTCAAGCCGATCATCGAGCAGATGATCAAGGGCGAGACGCCCACCCACGCACGACTCGGCATCACCGTCCACGACGTCGGCGTCACCACGTCGGACGACGACGGCAGCGGTCAGGGGGATGGCCAGAGCGACGGCCAGGGAGACGGTCAGAGCGACGGCGGCGGGTTCGACCCGTTCGGCGGGTCGGAGGGCACCCAGCCGTCACAGCCTTCCGAGCCCCAGCAGTCGACCGAGGCGTTCAGCAGTCCGGGCGCCCAGATCCAGGCCGTCACGAGCGGCTCGACCGCCGCGAAGAGCGGCCTCAAGGCCGGCGACATCATCATGAAGGTCGACTCGACCCAGATCGTCGGGAGCGACTCGCTCGTCGCCACCATCCGCGCCTACCGCCCCGGGGACAAGGTCGAGCTGACCTACACCCGCGACGACAAGGAGCACACCGTGTCCCTCACCCTCGACTCCGACGGTGGCGGCACGTCCAAGAACTGACTGTCCCTCTCCTTGGTGAAAAAAACCGGGCGCGCCTCAGGGGATCCCCTGAGGCGCGTCCGGCCAGAGAGTCAGTCACACTAGAGCCATGGCAGTGGTTGGGGGCCTCAGGGCAGCCGCGCGCAAGATCGTGCTGCGATGGGCGATGCGGAAGACGTCGGGCGGCCTGCCCGACATCACGACTCTCAAGAGGGTCCCCGAGCACCTCACCTACCCGCTGCGGCGCTTGCGCGTAGATCCGGTGCCGCAACTGGCCGAACAGCGGGCCATCGACCCGATCCATCAACTCGGTGACATCCTCGGTATCAAGATCTGGCTGGTCTCCGGGCATGAGGAGGCCAAGGTCGTCCTGGCCGACATGACGTCGTACTCCAACGACATCCGCCACCTCCTGGGCAAGCGCGACCAGAGCGGCGCCGACGGCGTCGGCGGCCTCGGGTTCACCGACCCGCCCGATCACACCCGCCTACGCGGCGTGCTGACTCCGGAGTTCACGATGCGTCGACTCCGTCGCCTTGACGAGGGCATCGAGGCCATCGTCGAGAAGTCCCTCGACGAGATGGAGTCCGCTGCCGCCGCCGGCGACGGCACCGTCGACCTCGTCGACCTCTTCGGCTTCGAGATCCCCTTCCGCGTCATCTGCGACCTCCTGGGCATGCCGGAGGACGTCCGCGACGAGTTCCACGATCTCGGCATCGCCCGCTTCGACGTCTCCGAGGGCGGGGCCGGCGCCTTCGACGCCGCCTCCGAGACGCGCAGCTTCCTGATCGAGACCGTACGTCGCCAGCGGGACAACCCCGGTGACGGCATGATCGGCGAGATCATCCGTACCAAGGGCGACGAGTTCGACGACGTCGAGCTCGGCGGGCTTGCCGACGGCGTCTTCCTCGGCGGCTACGAGACGTCCGCGGCGATGCTGTCCATGGGTGCCTACGTGCTGACGCAGAACCCCGAGGCGTACCGCCTGCTGCGCGAGGGCACGCCGGCGGAGGTGAACTCCGTCGTCGACGAGCTGTTGCGCTACCTCTGCCCGGTCCAGATCGCGTTCCCGCGCTTCGCGCGCCATTCCCACGACCTCTTCGGCCACTCCATCGGCAAGGGCGACGTCGTCATCGTCTCGCTCTCCGGCGCCAACCGCGACCCTGCCGTGATACCCAACCCCGAGCAGTTCGACCTGCGCAACGCCGAGACGATGCACTTCGCCTTCGGCCACGGCATGCACCGCTGCGTCGGTGCCGAACTCGCGAGGATGGAGCTCCGCGCCGCCCTCACCGGCCTCGCCCGCCGCTTCCCCGACCTGGCCATGGCGACCTCCGACCTCGATGAGCTCGGCTTCCGCAACCTGTCGATCGTCTACGGCCTGGACCGGCTGCCCGTGCACCTCCATGGCGCGCCGGTGACCGTCTGAGTCGAGCTCACGCCTCGCGGCGCGTCTCGAGGACCCGGAAGCCCTTGGCCGATCCGATCCTTGTGGTCGGGAGGCCCTGCTCACCGAGCCAGCGTTGGAGTGAGTCGGCGCCGAGGTTCTTGCCGACGACCATGACCGCACGCCCGTCGGGGGTGAGACGCGGGAGCCAGGTCAGCAGCAGTTCGTGGAGAGCCGGCTTGCCGATCCTGATGGGCGGGTTGGACCAGATCTCGTCCCACTCCCCTTGCGCGTCCGGGTCGTCGGGGAGGACGGCGCGGTAGTTGGCCAGACCGAGGCTCGCGGCGTTCTCGTTGGCGAGCAGGAGCGCGCGCTCGTTGACGTCGACGCCGACCACCTCCACCTCGGGTAGAAGCCGGGCGAGAGCGAGTCCGATGACGCCGTAGCCGCAGCCGGCGTCGAGCACACGCTGCCCGGCCGCGAGGGCTGGCGGCGACGTCTCCTTGAAGAGCACCGACGTGCCGATGTCCAGGCGTCCCTTCGCGAAGACGCCCGATCCACTGACCAACGGCAGCGTCTCGTCCCATACCTCGGCCCTGACCGGGATGCGCTCGAACGGCACCGACGGGTCCGCGGAGAAGTAGTGCTCCTGCTCCGTCTCGTCAGGCGCGTCACTCATGCGTCCACCTCATCAGCCGTCCGGCGGTTCTTCGTGATGAGCAGTCGGCCCTCGAGCTCCTCGTCAGGCGGGTAGCCGACCTCCTCGAGCACGAGACCGCGCGGCGAGGCGAGGTGGATCGAGCTCGAGCGTCGCTGTGCCTCCAGCTCCGCCCGGGCCCAGCTCACGTCCTTGCGCCCCTCGCCGATCGCGATCAGGCAGCCCACCAGGCTCCGGACCATGGAGTGACAGAACGCGTCGGCCAGAACGGTCGCGGTCGCCGTACCGTCGGGCTCGCGCTCCCAGCGGAGCTCGCGCAGCTCCCGGATCGCCGTCGAGCCCTCACGCGCCTTGCAGAACGTCGTGAAGTCGCGCAGGCCGACGAGGTCGGC
This sequence comes from Nocardioides sp. Kera G14, assembly GCF_020715565.1. NCBI lineage: Bacteria > Bacillati > Actinomycetota > Actinomycetes > Propionibacteriales > Nocardioidaceae > Nocardioides > Nocardioides sp. Kera G14. The sequence goes on along the minus strand of NZ_CP085839.1, from coordinate 588,496 downwards.
CGCCGCCCGGTTCATCAGGCCGACGTCGAGCGGACGCGGCCAGTGCAGCACGTGGTGGCGCCGCAGCGGGTCATAGGAGGTCGTGTCGTCGGCGACGCGATAGGCGTAGCGCCGCCAGGTCGCGGAGAAGCGCGCGTCGAAGTACGCCGGCGCCTCACTGCTGCGATGGATGCGGATGTCCGGCGGCAGGATCCCGTTGAGCCGCCGCGTCAGCGCATCGACAGGCGTCTGCGGCGACCGGCCTGCAGCCTGCACCAGGACGGGCTCGTCGACGTCGACGTGACAGACCTGCCCCCGCGCGTGGACGCCGGCGTCCGTGCGGCCCGCGACGGTGACCCACGCCTCCTCGAGCCGGAGCGCCTGCGCCAGCGCGGCCTGCAGCTCGCCCTGAACGGTCCGCAGACCGGGCTGCATCGCCCAGCCGCTGAAGTCGGTGCCGTCGTAGGCGAAGTCGATCCGGATCCGCACGGCGCACAGTCTCCCATCAGGTGGGTATCAAGCCTGCATGGACGGCGTGCGCATCGGGACCAGCGGATGGACCTACGACCACTGGGCCGGCACCTTCTATCCGGAGGACCTGGCGCGGTCGAAGTGGCGGGACTTCTACGTCAGCCGCTTCGACACCGTCGAGCTCAACGCATCGTTCTACCGCTGGCCGGGTGTCCGGCCGTTCGAGGGCTGGAGCAGGTCGCTGCCCGACGGCTTCGCGATGGCGTTCAAGGCCTCGCGGTGGCTCAGCCACGGCCGCAAGCTGCGCGACCCGGAGGGCGCGTGGTCAGACCGGCTGGCGGCGGCACATCAGGCTCTCGGGGCGAAGGCCGGGCCCTGCCTGGTACAGCTGCCGGGCGACCTCCCGCGGGACGACGAGAGGCTCGCCGCGTTCCTGGAGCGGGTGCCCGTCGGCATACCCCTGGCGATGGAGCTGCGGCACCCGTCGTGGGACGACGATGACGTGGCCGAGATCCTCACCAAGCATGGGGCCGCCTTCGTCCTCACGCACGGGACGGGACTCCACACGGTGAAGCGCGTGACCGGCCCCTTCGTCTACTGCCGGTGGCACGGCCCCACGTCGGCACCCCTGTACGCCGGCCGCTACTCCCGTGCGGAGCTCGAGGCGTGGGCCGACCAGATCAGGGCATGGCGCGTCGACGGCCGCGAGGTCTGGGGCTACTTCGACAACGACGGCTCGGGTCATGCGCCGGCCAATGCACGAGAGCTGCTGGACCTGCTCGACGGACGGTAGGAACGCAGAAGCGCCCGCCACCTCACGGTGACGGGCGCTCCTTGGTGCGTTGCGAGGGGGCTCAGGCCTCCTCGGTCGGCTCCGTGGTCTGCTCGGCAGGCGCCGCAGCGTCCTGGTCGGTCGACTCGGCGATCGCGACGGCCTCGTCGGCGAGGGCAGCAGCCTCGGCGCCGTCGACGGCCTCGACCTCGGCGACCTCATCGGCGGCCGCGGCGGCCTCCTCGACGGGGGTCTCCTCAGCCGGCGTCTCGGCGACCGGACCAGCCTTGGGCTCCTCGGCAGCAGCCTTCTTGGTCGGGGCCTTGGGGGCGTACGCCTCGGTCACGAGCTCGATGACCGCCATGGGGGCGTTGTCGCCCTTGCGCGGACCGAGCTTGGTGATACGGGTGTAGCCGCCCGGACGCTCGGCGAACGTCTCCGCGATCTCGGTGAAGAGCGTGTGCACGACCGACTTGTCGCGGATGGTCTTGAGGACCTCGCGACGGTTGTGCAAGTCGCCCTTCTTGGCCTTGGTGATGAGCTTCTCCGCGAGCGGGCGCAGCGTCCGGGCCTTGGCCTCGGTCGTGGTGATGCGGCCGTGCTCGAACAGCGCCGTGGCGAGGTTCGAGAGGATCAGCTTCTGGTGCGCGGGCGAGCCGCCGAGGCGGGCACCCTTCTTGGGAGTAGGCATGATGCCTTCCTTTCAAATCCGGCCGTGTGAGGTACCGGGTCGACCCCCGGAGGGGATTTGGCCCGGGGCGGCGGTCGCCGCCCCGGGTTCAGAGAATCAGTACTGCTCGTCCTCGACGAACGCGTCGTCGTCATCGTCGCCGTAGGCGGCGAGGGCGGCGGTCGGGTCGAAGCCCGGAGCGCTGTCCTTGAGCGAGAGGCCCATCTCGTGCAGCTTCAGCTTGACCTCGTCGATCGACTTGGCACCGAAGTTGCGGATGTCGAGCAGGTCCTGCTCCGAGCGACCGATGAGCTCACCCACGGTGTGGATGCCCTCGCGCTTGAGGCAGTTGTAGGAGCGGACGGTGAGGTTCAGGTCCTCGACCGGCAGGGCCAGGTCGGCAGCGAGCTGCTCGTCGACCGGGCTCGGGCCGATGTCGATGCCCTCGGCCTCGACGTTGAGCTCACGGGCGAGGCCGAAGAGCTCGACGAGGGTCTTGCCCGCCGAGGCGAGCGCGTCGCGCGGGGCGATGGAGGCCTTGGTCTCGACGTCGATGACGAGCTTGTCGAAGTCGGTGCGCTGCTCGACACGGGTCGCCTCGACCTTGTAGCTGACCTTGAGCACCGGCGAGTAGATCGAGTCGACCGGGATGCGACCGATCTCGTTGTCGGCGCCCTTGTTCTGGACGGCGGAGACGTAACCGCGGCCACGCTCGACGACCAGCTCGAGCTCGATCTTGCCCTTGTCGGACAGGGTCGCGATCTTCAGGTCGGGGTTGTGCACCTCGACACCGGCGGGCGGCGCGATGTCGGCGGCGGTGACGTCACCGGCACCGGACTTGCGCAGGTACATCGTCACGGGCTCGTCGTGCTCGGAGGAGACGACGAGGCCCTTGAGGTTGAGGATGATCTCGGTGACGTCCTCGCGGACGCCCTCGATGGTCGAGAACTCGTGCAGGACGCTGTCGATCTTGATGCTCGTGACCGAGGCACCCGGGATCGACGACAGGAGCGTGCGACGGAGGCTGTTGCCGAGGGTGTAACCGAAGCCCGGCTCGAGGGGCTCGATCACGAACCGCGAGCGGAACTCGTCGACGGTCTCTTCCGACAGGGTGGGACGCTGTGCGATGAGCACTTATTTTCCTTCCCGGACCTACCCGCTATATGACAGGCCCGAACTAACAGAGGTGACGGAAGTTGACCCATCGGTGCCCCGCACGAGCGGGACACCGATGGGGTGTTACATGATCAGAGCTTCGAGTAGTACTCGACGATGAGCTGCTCCTGGACCGGGATGTCGATCTGGGCCCGGGTCGGGAGCTGGTGCACGAGGACGCGCATCCGGTTCGGGAACGCCTCCAGCCACGCCGGGACGACGCGCTCGCCGTGGGTCTCGCGAGCCACGATGAACGGGGTCATGCCCCAGCTCTTCTCACGCACGTCGATGACGTCGTGGGCCGAGATCTGGTACGACGGGATGTTGACCTTCACGCCGTTGACCAGGAAGTGGCCGTGGTTGACCAGCTGACGGGCGTGGCGACGCGTGCGGGCGAAGCCGGCGCGGTACACCACGTTGTCGAGGCGGGTCTCGAGCAGCTGGAGAAGGTTGTCACCGGTCTTGCCGGAGCGGCGGTGCGCCTCGGCGTAGTAGTTGGCGAACTGCTTCTCGAGGACGCCGTAGGTGAAACGGGCCTTCTGCTTCTCCTGGAGCTGCGAGCGGTACTCGGACTCCTTGATGCGGGCACGGCCGTGCTGGCCGGGAGGGTAGGGACGCTTCTCGAACGAGCTGTCCCCACCGACGAGGTCCACGCCGAGACGGCGGGACTTACGGGTCATGGGACCGGTGTAACGGGCCATTTCTTCAGTCTCTCTTTCGTCTCAGGTGGATCAAACGCGACGGCGCTTGGGCGGGCGGCAGCCGTTGTGCGGGGTCGGCGTGACGTCCTGGATGGTGCCGACCTCGAGGCCGATCGCACCCAGGGAGCGGATCGCCGTCTCGCGGCCCGAGCCCGGGCCCTTGACGAAGACGTCGATCTTCTTCATGCCGTGGTCCATCGCACGACGACCAGCGGCCTCGGCGGCCATCTGAGCGGCGAAGGGGGTGGACTTGCGCGAGCCCTTGAAACCGACGGTGCCGGCGCTGGCCCACGAGATCACAGCACCGGTCGGGTCCGTGATCGTGACGATCGTGTTGTTGAACGTGCTCTTGATGTGGGCCTCGCCCTGAGCAACGTTCTTCTTCTCCTTGCGGCGGATCTTGGTCTTCGCCGCAGCCTGACGACTCTTCGGGGGCATTACTTGGCCTTCTTCTTTCCGGCAACGGTGCGCTTCGGGCCCTTGCGGGTACGAGCGTTGGTCTTGGTGCGCTGACCGCGGACCGGGAGGCCCATGCGGTGGCGGCGTCCCTGGTAGGAGCCGATCTCGATCTTGCGGCGGATGTCGCCCTGGACCTCGCGACGGAGGTCACCCTCGATCGTCAGGTTGCGGGTCTCGATCTCCTTCGCCAGCGCGACGAGCTCGTCCTCGGAGAGGGCGTGGACGCGGGTGTTGGGGTCAACACCCGTGGCGGCCAAGAGCTGCTGGGAGGTGGTACGGCCAATGCCGTAGATGTAGGTGAGTGCGATCTCCACGCGCTTGTCGCGCGGAAGGTCGACACCAACGAGGCGTGCCATGTGGATTCCTTAGTGTTTCAGCAGGGGTGTCGTTCGAGGTGCGTCCCAGGTGGCGCCTGAGCCCCGGCCTCTGCTCCGGGGGTGCTTCGCCGGCGCGATGTCGCGACGGCTAGCAACTCGATGCTTGGTATTCAGTTGTGGTGCGGGCTTCAGCCCTGGCGCTGCTTGTGGCGCGGGTTCTCGCAGATCACCATGACGCGGCCGTGGCGACGGATCACCTTGCACTTGTCACAGATCGGCTTGACGCTCGGGTTGACCTTCATGGCCAGCCTTCTTTCCTCGTAGCGGCTACTTGTAGCGGTAGACGATGCGTCCGCGGGTCAGGTCGTAGGGCGACAGCTCCACCACCACGCGGTCCTCGGGGAGGATGCGGATGTAGTGCTGGCGCATCTTGCCGCTGATGTGGGCGAGAACCTTGTGCCCGTTGCTGAGCTCCACTCGGAACATCGCGTTGGGGAGGGCCTCCACGACGGTGCCCTCGATCTCGATCACGCCTTCTTTCTTCGGCATGTCCTCACTAACTGCTTGTCGGTCGTCTACCGTTCGACCCGGGAACCTCTCCCTCGGGTGAGGGAGTGGACCTCGTGAAGCCGTCTGTCACACCGGATCCCCGCAAACGGTTAGCCGCAAGGCATGGCAGCACAGACCCACGTTGGGCCGACACGCCAGTCTAGGACCGGCGCCGGCCGATTCACCAATCCGCGCGGCCCGCGGCCAGCAGGCGGAGCGTCTGCTCACGCCCGGGCGCGGTGCGCGGGTCCTCCCCCACGTGCGCTCCCCCGACGGGGTTCACCATCACCTCGTCGACACCGAACTCGTCGGCGAGGGCACGGAGGCGCTTGAGGGCGCCGGCGGCGTCATCAATGATCCACCGCTCACGCATGGAATCCACAATCGGGCGCTGCGCGTCGGCGATCGGGGTGAGCTCGGCCTCCTCGACCAGCTGCTGGGGGGCCAGCGGCGCACCCGTCCTCAGCCGGAGCATCGTGAGGAGCTGGGGCAGCGCCTGGCGCTCGGCCTCGTCGGCCGTCTCGGCGACAGCGGCATTGACGGTGAGGAAGGTTCGAGGCTCGGGGTGCTCCTCGCTCGGCACATAGGTGCTCCGGTAGAGCTCCAGCGCCTCGCGCGTGCCGGTGCCGGCGAAGTGGTGGGCGAAGACGTAGGGCAGCCCCTTGCTGGCGGCCAGGCCGGCGGCGTACTGGCTGGAGCCGAGGACCCAGAGCTCGGGCGCCGAGCCGGCGGCAGGGGTGGCGTTGAGGGCGTGGCGGCGGCCGGCGACGGTCACCGACACGCCGGCCGGGTCCATCATTGCGGCGAGGTTGTCGAGGATCTCCGGGAAACGGTTGACCGTGTCGTCGGCGTCGGCAGGGCCCGAGTGGCGCAGCGCCCATGCGGTCACCGGGTCGGTGCCCGGGGCACGGCCGACACCGAGGTCGATCCGGCCCGGGAAGGCGGCCTCGAGGAGCGCGAACTGCTCGGCGACGACGAGCGGCGCGTGGTTGGGCAGCATCATCCCGCCCGAGCCGACCCGGATCCGCTGGGTCGCGCCGGCGAGGAGCCCGATCAGGACCGGCGGGTTGGTCGCCGCGACGGCAGGCATGTTGTGGTGCTCGGCCACCCAGTAGCGGTGGTAGCCCAGCTCGTCCGCAAGCTTCGCGAGGCGCACGGACGCCGCGACGGCGTCTGCGCTGGTCTGGTCGGAGCGGACGGGGACGAGGTCGAGCACGGAGAGACGCACCTAGGAGGAACGACTCCACCCGTCCGTTGATTCCGCGAGCCACACGATCCCCTCCGCGACGCCGCCACGCCACCACGCGTAGTCGTGGCCGCCGTTGTGGATGCTGACCTCGACGTCGACACCGGCGGCCCGGAGGTGGTCGGTGAGGGCGCGATGCGGTCGGTCCAGCACCCACTCCTGCGAGCCGTTGCTGAGGAAGACCCGCAGCCCGGGTGGCGGCGTGAGGTCGAGCAGCCCGTCCTGCCACAGGGAGGCCGAGTGCGAGACCACTCCCCCGACGGCATCGGGTCGGGTGAGTCCGAGCCGCAACGCGGTGAGTCCGCCCAGGCTCTGGCCCACCACGGTGATGGCGGACGGCCCCGGGCTGACCCCGCGGAGCGTGCGGATCAACGGGAGCAGGTCGTCGGCGACGTACGACGCCCCCGACCCGTCCGAGGAGAGGTCGGCCCACCGTGCCTCACGGCCGCCGGAGTCCACGAAGACGGCCCGGACCGGTCCGAGGCCGTCGGCGAGCAGGTTGTCCAGTGTGGTCGGCAGCGACTGCGCCCCGTCGGGCCCGCCGACCCAGACCTCACCGTCGAGGACGACGAGGAGCGGGAGCTCGTCACGGTCGTCGGTCGCAGGTGGGTCGTAGAGCCAGACGGTGCGGCCGTCAGGGCCCGCGAGACGCGTGATCCTTCCCCGCTCGACGCCGTCGCGCGGAGCGAGCCAGCGCTGCTCGGCTGCGTCGCGGCCCTCGACCACGGACTGGAGCACGCCGGCGCGGTTGCGGCAGTTCAGCGGGTTGCTCGGGTCGGGTCGACCGTGGTCGAGCGCAGTGCGGATCGCGACCTGGTCACCGTCGGCCATCCAGGGGGCCGGTTCGCCGCGCCGCTGGACGAGGAAGGAGTAGGACGCCCTCCAGTCGGCGCCCATCCGGAACGACGCCTGCCACAGGTCGGTGCCGTCGAGGCGTTCGAGGAGCGTGTCGGCGAGCGAGGTCTCGTCCGTCAGGCGATTGGCGAAGAGGAGCACGGCCTCGGCCTCGCCGTCGGTGTCACGCCAGACGAAGGTGAACGTGTCGCCGTCGACGGTGGTCCGCTCGGGCAGCGGGTTCGGTGAGGGCACCCGCGGGACCGGCGTCGGGCGCGGAACCTTGGGCGGTCGCCGCTGGCTCATGGTCGGGCCTCGGGGATGACGAGCGGCGTGCCGGTGACAGGGTCCTCGATGACGCGCACGTCGAGGTCGTAGACCTCGCGGATCAGCGCCGGGGTGACGACGTCGGCCGGTGACCCGGTGGCGAGCACGCGCCCGTCGCGCATGACGACCAGGTGGTCGGCGTACCGGAAGGCGAGGTGCAGCTCGTGCAGCACGGTCACGACGGTCTTCCCCTCGCTGACGAGGCGCCGGGCGAGGTCGAGCACCTCGAGCTGATGGGCCAGGTCGAGGTAGGTCGTGGGCTCGTCGAGGAGGAGCAGCTCGGTCTCCTGTGCCAGCGCCATCGCGAGCCACACCCGCTGCCGCTGGCCACCAGACAGCTCCTCGACCGCCCGGTCCTTGAGGCCGGTCACGTCCGCGGCGGTCATCGCCGCGGCGACGGCGCGCTCGTCGGCCTCCGACCACTGCCGGAAGAGGCCCTGGTGCGGATAGCGGCCACGGGCCACGAGGTCCGCGACGGTCAGGCCGTCGGGCGCGGTCGGGCTCTGCGGGAGCAGCCCGATCTGCCGGGCGAGCGCCTTGCCGTCGTACGCCGACAGCGGCTGGCCGTCGAGCGTGACGGCACCGGAGGCCGCCGGCAGGAGTCGCGCGAGGGCGCGCAGCAGGGTGGACTTGCCGCAGGCGTTGGGCCCGACGATGACCGTGAGCCGGCCGTCGGGGATCGCGAGGTCGAGCCCGTCGATGATCCGGGCGGTCGCGCTGTAGCCGACGGCGAGGTTGGCGGCTTCGAGACGTGTCATCGGTTCCTCCGGAGGATGAGCAGCACGATCAGGTAGGCGCCTCCGAGGGCGCCGGTGACGACACCGACGGCGAGCTCCGTGGGGGCGAAGAGCCGTTGCGCCAGCACGTCGCTGATGAGGACGAGCAGAGCGCCGACGGCAGCCGAGCCGGCGAGCCCGGGCGTCGCGGATCCCGTCAGGCGCCGGGCGAGCTGGGGAGCGGCGAGGGCGACGAAGGCGATCGGCCCGGTCGCGGCGGTGGCGACGCTGACCAGGGCGACCCCGACGACGACCGCCGCGGTGCGGACGCGGGTGACCGGGATGCCGGAGCTGCGCGCCACGTCGTCGCCGAGGGCGAGCTGGTCGAGGGGGCGGGCGAGCGCGACGGCTGCTGCGCCGAGGACGAGGACGGCGACCAGCGTCAGGAGCGCCCGCGGCCAGAGCATCGCGTTGAGCGACCCGGCGAGCCACTGCGCCGCGGTCTGTGCGGCGACCAGGCTGGCACGGACCACCAGGAGGGCGTTGACCGCAGCCAACAGCGCCCCGACGCCGAGGCCGACCAGGATGAGGCGCTGCCCGGTCAGTCCGGCCTGGCGGGTGAGGAGGTGGACGGCGAGGGCCGTTCCCAGCCCTCCGGCGAGTGCGCCGATCGCCACCGCGTCGCTGTCCCCGCCGAGGACGATGATCTGCAGCAGCGCCCCCGTCGCCGCACCCGTGGTGAAGCCGAGGATGTCGGGGCTGCCGAGCGGGTTGCCCGTGATGTTCTGGAAGAGCGAGCCGGCGACACCCAACCCGGCGCCCACCGTGACCGCGGCGACGATGCGCGGGGCGCGCAGCTCCTGGACGAAGTAGGTGGCCAGCGGGTCGTCGCTGCCGCCGATGAGGGCACGCCAGACGTCGGCCGGGCCGAGGTCGTAGTCACCCAGCATGAGGGCGATCGTGGCGGCCACGGCGATCGCGAGGACGAGCGCGGCCAGGGCCAGGGCGCTGCGGCGTCGGAAGCGGACCGACCACGACCCGGCCCGCAGGATGACGTGGCCGGTCATAGCGACATCGTTCGCTCGCAGCTCGACCCGACGGTGCGGCCCGCGCGTCAGCTTCGGACCGCCCGGGTCTCGCGCTTCGCTCACAGCGACGGCACCTTCCGTCGCCGGACGATCGCGATGAAGACCGGTGCGCCGGCGAGGGCGGCGATCACGCCGACCTGCACCTCCGAGGGAACCAGGATGACGCGGGCGAGCGTGTCAGCGGCGAGCAGCCACGCGGCGCCGAGCACGAGGCTCACCGCCGCGATCCAGCGTTGGTCGTGGCCGACAAGGGCACGGGCCAGCAACGGCACGGCCAGGCCGACGAAGCCGATCGGCCCGACTGCGGCGGTGGCACCACCGGCCAGGAGCACGGCGGCGATCAGGCCTCCGGTGCGCACCCGCGCGACGTCGACGCCGAGGCCGCGGGCGGTGTCGTCACCGAGCGCGAGGGCGTTGAGCGCGGGAGCCATCGCCAGCGCTGCCACCGTACCGAGGACGAAGAGGGGTGCGGTGACCGCCAGCTCGTGCCAGCCACGGCCCTCGAGCGAGCCGGTGACCCAGAAGCGGAACTCGTTGAAGGCCTCCTGGTCCGCGAGGATCACCGTCTGCGTGAGCGCGGCGAGAGCGGCACTGACGGCCACGCCGGCGAGCGCGATCCGGGCGGGGTTGTGCACACCCGTGCGTGAGCCCGACAGGACGAGGACGGCGGTGGCGGCGATCGCCGCACCCAGCAGCGCGAACCAGAGGTAGAAGCCGATCCCGCTGACGCCGCTGATCGCCACGGCGAGTACGACGGCGAGCGAGGCGCCTGCGTTGATGCCGAGGATCCCCGGATCGGCGAGGGGGTTGCGGGTGAGGGTCTGGAGCACCGAGCCGGCCAGGGCCAGGGCCGCGCCCACGACGCCGGCGACGACGGTGCGCGGCAGACGCAGGCCGTGCAGGACGTCGGAGGCCGTCGATCCGTCGGGGCTGAGCAGGAGGTGCCAGGTCTCCCCGATGCCCAGACGGTGGGAGCCGAACGTGAGGCTGGCCAGGACCGTTGCGCCCAGCGCGACGAGAGCGGCAAGCAGCACCACGGGGCGGCGTGCGGCAGCGTCGCGTGGTTGCTGCCCCACGACGCTGGTGGCGTCAGGCACGTGCTGTACGGCCGCCGCGAGCGCGGAGGCCTCGGATCACCAGTGCACCCGCCGCTGCCGCCATGACGATCAGCCCGGCTGTGCCGACCCACGGGAAGCCGGCGTCATTCGAGGTGGCGCGCGTGGCTGCGGCGGTGCCGGTGTCGGACTCCGCCATCGCCGCCTCGACGGCGGCTTCGACCGAGGCCTTGTCGTTGGGGTTCATCCCGGTGCCTGAGGCGGCCTCCGGGTCGACCGGCGTCTCGCTCGCACTCGGGGTCGGGCTCGCCGAGGGATCGGCTGAGCCCCCGGGTGCGGCGATGACGAGGGTCTCCCCCGCCGGCAGGACCGCCTCGTCAGCAGCCTGCCCCGACGACGTGGCCCCGGTGGTGCCGCCGGTGCCCGTGCCGGTCGCGCCGCCCGTGACGACGGTGAAGTCGGAGCCACGTCGCGTGGTCCAGCCCTTGGTGCCGAGGTAGTTGCCCGAGGCGTCGGACATCTCCTTGCTGGCCAGGAACCTGAGCCAGTGGTTTCCCGGCGTGAGGTCACTCGGCAGTACGAAGGAGCCCGACGCGGTTCCCGTCGAGCTGAGCCGCTGCTGGTGGACGACGCAGGCGCCGTGCACACCCTTGTTGCTGCAGAAGTTGCCGTCGTCGATCTTGACGTAGACGACCTCTCCCGCCGGGTAGCCGCTCACCGTGAAGTGGATCGTCGAACCGGCGGTCAGCGTGCGGGGTGAGACCGAGGAGTTCGTGCCCGGCGTGTTGGCGCCGGCACCGTCACCGGGGATCGCCCCCGCGGGCGAGGTGCCGACCGCGAGGACGGCGAGAATCCCCAGCGCAGCAAGGAGAATCAGCCGGGCACACGGGACGTAGCGCCGCATCACGCACCTGCCTTCCGGGTCGAGATCGTGCGCAGGGTCAGGCCCGTTCCGGCGAGTACGACCGCGCCCGCGGCGAGCAGCCAGCCGTCCATCGCCGAGATGAAAGGAGCGTCCTCGCCGGCTCGCACGTCCGTCGCGGCCGGTGCGACGGTCGGCTCCTCACGCGAGGTGGCGGTGGTGGCCGGGGACTCGACATCGTCCACCGGCTCGCCGAGGGTCACCTGGGCCCATCCGGCCAGGGCGCCGGCGTCCGTCTGCCCGACGACGCGGAAGTCGCCGTCACCCAGCGCCCCAAGGTCGGCCCGCACCTGGCGCTGGGCGTCGAGAGTGACCCAGCCGCCCGGAAGGACGCGCTTGGCGGCGTAGACGGTGAGGAAGACCCGATCACCGGGCTCGGTCTCAGGGAAGGTCAGCGTGGCGACCGTGCCCGCGAGCACGGCGGTGACGGCGTGCTGCGAGACCCGCGTCAGGCCCGCGTACGTCGACACCGGCTGCACCGGCACGGCCGGTGCTGCGGCAGGGAGTGAGACGACGGGAGCGACGGCCGCGACCGTGCGGGCCACGACGGAGCGCAGCGTGGCGCGGGTCCACCCGATCACCTGCCCGACCGAACCCTGCTCACCGGACTGGGCGACGAGGCGGATCCGACCGGTCGGCATCGACTCGGGGATCCGGACGGTGATGCCATGGCGCGCGTCCAGGCGGAACCAGCGGTCGGTCCACGGGTAGCGCGGTGAGCCGTCGGCGACGTAGGCAGAGAGGAAGACCCACGTGCCGACGGGGCTCTGCGGCAGCGTCAAGCGGAGCTTGCCGGCCGCCGTGCGCGTCGCCGTCAGACCGTGCCGCGTCGACGCCCTGAGGGCCGAGCCTGCGAGCGGGTCGGGGCTGCCGTTGGGGCGGTAGGTGCCGACGACGAGGTCCGCGTCGAGCGAGCGGATCGTGTCGCCGGCGCGCAGCGATCCGCTGAGGAAACGCAGGGTGTGGGCGCCGTTGGTGAGTACCGGGGTTGACGTACGGGTGGTGCCGTCGGGCAGCGCGATGGTGGCGGTGAAGGTGCCGGTCGCGTGGTCGGCCTGGATGATCGCCCAGATCGTGCGGTTGGAGTGCACGGAGCTGTCGAGGTGGCTGATCGCGCCGTCGTCGATCTTGACGCCGATGCGCGAGCCGCCCCCGGCCGGGTTGCACCAGCCGCTGCCGGTGACCGTCACGGCGCCGCCGAGCGGGACCGTCGGGGTGGTGACCTTCACCGTCGTGGTCGCGGTCGTCGGGCGGCACACGACGTCGGCGCCCTTCTCAGGCGCGGCGTAGGTCGTGCCGTCGACGGAGAGCAGCGGGCTGAGCAGTGAGCGCTGCGTGTCGCCGACACCGAACTTGCCGCTGGCGAGACGGACCGTGAGGTACTGCCCGCCGGTCAGGCCGGCGGGAAGGTCGAGCTCACGGTCGAAGGAGCCGTCCGCGTCGGCGGTGAAGAGCGCCCAGATGGTGGCGTCACCCTGCTCGATGTCGGTGGTCCGCTGGAACTGCGTGGAGTCGCTCGCGTTGAGCTTCACCGCGATCGTGGAAGGCGCGCCGGAACTGGTGAGCCACCCGGTGCCGGCGACGCGGAGCACGCCCTCCGTTGTGGTAACCGCGCGCTCGACCCAGGCCTTCGCGCTGCCGACCGCGAGCGGAAAGCCCCACAGGCTCTTGGCCGCGTCGCCACCCGGCGCCACGAGGTCGAACTCCGAGGTGGTGATCGAGCGCACAGGGTCCGGACCGAGGCTTCCGGTCAGCAGGGTGAAGGAGTGCGGTCCGTCGGCGCCGACCGCCGGAGTGGAGGTGGCGGCAGTGCCGTCCGGCATCGGGATCTCGGCGTCGAAGGAACCGTCGGCCTCGGCATGGACGATCGCCCAGATCGTCTTGTTGGTGTGGACGCTGGTGTCGACGTGCGACACGCCACCCGAGTCGAGCTTGAAGGCGATCGTGGAGCCTGCCGTGGCGTCACTGGTGCACCAGCCGGTGCCGGTCACGCGGAGGGTCTCCCCCAGAACGGCAGCCCCGGCTCCGAGGGTGACCACCGGGTGGTCGACGCAGGCTGTGGTCGCCCGCTGCGCAGTCCGGGTCGAGGCCGAGACAGCGGCGGTCGACTGCTCGATCTTCGGCTCGGCCGTTGTCTCGCTCTGCGTCTCCCTCGTCTCCTCACTCACGGCCGGCGCCGGGTCGGTCACGGCCGGCTCGCTCGTCGAGGCCGTCGGGGACTCCTCCGGCTGTGCTGTCGGCGTCGCATCGACCGTGGCCGCACTCGGCGCGGCAGCAGTCGGGGTGGTCGCGTCGTCGGCGTACGCCGGGGGGACGGTGAGCAGGAGGACGACGGCGCCTGCGGCGAGGGAGCGGAGGAGGCCGGTCATGCCAGTGCCTTCACGACGTCGGCGATGAGCCCCTGCATCAGGAGCGGCCCACCGGTGGAGGTCCACAGCGAGCCGTCGACCGGGATGACGTGCTTCTCCCTGACCGCGGTGAGCGAGTTGAAGCCGGGCACCTTCTCGGCCTCGGCCAGTGCCTTCTCGGCACCGCTCTCGTCCGAGGTACCACCCGCATCCGGGTTGCCGTTCGAGGAGCCGCCGAGGGTGCCGAAGAAGAGGTAGTCGGCATCGATCTGGTCGAGGTTCTCGAGGCTGACGGGCTCGGAGTGGCCCCGGCCGCGCCTGTCCTGAGCGGCCGGACGCGCGAGACCCAGGTCGTCCAGCGCCATGCCGGCCGGGAGCTCCTTCAGGATCACCGAAGCCGATCCGCCCTGCCAACGCACGATGGAGAACGTCTTCCCGGCGTACGTCGCCCCGAACTGCTTCTTGGCAGCCGCGACGGCCGCGTCGTAGTCGGCCACGACCTTCTTCCCGGCGTCCACCTCGTTGAGTGCCTGGGAGACGAGTCCGAAGGTCGCGCGCCAGTCGCCGCCGGCGTACCCGGCATAGAAGGTGGGGGCGATCTTGCGCAGGATCTCGATCGCGTCCGGGTTGTTGTTGATGCTGGTGCCGTCGACGAGGATCAGGTCCGGCTTGGCCTTGGCGATCGCCTCGTAGTTCGGATTGGCGACGCCACCGAGGATCTGGAGGTCACCGGCCCGATCCTCGAGGTAGTGCGGCACCGTGTTCTGCCCGCGGCCCGTGATCGTCCCGACCAGAGGGGCACCGAGCGCGAGGGCACCGTCGAGGGTCGGCTCACTGAGTGCGACGACGCGCTCGGGGTGCACGGGAACCTGCATCGAGGTGCCCTCGACGTCGGTGACGGTCCGCGTCGCTCCGCTCCCGGCGGGGTCGGCGGCCTGGCCCGATCCCCCGCAGGCGGCGAGCACGGGCAGGAGCATCAGGATCAGCGCGCCCGCGGCGCGACGGGTCCGGGCAGACATGAGTACGGCACCACAATCATCGAGAGGTTAGGTGAGGCGACCCTAACAGTTGTCGGATGATTGACCCACTCCGAGTCTCAGGACTCGACGACCCTCAGATCCCGCGCGGCATGCATGGCCGCGACGGCCGCCGCCGCCTGAGGGTTGCCCGCGGCGATCGCGGCCACCAGGGCGGCATGGTCGTCCTGACGTCCCGCGGCGTCCTCGCCCGGCTCGATCGCGCCGCGGTCCAGTCCGTCACGGATCGCCGCGCTCAGTCCGGCGTACAGCTCGACGAGCAGCCGGTTGCCGGACAGCTCGACCAGCAGGGCGTGGAACTGCCCCGGCGCCCTGCCGCGCTCGACACCGGCCGTGCCGTCGAGGTCGGCCTGGTGGACCGCTCGGAGCGCAGCGACGGCCTCGGAGTCTGGGCGCACGGCCGCCAACTCGGCGGCCTGCACCTCGAGGGCCCGTCGCACGGCGAGGATGTCACCCCACGTGTGCTCGGCGGCGAAACCCGAGAGCACGTCGCGCACCGGACTCAGCGAACGGACGAAGGTGCCACGGCCCGGGGCCGGCTCGAGCAGGCCGAGGTGGGCCAGCGAGCGGATCGCCTCACGGATCGTGCTTCGCCCGACGCCCAGCTCGGCCGCCAACTGCGCCTCCGTCGGGATCCTGCTGTTCACCGGCCATCGCCCCGATGTGACGTCGGCTTGGAGTCGCCGCACCGTCTCGCGAGCCCGCGGGCTACCCAATGCCATGAGCGGAGTGTCCATGGTGGGGGCTGATCTCGACAGTTTGTCAGACCTAAGTTAGGGTCGCCTCACCTAATTAAGGCTGCGATCCGCAGCCCCTGAACCAGGAGCGTCATGAGCATCACCACCTCGCGACTTGGCCGGCGATCCGCCGGCGCCGTCGTCGCCTCAGCCCTGAGCCTGACGGCTCTCGCCGTCCTCAGCCCGTCGGCCCACGGCGACACCGTGACCGCCGCCGGCGGAGCGACCGCGACCGTCGCCGACGCCGTCGCCGTCGGCAAGGCGATTCACATCACCGGCACCGGCTGGACCGGCGGCACCAATCCGGCCAACGGCTCGACCATCGGTGTCAAACTCGGCGACGCTCTCGACACCGAGCCCGCAGCCGGCCCGGTGACCAACCCCGCCACCGGCTCCTCCGCTGACAACTTCGACATCTGGGCCGCCGTCGAGGCCAACGCCGACGGCACCTTCAGCGCTGACATCGCGTTCCCGACGACCTCCAACACAGCACCTGCGCTTGCGTCGGAATGGGCGGTCGGCAGCACTCACACCTTGCGCCTTCTCAGCGGTTCGCTCGAGTCGGGCGACACGCCGCGCAGCGTGCTCCTCACCTTCACCGTCAGTGACGGCCTGGTCGTCGCCCCGACGACGGCTGCGAGCGGCGCCGTGACCGTCGCCTTCTCCGGCGGCAGCTTCCCGGCTGGCGAGGTGCTCTCGGTCAAGCAGGGCGACACCGCACGACAGTGGACGCCGGCCGGTCGCGGGGCCACGCCGGTCGACACCATCACGGCCGGTAGCGACGGGAGCATCGGCGCCAGTGTGGTCCTCCCGGCAGGTGCCGCCCCGGCAGGCGCCAACTCGCTGACGATCACTGGCGACAAGGGAACCAGCAAGAGCGTCTCCTTCGTCGCGGGTCCGGCAATCACCTTCGCCAACGGCACCGGGCTCAACGCCACCGGCACGCTCACCCTTGGCAACCTCAAGGCTGGGGCCAAGATCTCGTCCGTCAAGCTCGGCAGCACGACCACCCTCGCCGGCAACCTGACCGCTGACGCGTCAGGGGTTGCTACGGCGTCCTACACCATCCCGGGAAGCCTGACGCCCGTCTCCTACCCGCTGGTCATCACCCAGACGTCGCCTGAGAATCAGACCTACTCCTCGACCGTCGCCGTCACGCCGGACGAGAACCCGCTCAACACCGACAAGTTCACCGTCACCTCCAGCACCAGCGAAGCCGGCGTCTTCTACCAGGGCTTCTACCAGTCGGCGTACAGCGCCAAGGAGGACGCGCTCTACGTCACGGCGTCCGACCGCGGCACCGGCAACGGAGGTTTCCTCTACAAGCTCGACCCGAGCACGTTCGCCATTGAGGCCTCGTACGAGTTCAAGGACCACGACGGGTTCACCAAGACCGGTGGCTTCGGGATCGGGGTGGACGACGTCCACGGCAACGTCTGGGTGAGCAACACCGGCTCCGCCTCGGTGGCCGTCTACAAGGAGAGCGACCTCTCCCTCGTCAAGCAGTTCCCGGCCAACACGATCACCCATCCTCGCGACGTCGTCTTCGACAAGGCCAGCAACCAGGTCTTCGTCAGCTCGGCCAGCGAAGGCTCATCGGCCACCTCGTCCGGCTACATCTCGGTCTTCGACGCGACCACGCTGGAGAAGACCGAGGACGTCCAGACCGGCACCCGCGACAAGTTCAACCCGGTCGCCCTCACCCTGGGTGGCGGCAAGGTGTACTCGCCGAGCCTGGGCAGCGACAAGGTCCTCGTGCTGGACACCGCGACCCTGACGCCGAAGTTCCTCACGGTCAAGGGCCTCGAGCTCCCCGGCGGCGGTCGCGGCGCCTCTGGCATCACGTACGCCGACGGCAAGCTCTTCATCGCCTCGCAGGGTGGCAACGAGGTCGTGGTCGCCAACGCCGCGGGCGCCACCTCCACCGACGCGGGCACCGACGCCGCGGACTCGACCGTCAAGGAGGTCGCGACCGGCAAGCAGGCCCTGAACGCCGCTTACGACGCGGTCAACAAGTTGGTCTACGTGACCAACTTCGGCGGCACGACCGTGACCGTTCTCGACCTCAACGGCGCCATCGTCGCGAAGCTCCCGATCGCCACGGCCAACCACGTGACCGTGGACGGCAAGGGCAACGCGTTCGTGGTCGACAAGGCCGCGCCGGTGAACCGGGTCTGGAAGATCTCGCTGAAGCCCACCCCGCCGAGCACCGGCAACCAGCAGCCCACGCCGCCGGTCGTCCACCTGACGCCCGCGCAGCAGAAGGTCGCCAAGGCGCAGGCCAAGGTGGCCTCGGTCAAGGCCAAGATCGCTGCGGTCAAGGAGTCGAACCTTAAGAAGAAGGCCAAGGCCAAGAAGCTGAAGGCGCTCAAGAAGCAGCTCGCCAACGCCAAGAAGAAGCTCAAGAAGGCGAAGCTGGCCCTCAAGAAGGCGAACAAGAAGGCCAAGAAGAAGAAGTGACCGCGCTCGGTCGCTGACTCACCTCGCGACTCATCCCAGGACGGCCCAGGCTCCCACGACGTGGGGGTCTGGGCCGTTCCAGTCGTCCAGACCGCTCCGAGGGGCGAGGACGTCCAGCGTGCCGAGGTCGTCGAGCCTCGCGGCACCGGCCTTGATCAGGGCCTCCTTGCGCGCCCAGAGCCGGTTCCGCAGGACCTGGTCATCACCGGCCGCGTCGAGTTCGCGCTCGGTCAGCGCCCGGTCGGGGACGTTCGACACCACTTGGACATCGATCCCGCACGGGGCCCCTGCGGCCATGGCGGCCACCCAGTCATGGCTGTGGGAGAGGCTGACGAAGAGGTCGGCGCGGCCGTCGACGTACGGCGCCCCGTGATCGTCCTTGCCGCAGTCGTCGCACCGCTGGGCGATCCCGAGTGGCTCACCGGCCAGCTCTCCCAGCACGTCGCGGACGAGCAGGTGGGCGGCGACGTACGCATCTCGCGCCTCAGGCGAGCGGAGCCGGGCATGCCGAGCACGCTCGACCTCGCTGAGCCTCGCGAGGTCGCCGGGCCCGCTGACACGTTCGAAGCGGACGACCGGCTGCACCCGCCTACTGTCCCACGAGGGAGGCGAGCAGCTTCGCGACGTCGGGGTGTCTGACGAGCTCGCCGTGTGTCGCGGCGACCTCCGCCCGATGCACCGCTCCCCCGACCAGTGCGTCCCAGCCCGAGGGGTCCAACCACGTCTCGGGGCGTGGAGCGGTGGCCACCACGAGGGTCGCATCGCCTGGAAGCCGTGCAGGCACAGGTGTCCGCACCAACCGGGCGGCCTCGAGAACGGACGCGATGCACCCGTCGACGATCTTCTCGGGCAGGGCGGCGAGGGCGCTGCCGGAGTCTCGCAGCGCAGCGGCGACCGAGCTTCGGGTGAGCGCGACACCCTCCGGCAGCACGGCGGCGCCGAGCCGGAGCAGGCCGAGCAGGGCGTCCTCCTCGGTCGGGTCGGCGAGTTCCCCCCACTGCTCGGGCGGATAGGCGTCGAGCAGCACCACCGCACCGACCTCCTGTCCTTCACCGCGCGCGAGGGCGGCCACCGCGTGCGCTGCCATGCCTCCGAGCGACCATCCGGCCACATCGAACGGCCCGTCGCCGACGACGCTGCGGATGGCAGCGAGCTGTCGCGCGGCCAGCGCAGTGAGGGAGTCCACCGGCTCGGGGCGGCCCTCGCCCATGGCCGGTGCCTGGATCGTGTGGACGGGCAGCTCCGCCGGCAGGTGTCGCAGCAGTGCTGTGTAGCACCAGCCGAGACCGCCCGCCGGGGGCAGCAGGAAGAGCGGCGCACGGTCCGGAGCGCCCCGGCGCAGGGTGAGGAGCTCGGCGAAGTCGTCGCGCCGCGTCCCCGCGCCCTCCAGAGCAGCGGTGACCGCAGGTGCGAGCCCTGCCGCGGTCGGCGCGTCGAAGACATCGGCCAGGCCGAGCTCGACGCCCCACTCGACCTCGAGGGCACCGAGCAGCTGGAGGACCTTGAGCGAGTCGCCTCCGAGGTCGAAGAAGTCGGCGTCGGTCGGCACCGAGGCGAGTCCGAGGATGCCGGCGACCAGCTCGGCCAGGCGTTGCTCGAGGAACGACCCGGCACCGTTCCCGGCGGCAGCCGTCGGCGGGTGGCGTCGTGCCAATGTCTGCCGATCGGCCTTGCCGCTCGACCCCACCGGGATCGTCTCGACGCGGATCAGGTGGCTCGGGACCCAGGCCGCGGGAAGGGTGGCGGAGATCGCCTGCCGCAATGCCGCCACATCGTCGCCATCCCCCTCACTGCTCACGTACCAACAGGCGAGCATCCCGTCGACGACGCCGGCGACCGCACCGTCGACGCCGACGATCCCGGAGACCACGGCCTCGATCTCGCCGAGCTCGACCCTCTGTCCGCGCACCTTGACCTGGTCGTCGGTGCGGCCGAGATAGCGCAGCGATCCGTCAGGGCGCCAGGCCGCCAGGTCGCCGGTCCGATAGATCCGGCCGAACTCCTCGCTCGCGACGAACCGTTCCGCCGTGAGCTCCGGCCGGCCGACGTACCCGTCGGCAAGCTGCACGCCACCGAGCCACAGCTCTCCGACCGCGCCGACCGGCACCGGTCGTCCGCCAGTGTCGAGGACGAAGCAGGTCGTGTTCCAGATCGGCCGGCCGATGGGCACGACGTCCTCACCGACCGCCGTGTCCCACACGGTGACGTCGACCGCCGCCTCGGTGGGGCCGTAGAGGTTGGTCGGCGCATTCCCCAGCCAGTGCTGGGATTCGGCGACCAGGTCGGGGGTCAGCGCCTCTCCGGAGGTGACGACATGGCGCACCCCACCGACGGCACGGATCTGTTCGCGGGCGGTCCGGTCACTGAGGAGTGCGCGCAGCATCGACGGCACGAAGTGGACGACGTCAGCGACGGCCAGCAGCGGTGCCAACGCCCGCGGATCGCGGTGCGCACCGGGCGGCGCGATCTCGACACAGGCACCGACCTGCAGTGGCCAGTAGAGCTCCCAGACCGAGACGTCGAAGGAGATCGGCGTCTTGTGCAGCACGACGTCCCCCTCGCCGATCGGCAGGTGATGCTGCATCCAGGCCAACCTGTTGTCGATCGCACGGTGGCTGATCAACACGCCCTTGGGCCGTCCGGTGGAGCCCGAGGTGAAGAGGAGGTACGCCGACGAGTCGATCTCGTCGTGCACGCCGAGGAACGGCTCGGAGCCGAGCCAGGCCCCGACGTCGTCGATCACCACCGCAGTGTCGGCGTCCTCGAGCATCATCGCGATCCGGTCCTCGGGGAGCTCCGGATCGATCGGCAGATAGACCGCGCCGAGCAAGGCGATCGCATGGATCGTCTCGTAGAGCCCGATGCTCCGCTCGAGACTCACCCCGACCGTCTCCCCCGGCCGGATCCCCTTGTCTGCAAGGGCTCCCGCGATCAGCCGCGCTCGATGATCGAGCTCCCGGTAGGTGCGCGTCTCACCGCCGAAGCGCAACGCCACCGCATCGGGGTGGGCCGTGACCGCCTCAGTGAAGCGGCGTCCGAGCGTGCTGAACTCGCGCGGATGAGACGTGTCGTTGAAGGTGTGGACGACGAGCTCGCGCTCGTGGTCGGTGAGCAGAGCGAGGTCACCGACCCTGTCCTCAGCGGTCGCCTCGGCCCAGATCCCCAGCCAGGCAAGGAGTCTGACCACATGCCCCTCGAGTTCATCGGCAGGGTAGAGCGCAGGGTTGGCGTCGATCTCGAGGCGTACGGAGCGGCCCCGGCCGGGCACGCCGCGCAGGCCGACGGTGACGTCCTCGACCGGCCCCGCGGTCAGGTTTCGGACCACGCCGGTGACGTCGTCGAAGCGGAGCTCGAGGTCGAAGGGGATGACGTTGACCTGGGCACCGAAGAGCTGGCCACGTGCACCGAGGCTGCGAGCGAGCTCCTCCTGCCGCACCCACGGATGCGCCCGGATCGCCGCCTGCTCCTCCCTGACCGCGTCGAGCGTCTCGGCGACGGTGCCCGCGACCGGCACGGTGATCGGCAGGACGTTCATCGCGGTGCACACCGTGTGGGCGGCAGGCAGCGCACCCACGCCGGGCCGGACGCGGTTCATCAGCGGAAGGCCCACGCGGATCGACGACTGCGCCGCCATCCGGGCCAGATAGCTCCCGACGGCCGCCGTGAAGAGGTCGGCCCAGGCGACGCCCAGCCGCTTCGCGCCCGTCACCAGCGCGTCCTGCACCTCCTGCGGTACGTCGACCGCCCGGCGCAATGACGCGGCCGAGGGTGCGGCCGCGTGGCCGGCCAACGAGGCCGGGCCCTCGAAGGTCCCGAGCCGGCCCTCCCAGAACTCCCGCGCCGCCGGATCATCCGTCACCGCCTCGGTAGCGATGACGTCCGCGAGGGTCGCACGGACCGGTCCGACCTCGGCCCCGCCGTAGAGCTCGGCGACGCGGCGGAAGAGCTGCTGGACGCCGTAGCCATCGAGGACGACGTGGTGAGCGGCATGGAACCACCAGTCGGTCTCCGGCAGCCGGAGAAGCGCCGTGCGGGTGAGTTCCCCGCCGAGCAGGTCGAGGGGTCGCGCCAGCTCCGTGCGCATCCACTCCTCGGCAAGCTCCACCGAGGCACACTCGACCACCGGCACCTCGACGGGGCCGGCGGCCCTCACCTGCTGCTGCGGGCCCTCGGGTGTCAGGGTCAGCTCGACGCGGAGCTGCTCGAACTCGGCGTACGCACCCGACACCGCCGCCGCGAGCCGCTCGGCATCGAGCCGACCGGAGAACTCGACCACCTCGGCGGTCGTGTAGCAGGGGTTCGACGGATCGAGCTGGTGCGCGAAGAAGAGGCCGCGCTGGGCGGCCGTGAGCGGGAGACGGTCAGGCATCGACGCCGACGGCACCGCGGATGTAGGCGACGGAGGCGGACCGCGCGAACTCCCCGAAGTCGATGTCCGTGCCGGCCTCGGCGAGCACGTCGAGCAGGTCGAAGGCACGCACCGAGTCCAGGCCCAGCTCGAAGAGGTCGGCGGTCGGATCGGCGAAGGCCGCGTCCACGGCGTCCTCGGGGATGAGCTCGGCGAGCGTGGCGCGGACGAGGGCGTCGAGGTCGGTCTCGGTCATGGTGGTTCCTTGCGTTGGGGGGATCAGGACAGCCGAGCGTCAGGCGGAGGTGGTGGCGCGCGTCAGTGCGAAGGCGTCCAGCACAGCCTCGGCGGAGGCGACGACTCCGGTGCAGGAGGCGACCTGGGCGAGTGCCCGGTCGTGGGCGTCGGCGGAGAAGTCGGCGACGCCGTCGCCGACGACGAAGGGATGGATCTCGCGTTGGAAGGCGTCCAGGGCGGTCGCGAGCACGCCGATGTGGGCGTAGACGCCGGTGATGACCAGCTGGTCGCGGCCCCTCGCGGCCAGGCAGACCTCGAGGTCCGAGTGTGCGAACGCGCTGTAGCGGTGCTTGACCAGCACAGTGTCGCCCGCAGCGGGAGCGACCTCGGGCACGATCTCGGTGTGCTCCGGGATCGGGCTCATGCCGCCGCCCCACAGGTCACCCTGCAGGCCGCGGACGGGCTGTCCCACCTCGCCCTGTCTCCCTGTCTGCGCGGTGTAGAAGACCGGTGAGCCCGCGGCGCGAGCTGCCGCGACGATCGCCGCGGTGTGGTCGAGGGCGTCCCGCAGTGCGCCACAGTCCGGGGCGTAGGGACGCAGGAAGTAGCGCTGCAGGTCGTGGACGAGCACGGCGGTGCGGCTCGGGTCGAGCTCCCACGTCGCTCGCGACGTGGGCAGCTCGACCGGAGTCGGGTAGGAGATCAGGTCGGGCAGGGCCATCAGTTCACTCCGGTCGTCAGGTCGTCGGCGAGGAGCCGACGCAGTTCGCGTCGGCTGTTCTTGCCGACATGGGTCTCGGGGAAGGCATCGAGCACCACGACGTCGTCGGGGCTCTTGTGGCTCGCCAGTCCCGCGCCGGTGAGATGCGCGCGCAGGTCAATGCTCTCGGTGGCAGCGCCCGGCTCCAGTCGCACCACGAGCGCGATCCGCTCCCCCAGATACGGATCCGGTACGCCGACCGCCACCGCATCGAGCACCGACGGATGCGTCAGCGCGAGGCCTTCGAGCTCGTCCGTGGCGACCTTCTCGCCACCACGATTGATCTGGTCCTTGTCGCGTCCGGTGACGATCAGGTGCCCGGACGGAAGCTGCCGCACCAGGTCGCCGGTGCGGTAGAAGCCGTCTTCAGTGAAGGAATCGGCGTCGGCCTGGGGTGAGCCGTAGTAGCCGCGGATCGTGTACGGGCCGCGGGTGAGCAGGCTGCCCTCTTCGCCCGGCGGGACGTCACGGTCGTCGGCGTCGACGAGGCGGATCTCGTCGTACGCGCTGATCGGTCGCCCCTGCGTGCTCGTCACCAGATCGAGCGGATCGTCGAGCCGCGTGTAGTTGACCAGCCCCTCGGCCATGCCGAAGACCTGCTGCAGGCCGGCGCCCAGCACCGGCCCGACCTCGGACGCGACCGTGTCGGCCAGCCGCGCCCCTCCGACCTGCACCAGCTCCAGGCTCGAGAGGTCGGGATTGCGACGACGGGCCGCCGAGATCCATGCCTGTACCAAGGGCGGGACGAGCGATGCCATCGTCACCCGCTCCCGCTCGATGAGCCGGAAGGCCGTGCCCGGACTGGGATCCCGCGCCAGCACCACGGTTCCGCCCGCATGCAGGACGCCCAAGATGCCCGGGGAGCTCATCGCGAAGTTGTGTGCCGCCGGGAGGGATACCAGCATCACCGTCCCCGACGTCACCCCACAGATCTCGACGGAGGCACGCACCGAATACAGATAGTCATCGTGCGTCCGGGGGATCAGCTTCGAGATCCCGGTCGTCCCACCCGAAAGTTGCAGGAACGCGATGCCCGCGCTGGTCGACGCGGCTCGGGTGCCGTGGACACCGCTGGGCCCGGATTCCCGGCCCATCGGCGCCCACGTCGCCACATCCACGAGGACCGGAGTCGCACCGGTCAGGCGGGCGACTGTGGCTTCGTGAAGTGAGACTCGGTCCGGCCCGCCCTCCTCGGTGGCAACGACGATCGCCGCGGCGTCGGCGATCTGGCAGAACTGAGCGAGTTCGAGCTCGCGGTGCGTGGGGAGACCGAAGACGGGGAGGGCGCCCATTCGGAAGAGACCGGTAATGACGGCGACGTACTCGACGATGTTCGGCAACGCGACGACGACACGGTCACCACTATCGACACCACACGACGAGAGCCGCGCAGCGGCATCGAGGGAAGCCCGGTCGAGCTCGGCGTACGTCCACCGGACTTCCGCGCCGTGGGCGTCGACGCCGACGACGGCGGTGCGGTCGGCGAAGCGACGCAGCCGGTCGTCGAAGAACGCGGGAAAGGTCTCGCCGGTCCAGAGGCCGGCCTCGCGGTAGCGCGCAGCAACGTCGTCGGGGACGAGCCGGACCGGGAGCAGGGGTGACCTCACTGGACGCCCACCGCCCGCAGCATCGTGGCGAGCTTCGCGCCCGTCTCGCGTCCCTCGGAGGCGGGGTCGGAGTCGGCGACGATGCCTGCACCGGCGAAGAGCCGGAGCCGCTCACCGTCCAGGACGCCGGCGCGGATCGTGACGGCGAACTCGCCGTCACCGTCAGCGTCGACCCAGCCGACGGCTCCGGCGAGTGGACCGCGATCGCCCTCGAGCTCGTCGATCAGTGACAGTGCCCCAGCAACCGGAACGCCACCCACGGCCGGGGTCGGCTGCAGCAGCTGCGCGAGGTGGAGGGCGCTCGACGGCGCGCCGAGGCCGCGCGAGGGATCGAGGCGGGCTGTGATCGGCGTGCCGAGGTGGTGGAGCGTGTCGGTCGTGACGAGGACCGGTCGGGGTGCCGCTTGGAGTTCGACGCACCACGGCTCGAGAGCGTCGAGGATCGCGTCGACGACGTACGCGTGTTCGGCGAGGTCCTTGGCTGAGGTCTGCAGGGCGTCGGCCTGACGGCGGTCCTCACGGGTGTCGGACGACCGCGGCGCGGAGCCGGCAAGCGGGAAGCTCGTCACAGCTGACCCGTGCCGGCGGACGAGGAGCTCGGGGCTGCCGCCCAGCAGGACGGGGCTCTGGGTCGAGGCGGTCAGTGGCAACCCGAAGACGTAGCGACCGGGCCGCGTCGCCAGAAGCCGTGCGAGCACGGCAGCGGCCTCGAGTGGCGGTTGGCTGAGGATCTCGACGCAGCGGCCGAGGACCACCTTCTCGAGGTCGGTCTTACGGATCCGCTCGACCGCAGTGCGGACGCGCGACTCGTACTCGTGGACCGACGGCAGCTCGGTGACCTGGTGCGCGGACGGCACGGCCGCCCGCACGGTGAGGTCATCCGCCCACCGCCCGACGCGCTCTGCACCGTACGGCAGCGGCGCGACCCGGTGGGCGATCGCGGCGCCGCCCGGTGCGAAGTCGAGGGAGACGACGGCCCGCTCCCCCGCTCCCAGCTCGGCGACGACGGTGTCCGCCCAGGCCGTATCGGCGGTGTCTGTCATGGACGTGGACAGGATCCGGCCGGCCGTCACGGTCTCCTCGCCCGAGAAGAGCACGGCAGGCGCGGAGACCAGCCCGGTCTCGTCCAGGAGCGGCCGATCGACGATCTGCGTCACAGCGAGGCACCCCCGTCGACGAAGAGCTGCTGCAGGGTGACGTGACGCGCCGCATCCGAGAGCAGGAACGCGGCCACACCGGCGATGTCGTCGGGATCGGCGATCCGGCCGAGCGGGATACCGAGCCGGTACGCCGACGGGTCGCCGTCGAGGGCGGAAGCTCGGCCGACCTCGGCGTCGGGCCAGAGGTCGCGCTGCATGGCGGTGTCCGTGGAGCCGGGCTCGATCACGTTGCACCGGATCCGGCGGGCAGCCAGCTCGAGGCCCGCGCTCCGCGTGAGCGCCGATGTGGCCGCCTTGGAGGCGGCATAGGCGAGCAGGCCCGTGCGCGGCACGCGCGCTGCGTTGGAGCTGATCACCACCACAGCCCCGCCGTCGCTCATCTGTGCCGTGGCGTGCTGGAGCAGGTGCAGGACCCCGGTGGTGTTGACCGCGAAGTGGCGCTCCCATGACGCGGACGTCACGTCAGCCAAGCCGCCCGGTTCGAGGATTCCGGCTGCGGACGCCAGCCCTCCCAGCAGGCCGAGTGCCCGCACCGCGTCGGCGACCGCCGCGCGGACCGCGGCACCGTCGGCGACGTCCGCGACCAGTGCCAGAGCTGCGGGAGAGCCCTCCCGCTCCGCCTCTTTCGCCGCGAGGGCGAGGGCTTCGGCGTTGCGGTCGAGGAGGGCCACGGGGCGCCCCTCGGTGGCGAGCCGCAGCGCGATCGCCCGCCCGATACCGCTCGCCGCACCGGAGATCAGGACCGGCGAGCCGGTCGTCGTTGACAACATGTGATGATAGTAAGGGAAGCCTTACCTATAGCGAAACAGACTCATGGAGGAGACTGGCACCTATGGCCAACCCCAACCGTCCTGCCCGCCCGCAGCACGTCCTCCGGGTGGAGAGCAGTGAGCGCCTCAGTCCCCACCTCGTCCGGCTGACCCTGAGCGGTGACACGGTGGCCGACTTCCCGGAGGCCAACACGGACGCCTACCTCAAGCTCCTCTTCGTCGACCCCGCCCTGGGGCTCGAGCCGCCGTACGACGTCCAGGAGCTGCGTCGCACGCTGCCCGCCGACCAGCAGCCGGCCGTCCGGACCTACACGGTGCGGTCGGTCGACCGTGCAGCCGCCACCATCACGATCGACTTCGTCGTCCATGGCGACGAGGGCATCGCCGGGCCGTGGGCATTGGCCGCCCGGCCGGGTGACCGTCTCGTCGCCACCGGGCCCGGTGGCGCCTACTCGCCTGCCGTGGATGCGCCGTTCCACCTGCTCGCCGGCGACCTCGCGGCCCTCCCGGCCATCGCGGCCGCGCTCGAGGCGATGCCCGCCGACGCCACGGGCGTCGCGCTGCTGCAGATCCACGACACCGACGACCGCATCGAGCTCGTCGCTCCCGAGGGCGTCGAGGTGCACTGGCTGCTCGACGAGCGCGAGGACGACGAGGAGTTCCTCGCCCGTGCCGTCGCCGGCGCGACCTGGCCCGAGGGCACGCAGGTGTTCGTCCACGGCGAGCGGAGTGCGGTGAGGGCGATCCGCGGTGTCCTGCGCGAGCGCGGAGTGCCGCGCGAGGCTCTCTCGATCTCGGCGTACTGGGCGCGCGGTCGGACCGAGGACACCTTCCAGGCCGAGAAGCGCGAGCCGATCGGCCAGATCGACTAGCGCCTACTCCGGCCCGCCATAGAGCTCACCCAGCCGCGAGCGACCACCGTCGAGGGCGGTCAACGCCCAGAGCCCCGAGGCGGTGAGGGCGAAGGTGTGCTCGAAGTGCGCGGCCCACGAGCCGTCATCGGTCTTCACGGTCCACTCGTCGTCGAGCTCGTGCGTCTTCTTCGTCCCGAGCGTCACCATCGGCTCACAGCAGAGCGCGATCCCGCGCTGGAGCTTCGGGCCGTGGCCAGCCTTGCCGTAGTTCGGGACGTCGGGGTCCATGTGCATCTCGGTGCCGATGCCGTGGCCGAAGTACTCCTCGACGATGCCGTAGCGCTCACCGCCCGGCTGGGACCGGATGTAGCTCTCCACCGCGTGGCCGATGTCGGAGACCCTCCCGCCGAGCCGTGCTGCGGAGATCCCGGCCCACATCGACTCCTCGGTCACCCGCAGCAGCTCGGCCACGTCGGCTGACGCCGGCCCGACGGAGAGTGAGATCGCGGCGTCGCCGTGCCAGCCGTCGACCATCGCGCCGCAGTCGATCGAGATCAGGTCACCCTCGGCGAGAGGCGAGTCGTCAGGGATGCCGTGCACGACGGAGTCGTTGACCGACGTACAGATGGAGGCGGGGAAGCCGTAGTAGCCCAAGAAGTTCGGGAGCGCACCACGGGAGCGGATGGACTCCTCGGCGAGCGCATCGAGCTCGCGGGGGGTCACCCCCGGACGGACCGCGGCCCGCAGCACCTCGAGGGTCTCCCCCACAACGAGACCAGCTCGCCGCATGACGGCGAGCTGGTCCGGAGTCTTGAGCTGGGGACGGCCGAACATCAGCTCTCGGAGACGGAGGCGAGGCCGGCGAAGATCCGCACGGTCACCTCGGTGACCTCACCGAGGCCGTCGATCTCGAGGACCAGGCCACGCTCCTTGTAGACGGCGATCAGCGGCTCGGTCTGCTCGAGGTAGACCTCCTGGCGCTTCCGGATGACGTCGGGGGTGTCGTCGTCGCGACCCTCCTCGACAGCACGGCGGTGCAGGCGGTCGACGATCTCGTCCTGGTCGACTGTGAGCACGATGACGGCGTCGAGCTTGTGACCGGTGAACTTGATCATCCCGTCGAGCTCCTCGACCTGCGCGAGGGTGCGCGGGTACCCGTCGAGGAGGAAGCCGTGCTCGGCGTCCTTCTCGTCGATCCGGTCGCGGACCATGAGGTTCGTGACCTCGTCGGGCACGTAGAGACCCTGGTCCATGAAGCTCTTGGCCTGGACCCCGAGCGGCGTGCCCTGGGACACGTTGGCGCGGAAGATGTCGCCGGTGGAGATCGCGGGGATGCCGAAGCGCTCGGCGATGAACTTCGCCTGAGTGCCCTTACCGGCTCCGGGCGGACCCATGATGATCAGACGCATCAGCGGAGGAACCCTTCGTAGTTGCGCTGCTGCAGCTGGCTCTCGATCTGCTTCACCGTGTCGAGGGCGACGCCGACCATGATGAGGATCGACGTTCCACCGAACGGGAAGTTGCTGTTGGCGTTGATCAGCGCGAGGGCGATGAGCGGGATCAGCGCGATCAGACCGAGGTACAGCGAGCCCGGCAGCGTGATGCGGGACAGGACGTAGGACAGGTAGTCCTCGGTCGGCTTGCCCGCACGGATACCGGGAATGAAGCCGCCGTACTTCTTCATGTTGTCCGCCACTTCCTTCGGGTTGAAGGTGATGGAGACGTAGAAATAGGTGAAGAAGACGATGAGCAGGAAGAACGCCGCCATGTAGAGGGGGTGATCGCCCTTGACGAAGTAGGTGTTGATCCAGTCGACCCACTTGGCGCTGCTGTTCTGGTTGAACTGCGCGGCCATGGCCGGGAGGTAGAGCAGGGAGCTCGCGAAGATGACGGGGATGACGCCCGCCTGGTTGACCTTGAGCGGGATGTACGTCGACGACCCACCGAACATGCGGCTCCCGACCATCCGGCGTGCATATTGCACCGGGATCCGGCGCTGCGCCTGTTCGATGAAGATGACCGCGGCCATCAGTGCGAGTCCGATGACGAGCACGACGCCGAAGGTCCACCAACCATGCTGCTGCTTGACGGCCCACATGGTCGCCGGGAAGGTCGCGATCACCTGGGTGAAGATCAGGATCGACATGCCGTTGCCGATGCCGCGCTCGGTGATGAGCTCACCGAGCCACATGATCACGGCGGTTCCGGCGGTCATGGTCACGACCATGACGAGGAAGGTGCTCTTGCTGTTGCTGTAGAGCAGGTCCTTGTCGCACTGGAGCAGGTTGCCCGAGCGGGCCAGCGCCACGATGCCGGTGGCCTGCAGGAGCGCCAGGCCGAGCGTGAGATAACGGGTGTACTGGGTGATCTTCGTCTGGCCGGACTGGCCCTCGTCCTTGAGGCGCTCGAGTCGAGGGATGACCACGACGAGCAGCTGCAGGATGATGCTGGCTGTGATGTACGGCATGATCCCCAGCGCGAAGATCGTCAGCTGGAGAAGCGCTCCGCCGGAGAAGAGGTTGACCAGGTTGTAGAGACCGGCACCTGCACCCTCCTTCGTGATGTTGATGCAGTCCTCGACGTTTCCGACGTTGACGCCGGGGGCAGGGAGCTGCGAGCCCGCCCGGAAGATCACGATGATCAACAGGACGAACAGCAGCTTGCGACGCAGATCCGGAGTACGGAAGGCGTTCGCGAACGCGCCAAGCACGTGAGGTTCCTCTTCTCAGCTATGAATACGCATGGGCGTGGACAGACGCGCCACAGGCCCGGGGAAGCCTAACAGGGCCGGAGATGCACGAACGCGGTCGGGGCACCCTCGAGGGGTACTCCCGACCGCGTTCTTGAGATGTGCGAACCTCAGGCGACGGTGACCGTGCCGCCGGCAGCCTCGATCTTCTCCTTGGCGGAGGACGAGGCGGCGTCGACGGTCAGGTCGACCTTGACGGAGATCTCGCCGGTGCCGAGCACCTTGACCGGCTCGTTCTTGCGAACGAGGCCCTTGGCGACGAGGTCCGCGACGGAGACGGTGCCACCGTTGGGGAAGGTCTCGTTGATCTTGTCGAGGTTGACGACCTGGAAGGTCACCTTGAAGGGGTTCTTGAAGCCCTTGAGCTTGGGCAGACGCATGTGGATCGGCATCTGGCCACCCTCGAAGGCGACGGGAACCTGGTAGCGGGCCTTCGTACCCTTGGTACCGCGACCGGCGGTCTTACCCTTGGAGCCCTCACCACGACCGACGCGGGTCTTGGCAGTCTTGGCGCCCGGGGCGGGACGAAGGTGGTGCAGCTTGAGCGGGTTGTTCTCAGCCATGATCAGTCGACCTCCTCGACCGTCACCAGGTGACGGACGGTGTTGACCATGCCGCGGATCTCCGGGCGGTCTTCCTTGATGACCACGTCGCCGATGCGCTTGAGACCCAGGCTGCGAAGCGTGTCGCGCTGGTTCTGCTTGAGGCCGACGAGGCCCTTGTTCTGGCGAACCTTGAGCTGAGCCATCAGGCCGGCACCCCCTCGGTGGCCGGCGCGGCGGCGGCAGCCTCAGCAGCAGCCTCCTCGCGAGCCTTGAGGAGCGCGGCCGGAACGACCTGCTCGATCGGAAGGCCACGACGCGCGGCGACAGCCTCGGGCTGCTCGAGCATCTTGAGGGCCTCCACCGTCGCGTGGACGATGTTGATCTGGTTGGACGAACCGAGCGACTTGCTCAGGACGTCGTGGATGCCGGCGCACTCGAGCACCGCGCGCACCGGACCACCGGCGATCACACCGGTACCGGGGGCGGCCGGACGGAGCAGGACGACGCCCGCAGCCTTCTCACCCTGGACGGGGTGAGGGATGGTGCCGCCGATGCGAGGAACCTGGAAGAAGTGCTTCTTCGCCTCCTCGACACCCTTGGCGATGGCCGCGGGAACTTCCTTGGCCTTGCCGTAGCCGACGCCGACGAGACCGTTGCCGTCACCGACGATCACGAGGGCGGTGAAGCTGAAGCGACGACCACCCTTCACGACCTTGGCGACGCGGTTGATCGCGACGACGCGCTCGATGTACTGGCTCTTCTCGGCCTGGCCGCCGCGGCGGTCGTCACGACCACGGCCACGGCCCTGGCCGTCACGCTGGCCGCGCTGGGGAGCAGTTGAGCTCATCAGATATTCCTAGTCTCTCGGTCGCTCGTCAGAACTGGAGGCCGCCCTCACGAGCGGCGTCTGCCAGGGCCGCAATGCGACCGGTGTACTTGTTGCCGGCACGGTCGAAGACGACCGCCTCGATGCCCGCAGCCTTGGCGCGCTCGGCGACGAGCTGGCCGACGGCCTTGGCCTTGGCGGTCTTGTCACCGTCGTTCGCGCGCAGGTCGGCCTCGATGGTGGACGCGGAAGCGAGCGTCTTGCCCACCAGGTCGTCCACGACCTGAGCGGTGATGTGCTTGGCCGACCGGGTGACCACCAGGCGCGGACGCTCGGCAGATCCCTCGATCTTCTTGCGGCCACGGACCTGGCGCTTGAGGCGCGACTTGACCCGAGCAGCGGTGTGCTTGTTGTTGGACAGTGAGATGGCCATCGTCACTTACCAGCCTTTCCGACCTTGCGGCGGACGTTCTCGCCGGCGTAACGAACACCCTTGCCCTTGTAGGGCTCGGGCTTGCGAAGCTTGCGGATGTTGGCCGCAACCTCACCGACCTGCTGCTTGTCGATGCCGGTGACACCGAGCTTGGTCGGGCCCTCGACGGTGAAGGTGATGCCCTCGGGGGCGTCGAAGATGATCGGGTGGCTGTAGCCGAGCTGGAACTCGAGCTGCGTCGGGCCCTTGGGCAGGACGCGGTAGCCGACGCCGACGATCTCGAGCTTCTTCTCGTAGCCCTCGGTCACACCCACGACCATGTTGTTGATCAGGGTGCGGGAAAGACCGTGGAGCGACTTGGAGATGCGCTCGTCGTCGGGGCGCTTGACGTCGAGGACGCCTTCGCCCTTCTCGACAGTGATGGGCTCGGCCACGACGTGCGACAGGGTGCCCTTGGGGCCCTTGACGGTCACGGTCTGACCCTCGATCTGAACGTCCACGTTGCCCGGGACCGGGACGGGGAGCTTGCCAATACGCGACATGTTCTCTACTCCTTCCCAATCACCAGACGTAGGCGAGGACTTCGCCGCCCACGCCCTTCTGGTTCGCCTGACGGTCGGTGAGCAGGCCCTGGCTCGTGGAGATGATCGCCACGCCGAGACCGCCGAGCACCTTCGGGAGACCCGAGTGCTTGGCGTAGACGCGGAGGCCGGGCTTGCTGATGCGGCGCAGACCTGCGAGCGAGCGCTCGCGGTTGCGGCCGTACTTGAGCGTGAGCGTGAGGGTCTTGCCGACCTCACCCTCAGCGGGCTCCTTCACCTCGAACGAGGCGATGTAGCCCTCCTGCTTGAGGATCTCGGCGACGCCCTGCTTGATCTTGCTGTGGGGCATCGTCACCGAGTCGTGGAACGCCTGGTTGGCGTTGCGCAGACGCGTGAGCATGTCTGCGATCGGGTCAGTCATCGTCATGATGTTGTTTCTTTCTCGAAGTGGTTTCGCACCGCACAGGCGAATGCGACCTTCAACGGACTAGATGGTGGTCTTCACCAGCTGGACTTGGTCACGCCGGGGAGCTCGCCACGGTGGGCCATCTCACGCAGGCAGATACGGCACAGGCCGAACTTGCGGAACACGGCCTTCGGGCGGCCACACCGCTGGCAGCGGGTGTAGGCGCGGACGGCGTACTTCGGCTTGCGCGCGGCCTTGACCTTGAGCGCGGTCTTCGCCATGTCAGTTCTCCTTGAACGGGAAGCCGAGCGCCTTGAGCAGCGCGCGACCCTGGTCGTCGTTGGTGGCAGTGGTGACCAGCGTGATGTCCATACCGCGCGGGCGGTCGATCTTGTCCTGGTCGATCTCGTGGAACATGACCTGCTCGGTCAGACCGAAGGTGTAGTTGCCGTTGCCGTCGAACTGCTTGCCGTTCAGACCACGGAAGTCGCGGATGCGGGGCAGGGCGAGGGACAGGAGACGATCGAGGAACTCCCACATGCGGTCGCCACGCAGCGTGACGTGGGCGCCGATCGGCATGCCCTCACGCAGCTTGAACTGGGCGATCGACTTGCGGGCCTTGTTCACGAGCGGCTTCTGGCCCGTGATCGCGGTGAGGTCCTTGATGGCGCCCTCGATGAGCTTCGAGTCACGAGCGGCCTCGCCGACACCCATGTTGACGACGATCTTCGTCAGGCCGGGGACGAGCATGGCGTTCTTGAGCTCGAACTGCTCCTGGAGAGCAGGCGCGATCTCGGCGCGGTAACGTGCCTTGAGGCGGGGCTGGGTTGCCGTGTTTTCGGTGGACGCTGCAGACATTGTCAGATCTCCTTGCCCGACTTGCGCGAGATGCGCACCGAGCGCTCCGCGGCGTAGGTGGAACCGTCGGGGCGACGCTTCTGCACGGCGTCACGACGGAAGCCCAGGCGGACGGGCTGGCCGTCCTCGAGGAGCTGCACGTTGGACACGTGGATCGGCGCCTCGGAGGCGATGATGCCGCCCTGGACCTGAGCGCCGGCGGCGTTCTGGCCCGACTTCAGGTGGCGCTTGATGATGTTGACGCCCTCGACGACGACGCGGTCCTCGTCACGGAGGACGCGGATGACTTTGCCGGTCGCACCCTTGTCCTTGCCCGCGATGACCTTGACCTCGTCACCAGTCTTGATGTTGAACGACTTCGTCATCACAGCACCTCCGGAGCCAGCGAGATGATCTTCATGAACTTCTTCTCGCGCAGCTCGCGGCCGACCGGGCCGAAGATACGGGTGCCGCGGGGCTCGCCGTCGTTCTTCAGGATGACGGCAGCGTTCTCGTCGAAGCGGATGTAGGAACCGTCGGGACGGCGGCGCTCCTTGACGGTGCGCACGATGACGGCCTTGACGACGTCGCCCTTCTTGACGTTGCCGCCGGGGATCGCGTCCTTGACAGTGGCGACGATGGTGTCACCGATGCCGGCGTAGCGACGACCAGAGCCACCGAGAACGCGGATGCAGAGGATCTCCTTGGCACCCGTGTTGTCGGCGACCTTGAGTCGCGACTCCTGCTGAATCATGGATAACTCCTTGTCGAGCCGGTTCTCTCACGCATCCAGGGCGTGCGAGCCTTGCCGAACCTTGATGTGGAATGTTCACCGAACAAGCGCCGGGGAACGGTTAAGTCTCCCCGGCACTCGCTCGTTTCGCCAAAACGGCGTAGGACTACTTGGCCTTCTCGATGATCTCGACGAGGCGCCAGCGCTTGGTGGCGGACAGCGGGCGGGTCTCCATGACCAGGACGCGGTCGCCGATGCCGGCGCTGTTCTGCTCGTCGTGCGCCTTCAGCTTGGTCGAGCGACGCAGGACCTTGCCGTAGAGCGGGTGCTTCACGCGGTCCTCGACAGCGACGACGATGGTCTTCTCCATCTTGTCGCTGACGACGAGGCCCTCGCGCACCTTGCGGCTGTTGCGCTCTTCAGTCTGCTCAGTGGTCTCAGCCATGATCAGGCCTCCTTGTTCTCGGCGCCCGGCGCGGTGCGAATACCGAGCTCACGCTCACGCACGACCGTGTAGATGCGGGCGATGTCCTTCTTGACGACGCGGAGACGGCCGTGGCTCTCCAGCTGGCCGGTGGCCGCCTGGAAGCGGAGGTTGAAGAGCTCCTCCTTGGCCTCACGAAGCTTGGCCTCGAGGTCGACGTCGTTGAGCTCGTCGAGCTCCAGTGCGGTAGTGATCTGGTTTGCCATCAGAACTCACCCAACTCTCGCGTGATGAAGCGGCACTTCATGGGGAGCTTGTGGATCGCGCGGCGCATCGCCTCGCGGGCCACGTCCTCCGGCACACCGGAGAGCTCGAACATGACGCGGCCGGGCTTGACGTTGGCGACCCACCACTCGGGGGAACCCTTACCGGAACCCATGCGTGTCTCAGCGGGCTTCTTGGTCAGCGGGCGGTCCGGGAAGATGTTGATCCAGACCTTTCCACCACGCTTGATGTGACGGGTCATGGCGATACGAGCCGACTCGATCTGTCGGTTGGTCACGTAGTGACCCTCGAGTGCCTGGATACCGAAGTCACCGAAGGCGAGCGAGGTGCCGCCCTTGGCAGCGCCATCCCGCTTGGGGTGGTGCTGCTTGCGGTGCTTGAGGCGACGGGGCATCAGCATGGTGTCAGCCCTCCTGGGTCTCTGCAGGGGTGGTGGCCAGCGCGGTGTCGCCACCGGCCGGAGCCTCGGTCACCGCAGGAGCGTCGGCGGCCGGAGCGTCGTTGCGGGCGCCACGGGAGCCACGGCTCGGACGCTCGCCACCACGGGTCGGACGACCGCTGCGACCGGGAACGCCGGCGCGGGCAGCCTTCTGGGCGTCACGCTCGGCCTTGGTGCCGGCGACCTCACCCTTGTAGATCCAGACCTTCACACCGATGCGACCGAAGGTCGTACGAGCCTCGTAGAAGCCGTAGTCGATGTCGGCACGCAGGGTGTGGAGCGGAACGCGACCCTCGCGGTAGAACTCGGTACGGGACATCTCAGCACCGTTGAGTCGACCGGAGCACTGAATCCGGATGCCCTTGGCACCGGAGCGCATCGTGGTCTGCATCGCCTTGCGCATGGCACGACGGAACTGCACACGACCGGAGAGCTGCTCAGCGACGCCCTGGGCGACAAGCTGAGCGTCGACCTCGGGGTTCTTGACCTCGAGGATGTTCAGCTGGACCTGCTTGCCCGTGAGCTTCTCGAGCTCGGTGCGGATCCGGTCGGCCTCGGCGCCACGGCGACCGATGACGATGCCGGGACGCGCGGTGTGGATGTCCACACGGACGCGGTCACGGGTGCGCTCGATCTCGACGCGGGCGATACCGGCACGCTCCATGCCCTTGGAGAGGAGCTTGCGGATCGCAACGTCCTCGCCCACGTAGGACTTGTAGAGCTTGTCGGCGTACCAACGCGACGTGTGGTCGGTCGAGATGCCCAGGCGGAAGCCGTTGGGGTTGATCTTCTGACCCATGAGTTACTTCACCTTCTTCGCGGCGACGACGTCAGCCGGCTGGACGGCCAGCGTGATGTGACTGGTCCGCTTGTTGATGCGGGTGGCACGGCCCTGGGCACGGGGGCGCCAGCGCTTCATCGTCGGACCCTCGTCGACCTGCGCGACCGAGACGACCAGGTCGCCACGGTTGAGGCCCTCGGTGGTCTCGGCGTTGGCAACGGCGCTCTCGAGCACCTTGTAGACGGTCTCGGAGGCCGCCTGCGGCGCGAACGCCAGCAGGGAGAGGGCCTCGTCGACGGGCAGGCCGCGGACCAGGTCGACGACACGGCGGGCCTTCAGCGGCGTGATCCGCTGGTAGCGGGCGCTCGCGAAGGCACCGACCTCCTCGCCGAGGACGGAGGCGCGGCGGGCGGAGACGTTACGACGGTCAGTGGTGCTCATCGACGCTTCCCCTTCCGGTCTTCCTTGACGTGACCCTTGTAGGTGCGGGTCGGTGCGAACTCGCCGAGCTTGTGCCCGACCATGGAGTCGGTGATGAACACCGGCACGTGCTTGCGACCGTCGTGCACCGCGATCGTGTGTCCGATGAAGGACGGCAGGATCATGGAGCGGCGCGACCAGGTCTTGATGACGTTCTGGGTGCCCTTGTCGTTCTCGGCGTCCACCTTCTTCTCGAGGTGGCCGTCGACGAAGGGACCCTTCTTCAGGCTGCGAGGCATTGGACTACTCCCCTATCAACGCTTGTTCTTGCCGGACTTGCGGCGTCGGATGATGAGGGCGTCACTGGCCTTGCGCTTGCGCGTGCGGCCCTCGGGCTTGCCCCACGGGGAGACGGGGTGACGACCACCGGACGTCTTACCCTCACCACCACCGTGCGGGTGGTCGACCGGGTTCATGACGACACCACGGACGGTCGGGCGAACGCCCTTCCACCGCATGCGGCCGGCCTTGCCCCAGTTGATGTTCGACTGCTCGGCGTTGCCGACCTCACCGATCGTCGCGCGGCAGCGGACGTCGACGAAGCGCATCTCGCCCGAAGGCATACGCAGCGTCGCGCGGCTGCCCTCACGGGCGACCAGCTGGGCCGAGATGCCGGCCGAGCGGGCGATCTTGGCGCCACCGCCGGGACGGAGCTCGATCGCGTGGATCGTGGTACCGACCGGGATGTTGCGCAGCGGGAGGTTGTTGCCGACCTTGATGTCCGCCGTCGGGCCCGACTCGATGACCGTGCCCTGGGACAGGTCCTTCGGCGCCACGATGTAGCGCTTCTCGCCGTCCGCGTAGTGCAGCAGGGCGATGCGCGCGGTGCGGTTGGGGTCGTACTCGATGTGAGCGACCTTGGCCGGCACGCCGTCCTTGTCGTAGCGCTTGAAGTCGATGATCCGGTAGGCGCGCTTGTGACCGCCACCCTTGTGACGGGTGGTGATCCGGCCCTGGTTGTTGCGGCCGCCGGTCTTGGAGAGCGGGCGGACCAGCGACTTCTCGGGCGTGGTGCGGGTGATCTCGACGAAGTCGGCCACCGAGGAGCCACGACGGCCCGGGGTGGTCGGCTTGTACTTACGAATAGCCATCAGGCCTGACCTCCGAAGATGTCGATCCGGTGACCCTCGGCGAGGGAGACGATCGCGCGCTTAGTGTCCTTGCGCTTGCCGAGGCCGAACTTGGTGCGACGCACCTTGCCGACCCGGTTGATCGTGTTCACCGAGGTGACCTTGACGTCGAAGATCTTCTCGACCGCGATCTTGATCTCGGTCTTGTTGGCGTCAGGGTGCACCAGGAAGGTGTACTTGTTCTGGTCGAGCAGGCCGTAGCTCTTCTCAGAGAC
This sequence comes from Nocardioides sp. Kera G14, assembly GCF_020715565.1. Lineage (NCBI taxonomy): Bacteria > Bacillati > Actinomycetota > Actinomycetes > Propionibacteriales > Nocardioidaceae > Nocardioides > Nocardioides sp. Kera G14. The sequence continues at coordinate 550,092 of NZ_CP085839.1, read as the reverse complement.
GACCGGCGCGAGCAGGATGTCGCGGTGGTCCTTGTGCAGGGTGCTCACTTGGAGTCCTCCTTGGCGGTCTTCGAGGAGACGAAGGCGTCGAAAGCGCTCTTGGTGAAGACCACGTCGTCGGCGGCCAGCACGTCGTACGCGTTGAGCTGGTCGACGTTGATGAGGTGGACCTCCGGCGCGTTGCGCAGGGACAGCCACGTGGTGTCGTCCTCACGGTCGAGCACGACGAGGTACTTCGCGCGCTCGGTGAGCTGACGCAGGCCCGCGAGGGCGGCCTTCGTCGACGGCTTCTCGCCGAGGCCGAAGCCCTCGACGACGTGGATGCGGCCGTTCTGCGCGCGGTCCGAGAGGGAACCGAGGAGCGCAGCAGCGATCATCTTCTTGGGGGTGCGCTGGCTGTAGTCACGCGGCTGCGGGCCGTGGACGATGCCACCACCGGCGAACTGCGGCGCGCGGGTCGAGCCCTGACGGGCGCGACCGGTGCCCTTCTGCTTGTAGGGCTTGCGGCCACCACCGCGCACGTCGGCGCGGGTCTTGGTGGCGTGCGTGCCCTGACGAGCGGCAGCCTGCTGGGCGACGACGACCTGGTGGATCAGCGGGACGTTGACGGCAACGTCGAAGATCTCGGCCGGAAGCTCGACCTTCACAGTGGTCAGTGCCATGGTCACTTCTCCGTCTTCTTCGCGGCGGAGCGGAGGACCAGGAGGCTGTTCTTGGGGCCGGGAACGGCGCCCTTGACCAGGATCAGGCCCTTCTCCGCGTCGACGGCGTGCACGGTGAGGTTCTGGGTGGTGACCGTGTCAGTACCCATGTGACCCGCCATGCGGACGCCCTTGAACACGCGACCGGGGGTGGCGCACGCGCCGATGGAACCCGGCTTGCGGTGGTTGCGGTGAGCACCGTGGGACGCCGAGACACCGGCGAAGCCGTGGCGCTTCATCGTGCCGGCGAAGCCCTTACCCTTCGACGTACCGGTGACGTCGATGACGTCACCCGCGACGAAGGTGTCGACCGCGAGCTCCTGGCCCACGGTGTAGGACGCGGCGTCGGCCGTGCGGATCTCGACCAGGTGGCGACGCGGCGTGGTGCCCGCCTTGGTGAACTGACCGGCCTCCGGCTTCGTGACCTTGCGGCTCGCGATCTCGCCGAAACCGACCTGGATGGCGTTGTAGCCGTCCACCTCGGGCTGGCGGATCTGCGTGACGACGTTGGTCGCGGCGGCGACGACGGTCACGGGGATGACCTTGTTGTTCTCATCCCAGACCTGGGTCATGCCGAGCTTGGTGCCCAGAAGACCCTTCACATTACGCTCGAAAGTCATCTCAATCGTCTCCCTCAGAGCTTGATCTCGATGTCGACGCCGGCAGGCAGGTCGAGACGCATGAGCGAGTCGACGGTCTTCGGCGTGGGGTCGATGATGTCGATGAGGCGCTTGTGGGTGCGCATCTCGAAGTGCTCGCGAGAGTCCTTGTACTTGTGGGGCGAGCGAATGACGCAGTAGACGTTCTTCTCCGTCGGAAGCGGCACCGGGCCAGCCACCTTGGCACCCGTACGGGTGACGGTGTCCACGATCTTGCGCGCCGAGGTGTCGATCACCTCGTGGTCATAGGCCTTGAGCCTGATGCGGATCTTCTGTCCCGCCATCTGTCTCTCTCGTCCTTCTCTTCAACAGTCCGACCCCCGCGGTCGGGCGTGTCGCGCTGTTTCCACGCGATCGCGCCCCTCGTAAGGGCCACACTGCTCGGGGTTTTTGGGTTAACACCTGCCAGGGGACTGCCAGGTGGGAATCGGGTCTCCGTATCGGTGCGGACACAGCCTGACCACCGACACACGACTGGACCAGAGATCCAGGAGACGCGATTCAGTAATCAAGATGTAGCCGCACCCCGGCAACCCAGCCGGAGCAACTCGAGAATCTTGCCACTCGCCGCGGAGCTATACCAAATCCGGACGGCGGTGGCGCTCGGCCGGGATCATCAGGCACACGACCGCTGCCGCCAGGCACAGGATGCCTGCGGTGAGCCACGCCGTGAGATAGGTGCCCGTCGACTCCCGGGTCCAGCCGGCGAAGCTGGCTGCCACGCCTGCTCCCACCATATGCGACGCGAAGACCCAGCCGAAGACGACGCCGGACCGCTCCAGCCCGAAATGGCTCCGGCACAGGGCGACGGTGGGTGGCACGGTCGCCACCCAGTCGAGCCCGTAGAAGAGGACGAAGAGGAAGAGGCTCGGGTGGATCGAGTCTCCGAGCAGTTGGTCGACCCACAGCAGGCTGAGCCCCCGGAGCAGGTAGTACATGAAGAGGAGGAGGCGCGGGTCGATCCGATCGGTGAGCCAGCCCGAGGCGATCGTGCCGACGATGTCGAAGATCCCGATCAGTGCCAGCAGGCTCGCCGAGGTCGTCTCCGCCATGCCGTGGTCATGCGCGGCCGGGATGAAGTGGGTGCCGATCAGGCCGTTGGTCGACCAGCCGCAGACCCAGAAGCTCACGAAGAGCGCCCAGAAGGTCCACGTGCCGGAGACCTCACGCAGCGTGGTCAGGGCCAGGGTCGCGGCACCCGGGGTCCGTGGGGCCGGGACGGGCACGGCGTCGGCCGGGCTGCCGTACGGCGTCTCGCCGATGTCCCCCGGGGAGTCCCGCATCACGAGCCAGACCACGGGCGACAGCACGAGGGCGAAGACGGCGACGATGCCTGCGGCCCACCGCCAGCCCGGCCCGTCGACGAGGTGGGCGATCAGCGGCAGGAAGACCAGCTGTCCGGTGGAGCTCGCCGCCGAGAAGACGCCGGTGACGAGGCCGCGGTGGCTGACGAACCACCGGTTGGCGACGATCGCGCCGAAGACGAGGGCCAGCGCGCCCGTCCCGATGCCGACGGCGAAGCCCCACAGTGCCCACAGCTGCCAGGCGCTCGTCATCACGAGGGTGAGCCCCGACCCGGCCGCGGTGAGCACCAGGGCCAGCGGGACGACGCGGCGGATTCCGAACCTCCCCATCAGTGCCGCGGCGAACGGCGCGGTCAGGCCGTAGACGATGAGGTTGAGCGAGACTGCGCCCGAGGTCACGCCCCGGGACCAGCCGAAGTCGCGCTCGAGCGGCTCGAGCAGGGCTCCCGTCGAGGATCGGAAGCCTGCGGCGGCGACGAGCGCCAGCATCGTCACCGTGGCCACCACCCACGCGCGGTGGAGTCGCCGTCGGCGTACGACGGGGGCGGCGGTGAGGGTCACCGAGCGATTCTCCACGATTGGGGCGACGTCCGGCGACCGGGTTAGCGTCCTCGGATGCCACGGCAGAATCTGACGAAATCCTTCGCCCTCCGGCTGGCCGCGCTCGGGTCGGTCCTTGCAATCCTCCTTCCCCTCTCCCCCGCTCCGGCCCAGGCCTACGCATGCGGTCGGTCGAGCGGCTGCACCTCCTTCGAGCTGGTGTCGGCCGGCGCCTCCTACAACTGGTACCCGCTCGTGTGGCGCTACGAGTTCAAGGGCGGCCGCAAGGCCCCCAAGCAGTGGGACCTCAGCGGCGCCGGCCGCGAGTACCAGCAGAACGGCATGCTCACGATCGTGGGCAACAAGGGCGTCCACGCGAAGCCCGTCGCCTCGACCTGGTCCAACGTCGCCTACACCCAGGGCCGCTGGGAGTCGCGCATGCGCACGCGCACGTACGGCGCCGGCCAGCACTTCCGCGTCCAGTTGGCGCTCACCCCCGCGACCAAGGCCGCCCGGCACTGCGGCGCCCAGGACGTGACCTTCCTCGACTACACGCCGGCCCGGAAGAACACCTACCACGTGGAGGCGCACACGCTTCCCGCTGCGACCTTCACCTACTCCAAGAAGCTCGGCCGCCAGATCGGCGACGACGAGTGGCACGTCTTCGGCGTCGAGGTGACGAAGAAGCACATCGCGTGGTTCGTCGACGCGCACCTCGTCTCCCTCGAGGACCGTCCGGCGGCGCTGTCCGGCACCGCCTTCACGATGCAGGCGCGCCTCGTCCCCGTCGACGGCGCCTCCATGGAGAAGACCCGCCTCCAGCTCGACTGGGCCCGCTACTGGTCGATGAAGAAGAAGGGCCGCGCACTCGGCTCGGCGCCGTCACCCACGCAACACGTGAATAAGACCGCCTGCTGAGGCTACGTTTCCACCCATGACCCCCACGATGCGACGCACCTCCGTCTTCGCGCTGGCCGTGGCGCTCTGCTTCTCCCTCGTCACCGCCGGCCCTGCGTCGGCGAAGAAGGGGTCCTGCGGGCGTGCGAGCGGGTGCACGAAGTTCGAGCTCATCCACGCCGGCTCCACCTACGGCTGGTACCCCGCGGCCAAACGGATGGAGTTCGAGTCGGCCAAGGGGGTCCACCCTCCGGCGGCATGGAGCCTCAACGGTCACGCCACCACGTGGGCATCCGGGAAGGCGGGGAGCGGGACGCTCAAGACGATGGCCGGGCCTGACGCCGGGAACCTCTTCACGACGTGGCGCTTCGGCAAGGTCAACGGCCGGTGGGAGGTGCGCTTCCGCAGCCTGTCGAAGCGGGACCCGGGTTCCTCGACCATCCAGATGCAGAACCCCTCGACCGGCGCGTGGGAGAACGTGCCGGCCGTCGACTACAACGTCCGCCTCGAGCTCGTGCCCTATGGCTCGCCGGCCGTTCGGTGTACGCCGACGTCGATCCTGATGTCGGGCTACAACCCGGCCGTCCGGCGCACGGCCACCATCGGAGTCACGGCTCCGGGGGCGACGTACGCCGGCACCGTGACGCCGTGGTCGCAGGTCGCCGACCTGAACAGCTCCCGGCACTGGAGCGGCCCGGTCAACTCCAAGCAGTCGGCCTGGCACGTGTGGGCCGTGGAGCTGAAGCCGACCGTGATCACGTGGTTCCTCGACGGCAAGGTCGTACGCCGGGCCCCGCGGCCCGCGTCGATCAGGAACACCGCCTTCATGTTCCGCGAGACGCTGCTCGCCTCGACCGACGCGTCGAAGCACACCGCGCTCGTCCAGACGCAGTTGGACTGGGCCCGTTACTGGACGCTCAAGCGGACCACCAAGAAGAAGAAGAAGCGTCGCGCGCTGAACACGGCGCCTCTTCTCGCGCGCAGCGGCGCGAGCTCCCTCGGCCCCTGCTGATCAGCGGGTCCGGGTGTAGGCGAAGTCCGCGATCTCGCGGCCCTCGGCAAGACCCCGGCGCTCGAACTTCGTGAGCGGTCGCTCGTCCCAACGGGCGACCGCTCCGCCCGTCAGCGTGGGCTCCGTCGCCATCGCCTCGGCGATGTGCTCGGCGTAGTCGGCCCAGTCCGTGGCCAGACGCCACGTGCCACCGTCGACGAGCCGCGAGGCCGCCGTGCCGATGAACGGTTGGTTGATCAGGCGGCGCTTGTGGTGGCGCTTCTTGTGCCACGGGTCGGGGAAGAGCGTCCACAGCTCCGTGATGCTCCCCGGCCGGAAGAGCTCGGTGATCGACCAGGCGGCGTCGACCGTGCAGAGCCGCACGTTCGTGAGGGGCTCACCGGCGGAGCCGGCCTCCTCGACCCGCGCCAGGGTGTCCGCCACACCCGGCAGCCAGACTTCGAAGGCCAGCACGTTCACGTCCGGGTGGGCGGCGGCGTAGGACGCCGTCGTCTCCCCCACACCGGAGCCGATCTCGACGTAGAGCGGTGCTTCGCGGCCGAACCACGCGGCGTTGATGTCGAGCGGCACCTCGATGTCCTCGACGGCGTCCGCGCCCTTCACCCATTCGCCCGCACGACGCTCCCACGCCTCGGCCTGGCGCTTGGTGAAGCGGCTGCCGCGGCGGGCGTAGGAGAGCACCTCCCGGAGCGGGCGGCCGTCTTCGGAGAGGCGCACGTTCGGACGCGCGTCCGGGGAGGCGTTACGGGAGCGGGCGAGCCTGCCGTGGCGGTCGTGCGAGTCGTCGTTCATCGGAGCCGTTCTGTCGTTGCATGACGAAGGCCCCCGGGAATCCCGGGGGCCTTCGCTGAAGCTAGCGGCTCACGCCGCAGTGATCACTTGGTGATCTTGGTGACTCGACCGGCACCAACGGTGCGGCCGCCCTCACGGATGGCGAAGCGGAGACCCTCGTCCATGGCGATGGGCTGGATGAGCTCCACCGACATCTCGGTGTTGTCACCCGGCATGACCATCTCGGTGCCCTCGGGCAGGGTCACAACGCCGGTCACGTCAGTCGTACGGAAGTAGAACTGCGGACGGTAGTTGTTGAAGAACGGCGTGTGACGGCCGCCCTCCTCCTTCGAGAGGATGTAGACCGAAGCCTCGAAGTTGGTGTGCGGGGTGGTCGTGCCCGGCTTGATGACAACCATGCCGCGCTCGACGTCCTCGCGCTTCGTACCACGAAGAAGGAGACCGACGTTCTCGCCGGCCTGGCCCTCGTCGAGGAGCTTGCGGAACATCTCGACGCCGGTGACGGTCGACTTCTGCGAGGTCTCGCGGATGCCGACGATCTCGACCTCCTCGCCGACCTTGACGATGCCGCGCTCGATACGACCGGTGATGACGGTGCCACGACCGGTGATCGTGAAGACGTCCTCGACGGGCATGAGGAACGGCTTCTCGGTGTCACGCTCGGGGGTCGGGATGTAGTCGTCCACGGCCTTCATGAGCTCGAGGACGGACTCGCCCCACTTGGCGTCGCCCTGCAGCGCCGGGAAGGCGGCCACGCGAACGACCGGGATGTCGTCGCCCGGGAACTCGTACTCGTTGAGGAGCTCGCGCACCTCCATCTCGACGAGCTCGATGAGCTCCTCGTCGTCGACCATGTCGCACTTGTTGAGCGCCACGACCAGGGCCGGCACGCCGACCTGGCGGGCGAGCAGCACGTGCTCACGCGTCTGCGGCATCGGACCGTCGGTGGCGGCGACCACGAGGATCGCGCCGTCCATCTGGGCCGCACCGGTGATCATGTTCTTGATGTAGTCCGCGTGACCCGGGCAGTCGACGTGGGCGTAGTGACGACCCTCGGTCTGGTACTCGACGTGCGCGATCGAGATGGTGATACCGCGCTGGCGCTCCTCGGGAGCCTTGTCGATCTCGTCGAACGGCGTGAACGGGTTGATGTCCGGGTAAGCGTCGTGCAGCACCTTGGTGATCGCCGCGGTAAGAGTCGTCTTACCGTGGTCGATGTGACCGATCGTGCCGATGTTGACGTGCGGCTTGGTCCGCTCGAACTTCGCCTTAGCCACTGTGGGCTCCTCCTGTGTGGGTTACTTGCTTGACTCGTACTAAAGGGTGTTGCCGCAGGCTCCCTGAGGACAAATCCTCAGGGGGACGATCACTCGCCGCGAGCCTTCTTGATGATCTCGTCGGCGACGTTCGTGGGAACCTCGGCGTACGAGTCGAACTCCATCGAGTACGAAGCCTGACCGGAGGTCTTGGACCTCAGGTCGCCAACGTACCCGAACATCTCGGACAGCGGCACAAGGGCGGACACGACGAGGTCGCCGTGGCTCTCCTCCTGCGCGCGGATCTGGCCGCGGCGGGAGTTGATGTCGCCGATCACGGTGCCGAGGAAGTCCTCGGGGGTCGTGACCTCAACGGCGAACATCGGCTCCAGCAGGACCGGCTTGGCCATGCGGGCGGCCTCCTTGAAGGCCTGGTTGCCGGCGATCTTGAAGGCGAGCTCGGAGGAGTCGACGTCGTGGTAGGCGCCGTCCTCGAGGGTGACCTTCACGTCGACCATGGGGTAGCCGGCCAGGATGCCGAACTGCATGGCCTCCTGGGCGCCCTGGTCGACCGACGGAATGTACTCACGCGGGACGCGACCACCGGTGACCTGGTTGACGAACTCGTAGCCCGCACCCAGGCCCGTCTCCGGGTTGATGTTCGGCTCGATGTTGATGATCACCTTGGCGAACTGACCCGTACCACCGGTCTGCTTCTTGTGCGTGTAGCTGTGGCCGGTGACCGTGCCGCGGATGGTCTCGCGGTAGGCGACCTGCGGCTTGCCGACGGTCGCCTCGACCTTGAACTCGCGCTTCATGCGGTCGACGAGGATCTCCAGGTGGAGCTCGCCCATACCCGCGATGATGGTCTGGCCGGTCTCCTCGTCGGTCTTGACGACGAAGGTCGGGTCCTCCTCGGCGAGACGCTGGATGGCGACGCCGAGCTTCTCCTGGTCGGACTTCGTCTTCGGCTCGATGGCGACCTCGATCACCGGGGCCGGGAAGGTCATCGACTCGAGGACGACCTGCTGCTTGTCGTCGGAGAGCGTGTGACCGGTACGGGTGTCCTTGAGGCCCATGACGGCGACGATCTGGCCGGCGCCGACGGAGGCGATCTCCTCACGCTTGTTGGCGTGCATCTGGTAGACCTTGCCGATCCGCTCCTTGCGGCCGTTGCTCGAGTTGAGCACGGTGGCGCCGGCGGAGAGCGTGCCGGAGTAGACGCGGACGAACGTGAGCTTGCCGAGGTGCGGGTCGGAGGCGATCTTGAACGCCAGCGCGGCGAGCGGCTCGTCGGCCGACGGCCGGCGGACGATCTCGTTCTCCGGGGTCTCCTCGGCGTTCGGCTTGTGGCCGACGATGCCCTCGACGTCGAGGGGCGACGGGAGGTAGTCGATGATCGCGTCGAGCAGGGGCTGGACGCCCTTGTTCTTGAACGCGGTGCCGGTGAGGATCGGGTTGAGCTTGTCGGCGAGCGTCGCGCGACGGATGGCCGCCTTGAGGGTCGGCACGTCGAACGTGTCACCGTCCTCGAGGTAGGTCTCCATGATCTCGTCGTCGGCCTCGGCCAGCGTCTCGATCAGCTTCTCGCGGTACTCGGCGGCCTTGTCGGCCAGGTCCGCGGGGATCTCCTCGACGACGTAGTCCTCGCCCTGGGCGGTCTCGCCGCGCCACACCTTGGCGTTCATCTCGACCAGGTCGACGACGCCGATGAAGTCACCCTCGGCACCGATCGGGATCTGGAGGATGAGCGGGGTGGAGTTGAGCTTGTTCACGATCGAGTCGACGACGCGGTAGAAGTCGGCACCGGTGCGGTCGAGCTTGTTGACGAAGCACATCCGCGGGACGGCGTACTTGTTGGCCTGGCGCCACACCGTCTGCGACTGCGGCTCGACGCCGGCCACACCGTCGAACACGGCGACGGCACCGTCGAGGACGCGGAGCGAACGCTCCACCTCGACGGTGAAGTCCACGTGACCGGGGGTGTCGATGATGTTGATCTGGTGCTTCTTCCACCAGCAGGTCGTCGCGGCGGACGTGATCGTGATGCCGCGCTCCTGCTCCTGCTCCATCCAGTCCATGGTGGCGGCACCCTCGTGCACCTCACCGATCTTGTAGGAGATACCGGTGTAGAAGAGGATGCGCTCGGTCGTCGTCGTCTTACCGGCGTCGATGTGAGCCATGATGCCGATGTTGCGGACGACGTTGAGGTCGGTGGTGATGTCGACAGCCACTGTCAGGGGTTCCTTAGGAGTAGGAGTGAGTTGGTGACCTCCTGCCACCGACCAGCGGGTCGCGCCGGTCGGCGGCAGGAGGAATGATCACCAGCGGTAGTGCGCGAAGGCCTTGTTGGACTCGGCCATCTTGTGGGTGTCCTCGCGCTTCTTCACAGCGGCACCGAGGCCGTTGCTCGCGTCGAGGATCTCGTTCATGAGGCGCTCGGCCATCGTCTTCTCACGACGGTCGGCGGCGTAGCCGACGAGCCAGCGCAGCGCGAGCGTGGTGCCACGCGTGCCCTTGACCTCGATCGGGACCTGGTAGGTCGCGCCACCGACACGGCGGGACTTGACCTCGATGGCCGGCTTGACGTTGTCCATGGCGCGCTTGAGCGTCAGCACCGGGTCGGTGCCGGTCTTCTCGCGGCAACCCTCGAGGGCGGAGTACACGATGCGCTGGGCAACCTGCTTCTTGCCGTCCTTCAGGACCTTGGAGACGAGCTGGGTGACGAGCTGCGACCCGTAGACGGGGTCGACGTCGATCGGACGCTTAGGAGCGGGACCCTTGCGAGGCATGTCACTTCTCCTTCTTCGCGCCGTAGCGCGAACGGGCCTGCTTGCGGTTCTTGACACCCTGGGTGTCGAGCGTGCCGCGGATGATCTTGTAACGAACGCCGGGCAGGTCCTTCACACGACCGCCGCGAACGAGCACGATGGAGTGCTCCTGAAGGTTGTGGCCGACGCCCGGGATGTAAGCGGTGACCTCGACGCCGGACGAAAGGCGCACACGGGCGACCTTCCGGAGGGCGGAGTTCGGCTTCTTGGGCGTGGTGGTGTAGACGCGGGTGCAGACGCCACGGCGCTGCGGAGACCCCTTCAGGGCAGGCGTCTTGGTCTTGGACGCCTTGTCCTGGCGGCCCTTGCGGACCAGCTGGTTAATGGTGGGCACCTTGGTGGTTCCCTTTCTTGTTCTACTATCTCTCCGCTGCGCAGTGCCCCGGAGGTGAAAAGTGTCTGCCCTGTTCCAGACACGATCACCAAGGCTACCGGCGCGCCGGTGAGGGGGTCAAAACGCCAACCAGGCCGCGGAGCGAGCCCGCTCGCAGGCGTGCGAACACGGCGATGCCGAGGATCGCACCCACGATCGTCATGCCGCCGCCGAGCCAGAGCGTCCAGCGGGCGCCGTACTCCGCACCGATCCATCCGATGATGGGCGCACCGAGCGGGGTCCCGCCCTGCACGACCGTCATGTAGAGGGCCATCACGCGCCCACGCATGGCCGGGTCGGCCTCGAGCTGCATGGTCGAGTTGGCGCTGTTGAGCAGGGTCAGCGAGCAGAACCCGATCACCGGGCAGAAGAGGGCGAAGAGGGCGTACGCCGGCAGCGATCCGGCCACGATCTCGGCCGCTCCGAACGCCGCGGCCGCGAGGGCCAGCAGGCGGAGCCGGATCTTCACCCGTCGCGCCGCCATCAGCGCGCCCGTGAGCGACCCGACTGCGAGCGCGGAGCCGAGGACGCCGAACTCGCCGGCACCCTTGTGGAAGACCGAGGTGGCCATGAGGGCGCTGGTGATCTGGAAGTTGAGGCCGAACGTGCCGGCGAAGAAGACGATCGCGAGGACGAAGAGCATCTTCGGCTGGCTGCGGACGTAGCGGACGCCCTCGAGGAGCGCGCCCGGCCCGAGCACGCGGCGCATAGGCGTCTGCAGGAGGCGAGCGTCCATCCGGCGTAGCTGGATGATGACGGCGAGGTAGGAGACGGCGTTGAGCGCGAAGACCCAGCCGGTGGCCTCCTGGCCGCTCCCCCAGGCCGCGATGAGTAGGCCGGAGAGCGCCGGGCCGACGAGGCGGGCGACGTTGAAGCTCGCCGAGTTGAGGCCCACGGCATTGGTGAGGTCCTCGCGACCGACCATCTCCGAGACGAACGACTGCCGGCCGGGAGCGTCGAAGGCGGCACCGATGCCCAGGCCGAAGGCACAGAGGTAGACCAGCCAGATCGAGGAGTGCCCGGTGATCGCCGCGACGGCCGCGATCGCGGAGAAGATGCCCATCGTGGCCTGCGTGACCTGCAGAAGGTCGCGCTTGGCGAACCGGTCGGCGATCACGCCGGCGTACGGCGTCAGGAGGAGGACGGGGAGGAACTGCAGGCCGGTCGTAATGCCGACCGCGTCACCGCCGCCGTGCAGTGGCTTGAGGACCAGCCAGTCCTGTGCGACCCGCATCATCCAGGTGCCGGTGTTGGAGACGACGCTACCGGCGAGGTACAGCCGGTAGTTGGGGTTGCGGAGGGCTCTGAACGTGGGACTCACTGTATAGGGAACCTATACGCCCCGAGGCGCTATTCCCGAATCGAGCGGTCGCGGACCCAGCGGGCGGCCTCCCAGCCGAGGAGGCCCACGCCGACGCCGGCGAGGCAGGCCCAGATCCACCACGCGCGGCCGGCGTCCGAGAGGCGGCCCGCGAAGGGGAGGAGGGCGACGAAGGCGACGGCCCAGACGATCGTGCCGACCAGGAACATCCGGGCGGCGTCGAAGGGGTGCTGCTCCATCGCCCCGCGCCTCAGAAGGTCTCGAGCAACTCGGGCGTGAGGTCGTCGACGACGGGCTCGGGGACCGGGACCGGCTCGTGCTTGCGGGCGAGGCGGACCTCCGAGTGCGCGCCGCAGCCGTGGCTGAACGCGACGACACGGCCGTCGTCATTGGCGTCACGGTTGGCGCAGACGCCGAACGTCTGGGCCAGCGAGCCCGACAGGCGGAGCAGGAAGCCGCAGGTGCTGCACGGGTGCGGGGCCGACTGGGCGATCGGCGCCTCCGGACCGGCGGGGCCGTGCCACCAGCGCTCAGCCGCCTGGTCGAGTCCCTCCGGGCTCAGCGTGCGGACCCGGCCGAGGCCGAGATCCGTCGCGACCTGACGGATCTGGGCCTTCGCGTCACTGTCGAGCGGGTCGTCACCGAAGGAGTAGGTCGGCACCAGCCGCGGGTCCTCGTCGGAGACGGGCAGCAGGTCGCCGGGAGAGAGGTCACCGGGCTGGAGCCGCTCCCGGTAGGGCACCCAGGCGGGGGCCGTGATGGCCTCCACGCCGGGCAGCAGGACGACCTCATCAACGGTGGGAGCGCCCTCGGGCAGGACGGCCAGCGTGACGGCCCAGTGCCAGCCGACGTACCCGGGCTTCTCGGCCTTGAAGTAGTGGGTCACCACGGTGGCGTCGCCGGGACCGGCGGCCTCGGTGCCGACGCCGAGCCAGTCCCCTACGCCGGTCTCGTCGACGAGTGCCGAGCGGGCGGCGTCGACGTGGGCCTGGGGCGCGTCGGGGCTGAGCATGGAGGTCACCGCGACATCATCCCTGATCCGGCGACGCGCTGTCAGGTCGGGGGCGGAGCGACACGCGGCGGCTGCAAGGATGGGTGCCGTGACGGAGGACGCCGGCAAGCCGGACAGCGGCGCGGCGAAGGCGGCCCAGGCCGCCGGCACCGCCGCTCGCGGCACGGCCCGCGGCGTTGCCGCCACGGCGCGTGGCGTCGGGCGGTTCTCACGGTTCACGTTCCGCCAGGCCCGCCGGGCCGCGTCGGCGCAGGGCGCTGAGGCGTCGGGCCTCTCGCGGCTCATCGAGATGCATGCGTTCAACACGGCCGGTGACGCCGCCGTCGCGATCTCGCTGGCAGGCTCACTCTTCTTCCAGGTGCCCGGCTCGGGCGGTTCGTCGTCGCGTGAGTCGGTGGCGCTCTTCCTCGGGCTGACGATGCTGCCGTTCGCGATCGTCGCGCCGCTGCTCGGTCCGTTCCTCGACCGCGTCGCGCACGGCCGCCGCTGGGCGATCGGCGCGGTGATGGCGGTGCGCGCCTTCCTCTGTTGGGTGCTGGCCGGCGCGTTGGCCAAGGAGTCCCCGGCCATGTTCCCCGCCGCCCTCGGCGTGCTCGTCGCCTCCAAGGCGTACGGCGTCACCAAGGCCGCCGCGGTCCCCCGACTGCTCCCTGAGGGAGTCACGCTCGTCAAGGCCAACGGCCGGGTAGCGATGGCCGGCATCGTGGGCGTCTGCGCCTCGGCGCCGATCGCCGGGCTGGCCTCGATGGTCGGCCCGCAGTGGGTGCTGCGGTGGGCGTTCCTGCTCTTCGTCGTCGCGACCGTGTTGGCGATCCGGCTGCCAGCCTCGGTGGACTCCAACGTGGGTGAGGGCACGTTGGCCTTCCGCCGCGAGGGGAAGCCCGCGACCGGGACGCTCCGGATGCCGATGCCCGCCACCGTCGCCTATGCCCTGCGGGCGAACTGCGCACCGAAGTTCCTCTACGGCTTCCTGCTGATGTTCTTCGCGTTCCTGCTTCAGGCGCACCCGCTACACGACTGGTCCCCCACACTGCTGATCGCGATCGTGGCGGGGGCGGCCGGCACCGGCAACTTCCTCGGTGTCGCCGCGGCCTCGGTCGTCCGCAACATCCGGCCGGCCATGACCGTCTCGGCCGTGATGGTGCTGGACACCGCCGTCGCGCTGCTGGCGGCCCTCTTCTACTCGGTGCCGCTCGTCGCCCTGCTCGGACTCGTCACCGGGCTCGGCGCCTCGCTCGCGAAGTTCTCGCTCGACTCCTCGATCCAGGCGCACATCCCACCGTCGGTGCAGACCTCGGCCTTCGCCCGCTCGGACACCACCCTCCAGCTCGCCTGGGTGATCGGCGGCTTCGTCGGCATCGCCCTGCCGCTCAACGCACGGCTGGGCCTCTTCGTGACCGCCGCCGTGCTCGGCGCGTGGACCTTCTACGTGTTGATGAGCAGGCCGGGTCGGCGTACGGCCTGAATCAGAGCTCGAACTCGTCGGCAAGGTTGCGCAGCGCCGGCGCGATCTTCTTGCCGAGATCCTTCGTCGGGGGACGGCCGTGGGCGTAGCCCTCGCGGATGTCGTCGAGGAGCTTGATCACGTTCTCGACGATGATCTCCATCTCCTCGGGCTTGCGGCGCTTGGCGTTGGCGAGGTTGCGCGAGACCGACGGCGCGGAGTCGAGCACCTTCACGTGACCGGCCTGGGCGCCCTTGCGGCCCTGGTAGACCTCGAACTCGACGCGGGTGCCGCCCTTGAGCAGCTTGTCGGCGCCGGGCTGGAGGGCGTCCGCGTGGACGTACACCTCGGTGCCGTCCTCCTGCGCGATGAAGCCGAAGCCCTTCTCGGCGCTGAACCACTTCACCTTGCCAGTGGGCACGGGGCTACCTCTTCTTGCTTGCGTCGCTGGGGATGTACGTCGAGTTGCCTGCGTTGATGAGGCCCGAAAAGCCTAGCGGAGATGGTCCTCAAGCCACGCGGGGAATTCTCGCAGGGACTCCAACACGACATGCGTGCCGGCGTCGAGGAGCTCCTCGCGGGTGCATCCCCCGGTGAGGACGCTGACACTGGTGACCCCGGCGGCGAGCGCTCCCTCGACGTCGTGGATGTGGTCGCCGACGTACACGCTCGCGCCCTCGGCCCTGAGGATCTCGGCCTTGCCGACACCCCAGACCCAGCCCTCGAGGTGGTCGACCTCGAAGCCGAGGTGGTCCACGTGGAGCTGCGCGTTGGGCTTGAACTTGCCGGTCACGACGATGACGCGTCCGCCGTGCTCGCGGACCGCGGCCATCGCCTCGTGGGCACCCGGCAGGGCCGGCACGTTGATGATCGCGTGGGCCGGGTAGAGGGCGCGGAAGCGGTCGGTGACCTGGGGGAGATCGGCCTCGGGGATGTACGGCGCCAGCATCACGTCAATGGGCGGTCCGAGCTTCTCGACGAGCTGCTCGGCGGGGAGCTCCACGCCGATCTCACCGCCCAGTGCACGCAGCACATCGGCGAAGCCCGGAGCGGTGTCGATCAGCGTCATGTCGAGGTCGAACCCGACGGTGAGCTGCCTTGACATGGCTCCGAGAGTAGTGCGCAGGTGCCAACCGTCGTGCCGATAGGGTCCGCACGTGGCCACAGACGAGCGCAGTTCCTGGAAGGTCTTCCGCGAGACCGTCATCCTGCTGGTCGTGGCGGTCGTCCTCGCCATCGCGGTCAAGACGTTCCTGGTGCAGGCGTTCTACATCCCCTCGGGCTCGATGGAGCCGGGCCTCCAGATCAACGACCGGATCCTCGTCGAGAAGCCGTCGTACTGGTTCAGCAGCCCGAAGCGCGGCGACATCGTCGTCTTCGGCGACCCGGGTGGCTGGCTCAACGAGGCCGAGAACGCCGGCCCCACCAGCGCCGTCTCCAAGGGCCTCGAGAAGATCGGGCTCTACCCCAGTGGCGGCCACCTCGTGAAGCGCGTCATCGGCGTGCCGGGTGACACCGTCGTCTGCTGTGACAAGCAGGGCCGGATCTCCGTCAACGGGACGCCTCTGGACGAGGACGAGTTCATCGACCCGCAGCAGACCTGTGACGGCCCGCAGGGCCCCGGCTGTGTGCCGGGATGGAAGGCCGTCGTGCCCAAGGGGAAGCTCTTCGTGATGGGCGACAACCGTGACGACTCGGCCGACAGCTCCTTCCACCTCTGTCAGTCCGGTGGTGACACGCCCTGTGATCCGTCGAGCGCCTTCGTCGACGAGAAGCTCGTCGTCGGGCGCGTGATCGCGCTCGTCTGGCCCTTCGGGCGGTTCAGCATCGAGCACCGCCCCGACGTCTTCGCCGACGTCGCTCCGGCCACGAAGTAGCTGACGGCTCTGGTGCGTGCGATCGCAAGGCGCCGGAGGGAAGGCGGCCCGGGTTTGGCCGTCGACCGACGAGCAACGCCGCGAGCGTGCGTGCCAGGGTCGTCAGCGGACGCGGATGGTGAGGCCGTCGCCCAGATCGATGAGCGCGCCACTCTCGAGCGTGACGGGAACGCCTGCGCGGAGCTCCTCGGGCTTGTGACCCGGCTGCACGACGAGGGTGCCGTTGGTCGAGCCGAGATCCGTCACGACCGCTCGGCCGGCCCTGTCGCCGGTGCCGGGCCTGACCTCGAGGTGCGTCGAGGAGATCTCCGAGTGCGGGCTCGGGACGGCGACGAGCAGCGGCTGGTCCTCCGGCGGGAAGCGACCCGCGTCGGGCCGACGGCCGATGACGACGAGACCGTCGACGTCGACCTCGGCGCCGCTGGAGAACGAGAGATGAGGAGCTGGTGCCGCCGGCGTCATCGGCGCGAGCGCCTCGGTGGGCTCCTCGTCGACGACCGCAGCCGGAGGCGTGCTCGGCGGGCCTGCCGGCGGCGCCGGCAGGCTCGGCGGCGTGACGGGAAGGCCGGTCGGCGGCCCGGCCGGGACGGGCGGGAGCGGGGGTACGTCGGGCGTCCATGACGGCGGGGCGCCAAGCGGGTCCACGTCGTCGATCACCGGGATGTCGTCGGTGGCCGCATCCTCGTCACCCTCGAGGTCGGTGTCGCTCACATCAGCGTCGGCGGGGTCACTCGAGCTCAGGGCGTCGGCCTCGCCGCTGGCAGACGCCTCGTCGTCGACGTACTCACCGAAGAGGGCGTCGTGCACCTCGGTCGGCGCGTCACCGAAGTCGCCCTGCTCCGACTCGAGGAGCTCGTCGTCCTCGGCGAGGTCGTCGAGCTCGTCGGCCTCGTCGTCACCGGCCTCCTCCTCGTCTGACGGGTCGGACTCGTCGACGAGGTCGGCCAGGTCGTCGTCCGAGGAGGCGTCGGGCGCGAGGCCGAGCGGCGCGGCCACCGGAGGTACGGGCGGCGGGGGCGTCGTGGGCGGCGCAGGGATGACGGCCGGCTCGTCTGCCAGGAAGTCGACGTCCGCGGCGGGCAGCTCTGCGGATCCAGCCGGGTCGGCAAGCGGTGCGAGCTGGACGACCGAGGCCAGGCGCGAGCCGCGGCTCGGTGTCCGCAGGGCGCCGAGGCGGACGAGACCCTCACTCACCGCGAGCGGGGTGCCGTCCGCGGGTTCGTCGGGCAGGGAGATGGCGTAGGCGCTGGCGGCGAGCGTGCGCTCGCTCCACATCGAGCCGGGGTCGGCCGAGACGACCACAGGACCCTCGGCGGTGTCGAAGGTGGCGGTGGCGCCGCCGCGCACGAGGACGCGGACGGAGTCACCGCTGTCCGCGAGGAGGACGAAGCCGGGCAACGACGAGAGGCCGCCCGCCACCAGGGCGTCAAGCACGGCGTCGAAGCCGGCACCGTCGTCGACGAGCGGCCACAGCGCGCCGGCGCGGGCCTTCTCGGTCCCGGGCAGCAACACCGTCGCGTTCACGCCCACGATCCCCAGCCAGCCACCCGGTCGATAGGAGAGGGTCCGTTCAGTCACAGGCACATCCCACCACACCACCCTCCACTACCGTTGGAGGGATGAGCGGTCAGATGGAGGCAGGCGAGGGCTTCCGCTCCCTCGCCGACCAGCTCCGCTCGTGGGACGACGAGCAGATGGGACGGCTGCTGCACGCGCGCCCAGACCTGGCCAGCCCTGCTCCGCAGGACTCCGCCCAGCTGGCCGCCCGCGCCTCGACCAGGGCGAGTGTGAGCCGGGCGCTGGACGGTCTCACCCACTTCGAGCTCGCGCTGGTCGGTGCCGTGATGACCTCCCAGCCCGTGCTTCGGACCTCGCTCGAGGCACGCGGCGAAGCGGTCTCTGCCGCCCTGTCACTGTTGCTGGAACGTGCGCTCGTGTGGAGCTCCTCGGCTGGCCTGCGGGTGGCGAGCGGCGTGAGCGAGGCGCTCGCGCCGGGGAGCTTCCCGACCTCCACCTCCCCCGAGCCGCCGGGCCTTCCCACCTCTGCGCGCTCATCGCAGCTCGTCGACCGTGCTGCCGCAGGCGCCGCCTTCGAGGCCGTACGCCGACTAGAGCTGCTCCTCGACACGTGGGGCACACGGCCGGCCACCGCGCTGCGCACCGGCGGGCTCGGTGTGCGTGAGCTCAAGGCGCTCGCCGCCCGGGTCCAGGTGGACGAGCAACAGGCCGCACTTCTGGCTGAGGTCGCCGTGGCGGCCGGACTCGCCGCGACCGCCGCGGACGAGGACGGCAACCCGTCCTGGATGCCGACCGACGCGTTCGACGCATGGAGCGCCCGACCGACCGCCGAGCGCTGGCTCGTGATGGCCCGCGCGTGGCTCGACCTCGAGCGCGCTCCCGGCCTCGTCGGGGGTCGTGACTCAGCCGGCAAGCCCGTCAATGCGCTCGTCGCCGAGCTCGTCTCACCCGACCTCGCTGAGACCCGCCGCATGGTGCTTGCGTCGCTCGCCGAGCTGCCCGCAGGGGAGGTGCTGGCCGCCACCACCGGCGTGCCGGCGCTGGTCGCGCGCCTCGGGTGGCTACGCCCGCGGCGGTCGCGGGCGCGGGAGAGCCAGGTGCTGTGGGCGGTGACCGAGGCGGGGTTCCTCGGGGTGACCGGACTGGACGGGCTGTCGACGTACGGCCGGAGGCTGGTGGCCGGCGAGACCGAGGGCGCGACGGCGGTGCTGGCCGAGCTGTTGCCGGCGCCCGTCGACCACGTGCTGCTCCAGGCGGACCTGACGGCGGTGGCCCCGGGGCCACTCGAGCCGACGCTCGCGCGGCAGCTCGCCCTGGTGGCGGAGGTGGAGTCACGGGGCGGGGCGACCGTCTACCGGTTCACGACGGCGAGCGTGCGCGGCGGACTGGACGCAGGCTGGACGGCGGCGGAGATCCACGCCTTCCTCGCGACCGTCTCGCGCACACCGGTGCCGCAGCCGCTGACCTATCTCGTCGACGACACGGCACGCACCTACGGCTCGATCCGGGTGGGTCATGCCGAGGCCTTCCTGCGTGCCGACGACGAACACGCGCTCGCGGAGCTGATGCACCACCCGAAGGCCTCCACGCTGGGCCTGCGGCGGATCGCGCCGACCGTCCTCATCTCGACGACGCCGATCGACATCCTCCTCCCCCGGCTCCGCGAGCTCGGCGCCGCACCCGTCGTCGAGGCGGCTGACGGATCGGTGCACATCGCGCGCCCCGACGCCCACCGCGCCCGCCTCCCTCGCAGCCGACGCAGCGGAGCGGCCGTCGCCGTGGCCCGCGAGGCCGCCCGCGTCCCCGGCGTGGTCGCCGCCATCCGTGCCGGCGACGCCGCAGCCGCCTCCCGCCCTCGTCGGGACGGGCCGCTCTCACCTGCCGATGCGCTGGCCGAGCTGCGCGACGCCATCGACTCGGCGCAGTCCGTCGTCCTGACGTACGTCGACAACCACGGCACCCTCTCCGACCGCGTCGTCGCACCGCGCGCGATCCGGGAGGGTCAGCTGCTCGCCGAGGACCAGCGCTCCGCCGAGGACCGGATGTTCGCGATCCACCGCATCCGCGACGTGCGCGCCCTCTGAGTGGTGAGCGCGCCTCACTCCCTCAGGGCGGGGTCAGGCACTCGCATCCCGGGGTGTTCAGGCGCGACCGGGCTCCGCCGAGGTGAGCACGAGGCGGTTTCCGCGGTAGTCGTAGTGGTTCATCGCATCCAGCCGCGGCGAGTAGGCGTGGAGCGAGAGCGCCGGCAGCGGACCGGCGTTGCGCACGTTGTGGACGTGCCCGGCGGCGTAGGCCCGGGCGTCACCCGGCGTGAGGTCGGCGAGCTGGAGGCCGCCGTCGACGTCGTACTCCACCAGGGCGCCCGACAGCACGGTGTAGGCACCCGTCGCGGTGCCGTGGTCGTGGTAGCCGGTGTCGGCGCCGGGCGCCCACGTGATGAGCCAGACCTCGAGGTCGTCGGCGCGCTGGAGCAGGAGGACGTCGCGTCCGTCCGAGGGGGCCTCGAGCAGATGGAGGAGGGCCGGGTCGCGCGAGTAGTCACGGAGGGCCTCGAGCAGCGGGAGCACGGTCAGGGCGGTCATGACTGAATACTAGAGTAAGTAACTCGACTTTATGCAATACGCGTCCGCAGCCAGCCCACTCGTAGGATTGCCCCTCGTGGATGGACCCCTGATCGTGCAGTCGGACAAGACCCTGCTGCTCGAGGTGGACCATCCGGCGGCAGGCGAGGCGCGCAAGGCCATCGCCCCGTTCGCCGAGCTGGAGCGCTCGCCGGAGCACATTCACACCTATCGCCTCACGCCGCTCGGGCTCTGGAATGCCCGCGCGGCCGGCCACGACGCCGAGCAGGTCATCGACGCACTCCTCTCCCACAGTCGTTACGCCGTGCCGCACGCACTGCTCGTCGACATCGCCGAGACGATGGCGCGCTACGGCCGCCTCAGGCTGGAGAAGCACCCGACCCACGGCCTCGTGCTGGCCTCCACCGACGCCGCCGTCTTCACCGAGGTCGTCCGCTCCAAGAAGGTTGCCGGCATGCTGGGCGCCCGCGTCGATGACGAGGTGCCCGACGCCGAGGCCGCGATCGTCGTGCACGGCTCGGAGCGCGGCAACCTCAAGCAGGCCCTGCTGAAGCTCGGCTGGCCGGCCGAGGACTACGCCGGGTACGTCGACGGCGAAGCCCATCCGATCGAGCTCGACCAGTCCGGGTGGGAGCTCAGGCCGTATCAGTCCGAGGCGGCCGAGTCCTTCTGGCACGGCGGGTCGGGTGTCGTCGTACTGCCGTGCGGGGCCGGCAAGACGCTGGTCGGTGCCGCAGCGATGGCGCACGCGAAGGCGACGACACTCATCCTCGTCACCAACGCCGTCTCGGCGCGCCAGTGGAAGGACGAGCTCGTCAAGCGGACCTCCCTCACCGAGGACGAGATCGGCGAGTACTCCGGCACCAGCAAGGAGATCCGCCCCGTCACGATCGCGACCTACCAGGTGCTCACGCTCAAGCGGAAGGGCGTCTACCCGCACCTCGAGCTGCTCGACGCCCGAGACTGGGGTCTCATCGTCTACGACGAGGTGCATCTGCTGCCCGCGCCGATCTTCCGGATGACCGCCGACCTGCAGGCCCGCCGCCGCATCGGCCTCACCGCGACGCTCGTGCGTGAGGACGGCCGCGAGGGCGACGTCTTCTCCCTCATCGGCCCCAAGCGGTACGACGCCCCGTGGAAGGACATCGAGTCGCAGGGCTACATCGCGCCGGCCGACTGCGTCGAGGTCCGCGTGACCCTGCCCTCGGCCGAGCGGATGATCTACGCCACGGCCGAGCCGGAGGAGCGCTATCGCCTCGCGTCCTGTACGCACCACAAGATCGACGTGGTTCAGTCACTCGTGACCAAGCACAAGGGACAGCCGACGCTGATCATCGGCCAGTACCTCGAGCAGCTGCACGAGCTCTCGGAGGCGCTCGACGCCCCGGTCATCTCGGGTGAGACGCCGGTGAAGGAGAGGCAGCGCCTGTACGACGCCTTCCGCTCGGGCGAGCTCGGACTGCTCGTCGTCTCGAAGGTCGCGAACTTCTCCATCGATCTGCCTTCTGCGGAGGTGGCGATCCAGGTGTCCGGCTCCTACGGCTCACGCCAGGAGGAGGCCCAGCGCCTCGGCCGCCTGCTCCGCCCCGGCCCTCCCCTGCCCGACGGCTCTCGCAAGGTCGCGCACTTCTACACCGTCGTGTCGCGGGACACCGTCGACGCCGACTTCGCCCAGAACCGCCAGCGCTTCCTCGCCGAGCAGGGCTACGCCTACCGGATCATCGACTCGGACGACATCGACAAGGCGCTCGACGCCTGATCAGGAGGCGACGCGGTTCCCGTAGCGCTGGCGTGCAGCCTCGCCACTGGTGCCCAGCACCTGACCGATGTCCTTCCAGGTCATGCCCGCGCCGCGAGCGGCCACGACGCGATCGAGTAACTCCGCCTCGACCTCCGACCGCTTGCCCGCCGCCAGTACCAATCGGGCACGAGCCGACAGGACCGGATCTTCGGCACCGTCTTCTCCCAACGACTCGAAGTAGTCAGCCAGCTCGTCCTGGATGGCAATCAGCTGATCGAGATTCCGGACCACAGGATCACCTCAAGAACTTTCGTCGGGCAGGTCGCATGGCGTGAACCGCGACGATTGTCCTCCACCTCCGGACCAAGCCGACCTCAATCAGATTGCCAGCACGATCAGGCCCAATCCGCATCTCCAAGCCCTCCTCAAGCTGGCTGACAACGATCGCGTTCTCGACCGCATGCAGGATGTCTTCGTCGACGATCCCGTGGCGGTGTGCCGAGCCCACCACGATGACTTCCCTTTCTTTGCTCACAAGTTTCCTTGCCCGCAGCGAAAGGGTCAAGCCCGCGCGATCGCGCTCCGCCGGCCGGCGGCTCGGTTCCAGTGACCTGCGCATGGCACGCATACGAACCCCACGAACTCAAGGGCGTGGCCGCCGGGAAGCTCCACGCTCCCGGAGGCCAGTTTGTGAGCCGGGGATCCGCATTGACGCCCCGCGGAGCCGCCGTGGAGACACGAGCAGCGAGGGCCGGACACAAACGGGTCGAGACGCGGGACGGAGGGGGCGTTGGGCAGCATGGCGGCTCCTAGATGAGATCGAGCCTCGAGACTCAGACCGCGCACCCCTACTTCGGCCACGCGGAGGGCACAGCTGTGGACACACGTGACTGGCGCACGGGCTGGGGAGAGCCGATGGCCCAGCTCGTGCCTGATGGGCTCTGCTAGACACACCGAAAAGCCGTCGTACAACAGGATTTCCGTTCCCTAGCGTCGTTCCTCGTGCCCAGAGCGGGCACACCTCTCAGCACCTGCAGAGATGACGAAAGGACAGACCAGAGGACACCACGATGGAGAAGATCACACCGAAGCTCATGAACTGGGCTTCGATCCTCGAGGACAAGACCCGCGCGCAGGCACTGACGACGGCGACCATGCCGTTCGTCTTCCCGCACGTGGCGCTGATGCCGGACGCCCACCTAGGGCTGGGCGCAACGGTGGGGTCGGTCATCCCGACCCTCGGCGCGATCATCCCGGCGGCGGTCGGCGTCGACATCGGTTGCGGCATGATCGCGGTCCGCACGCAGTACGCCGCCGGCGAGCTGCCGCGGGACCGGCGACCGCTGCGCGAGGCGATCGAGCGCGCGATCCCGCTGAGCGCCGGTGCCGCCAACCGCAAGGTCAGCCGTGCCCACACCGAGCAGCGCCTGGCCGAGCTCACCCGGATGGCGGAGCAGGCGGGCTTCGACCCGGCCTCCTACGCCAAGGCGTGGGAGCTCCAGCTCGGCACGCTCGGCTCGGGCAACCACTTCATCGAGGTGACGGTCGACGAGCTCGACCAGGTCTGGCTCTTCCTCCACTCCGGCTCGCGGGGTGTCGGCAACAAGATCGCGCAGCGGCACATCCGTGTCGCCGCCGACCTCTGCAAGAAGCAGTGGATCCAGCTGCCCGACCGGGACCTCGCCTACCTCGTCGAGGGCACGGACGAGTTCGACGCCTACATCCGCGAGATGCGCTGGGCACAGCACTACGCCCTGCTCAACCGCGAGGAGATGATGGACCGCGTCGTGCGGCAGTTCGCCGAGTGGGTGGGCCTCTCGTCGGCCGACGAGGTGCAGCGGCTCGAGGAGATCAACTGCCACCACAACTACACGGAGCAGGAGACCCACTGGGGCAAGCAGGTGTGGCTCTCCCGCAAGGGCGCGATCAACGCGGAGTCGGGGCGCGCGGGCCTGATCCCGGGGAGCATGGGGACGGCGTCGTACGTCGTCAGCGGGCTCGGCAACCGGCTGGCGCTCAACTCCGCACCCCACGGTGCCGGGCGCAGCTTCAGCCGCTCCGCCGCCCGACGGCAGTTCTCGACCGAGGACCTCAGGAAGGCGATGGTCGGCATCGAGTACCGCGACACCGACGCCTTCATCGACGAGATCCCGGCTGCGTACAAGGACATCGACCAGGTCATGGCCGACGCACGTGACCTCGTCGAGATCCGCCACACCCTCCGGCAGATCGTGAACGTCAAGGGCGACTGAGCGAGGCCAAGCGCCGGGCGTGCGCGTGTGCTTGCGCCGAGCGAAGGAGCCCACGGCCCGAAGGGCCGGTCGGGCGACTGACCGGGGGCGGTGAGATGGATGCGGTGCCTTCTCAGCCACGTCACTAGAATTGCGGCATGGCTGAGAAGGCGCTGCTCCTGGAGAACATCCACCCCCTCGCGGTCGAGACGCTCGAGCGTGCGGGCTTCGAGGTGGAGCTCAAGAGCGCGTCCATGTCCGAGGACGAGCTGATCGCCAACCTGCCCGGCGTGACCCTGCTGGGCATCCGCTCCAACACGCACCTGACCGAGAAGGTCTTCGACTCCGCCACGGACCTGCGTGCGGTCGGCTGCTTCTGCATCGGCACCAACCAGGTCGACCTCACCGCCGCGGCGAACAGGGGCATCGCCGTCTTCAACGCGCCGTTCTCCAACACCCGCAGCGTCGTCGAGCTCGTGATCGCCGAGATCATCAGCCTCGCCCGCCGCCTGCCGGAGAAGACCCAGAAGATGCACGCCGGCATCTGGGACAAGTCCGCCAAGGGCTCCCACGAGGTCCGCGGCCGCACGCTCGGCATCGTCGGCTACGGCAACATCGGCACCCAGCTCTCGAACCTCGCCGAGGCGATGGGCCTCCACGTCATCTTCTACGACGTCGCCGACCGCCTCGCCCACGGCAATGCCCGTCGGATGCCGAGCCTCGAGGCGCTCCTCGCCGAGGCCGACGTCGTGTCCCTGCACGTGGACGGCCGCCCGGGCAACGCCGGCATCTTCGGCGACGAGCAGTTCCGCCTGATGAAGCCGCGCAGCCTCTTCATCAACGCCGCCCGCGGCATGGTCGTCGACACCGCCGCGCTCCGCGAGCACATCCTGAGCGGCCACATCGCCGGCGCCGCGCTGGACGTCTTCCCGATCGAGCCCAAGGCCCAGGGTGACGAGTTCGAGAGCCCGCTGCGCGGCCTCGACAACGTCATCCTCACGCCTCACGTCGGCGGCTCGACGCAGGAGGCCCAGGAGGAGATCGGCCACTTCGTCGCCAACAAGCTCAAGAACTTCCAGCTCGAGGGCTCCACCGCCCTCAGCGTCAACCTCCCCGCCGTCCAGCCGCCGGCACTGTCCGAGGGCAGTCGCGTCGGCTTCCTGCACGTCAACGTCCCGGGCGTCCTGGCCGACGTCAACAGCGTGCTCGCGACCGAGGGCGCCAACGTCACCGGCCAGTACCTCGCCACCCGCGGCGAGCAGGGGTACGTCGTCACCGACCTGTCCGTCGAGCTCAGCGAGGGCGCGCTGGCGAAGCTGGAGGAGTCGCCGCACACACTGTGGCTCCGCCACTACAGCAGCTGAGTGTTGCGCCACTACTCCGCGTGAGGTTGAGTCTCTCCCCATGGAGTTGCCTCAACATTGGCCCTTGGCCGACGCTGACCCACTTCGCGACGAGCTGCTGACGGCGTACGCCGCCCCCGACCGTCGCTTCCACGGCATCCGCCACCTGCGCGAGGTGCTCGAGCACCTCGTCGAGCTCGCCAGCGAGGGCACACCGTTCGACCCGGAGCCGGTGACGCTGGCGGCGTGGTTCCACGACAGCGTCTACGACGGCGAGCGGGACTCCGAGGAGCGCGCCGCGGCGTGGGCGCGCGAGGCCCTTCCCGACCACGTCTCCGAGGAGACGGTGGAGGAGGTCGCCCGGCTGGTGCTGCTCACCGAGACCCACCAGCCCGAGGCCGGCGACAAGAACGGCGCCGCCCTCTGCGACGCCGACCTCGCGATCCTCGCCGACAGCGCCAGTCGCTACGGGGACTACGTCGCGTCGGTGCGCGCCGAGTTCGGGCACCTCGAGGATGCCGAGTTCACCGAGGGCCGCACCCACCTGATCGAGAAGCTGCTCGACCGTCCGACGATCTTCCACACCGCCCACGGACGGGCGGTCTGGGAGGCCGCGGCACGCACCAATCTGGCCGATGAGCTCGCCCAGCTCCAAGGTCGATAACGATTCGACTGGATCGATTCGTCACCGGACAATGTCACGAGTGGGATTCGCGACGTACGCCGAGGTGCTCAAGGAGCCGATCATCCGGCGCACGGTCCTCCTCGGGCTGGTCATCCGGATCCCGCTCTGGGCTGCCAACATCGTCCTGACGCTCCACGTCGTCACCCACCTGGGCCGCTCCTACGCCGAGGCCGGGCTGGTCGGCATGGTCGTCTCCGGTTGCCTCGCGATCAGCGGTCCGTGGCGCGGGCGGATGCTCGACCGCAAGGGACTGCGTACGGCGCTGACCCCCTCGCTCGTCGTCGGTGGGTTGGTCTGGTGCCTCGCACCTTGGGTCGGTTACTGGCCGCTCGCGCTGCTGGCCGGCCTCAGCGCGCTCTTCACCGTCCCGAGCTTCCCGATCATCCGTCAGGTGCTGATCAGCCACGTGCCGGACGAGCAGCGCACCACAGCGCTCTCGATCGACTCAGTGGCGGTCGAGGTGAGCTTCCTGATCGGCCCCGTCCTCGGCGTCTTCGCCGCCACGTGGCTGCCGACCCCGGTCGCGCTGATGATCTGCCAGTTGGCCGTCGTCGCCGGTGCCGCAGCCCTCTGGGTCGCCAACCCGCCGCTCAACAGCGTCCACTCCGACCTCTCGGCCGGCCACGTGCCGGTGCGCGCCTGGCTGTCGCCCACTGCGTGCGCCGTGCTCGCGATGACGATGATCTGCACGGTCATCCTCGCGGCGGAGGACCTCTCCACCGTCGCCGCCCTGCGGCACTGGGGCCGCCCGACCGACATCGGCTGGGTGCTGGCCCTGTGGGGAGCAGGCTCCGGGGTCGGCGGCCTCGTCTACGGCGCGATGAAGCGCCCGCCCAGCGCCGCCGCCCTGCTCATCCTGCTGGCCGGGTCGACCGCACTCGTCGCACTGGCGCCGCACCAGTGGTCGTTCGTCGTCCTCCTCACGCTCTCGGGCGCCTTCTGTGCACCGACCATCACCGCCACCGTCGACGCGCTCTCACGGCTGGTGCCGGCGAGCATCCGCGGCGAGGTGATGGGTTGGCACGGCTCGGCCCTCACCTTCGGCTCGGCCGCCGGCGCCCCGCTGATCGGCATCGCACTGGACCAGGGTGGCTGGGCCGCCGGATTCGGGTTCGCCGGCCTGGGCGGGCTCGCCGTCGCCGTACTCGCCCTCGTGGTCTCGAGGAGTTTCGCCGCTCGGGAGGTCGTCGTGGAGGAGGAGACGCCGCTGCTCCTGGCGCCCGACCCCCTTGCGGGTCCCTCAGAAGACGTCTCGCGGGCGGAACTGCACTGAGAGCCGTGGCCCGGCATGGGCCACCTTGGGCACCGCGTGCTCCCACGTCCGCTGGCACGACCCGCCCATGACGAGCAGGTCGCCGTGACCCATCTCGAAGGAGATCGAGTCGCCGCCACCCCGGGGTCGCAGGGCCAACCGACGCGGGTCGCCGAGCGAGACGATCGCCACCATGGTGTCGCTGGTGCGGCCACGCCCGATCGTGTCGCCGTGCCACGCCACCGAGTCACGGCCGTCGCGGTAGTAGCAACAGCCCGCCGTCCGGAAGCGCTCCCCCAGCTCCGCCTCGTAGTGGTCGCTCAGCGCCTCGCGCGCGTGCCGAAGCACCGTGTGCGGCAGCGACTCCCCCGCCATGTAGGTGTGCAGCAGCCGCGGTACGTCGACGACCCGGTCATACATCTGGCGCTGCTCAGCGCGCCAGGGCACCCGATCGATCAGCGCACGGAAGACGTCGTCCGCATCCGGCAGCCAGCCGCTCGCCACGTCCACCCACGCCCCACCCCGGAGCGGAGTGCGGGCCAGGCCCGCCATGTCGAACCCGTCGGAGTCCAGACCGGCGGTGGCGAAGAGTGAACCCTGGAAGTCCATACGCCCAGAGTAGAACATACTTTCGAATTGATTCCGCGGACACGGGACCATGGCCCCACCTATCCTCGAACTATGGACCAGGTGCTGGCGCCCCGCGTGCGCTCGCTGAAGCACGAGACCATCCGCGAGTACGTCCGCGGTCTCGTCGCTCAGGAGGAGCCCGGCACACCCGCCCCGTCCGAGCGCGAACTGGTCCACCGCTTCGGCGTCGCCCGCATGACGGTCCGCCAGGCCCTCGACGCCCTCGTCGTCGAAGGGCTGCTCGAGCGGATCCCCGGCCGCGGCACCTTCGTCGCACGTCCGCGACGCCGCGCCACGCCCGTCCTCTCCTTCACCGACGACGCCGTCCGCCGGGGCAAGGTCGCCGACTCACAGACACTGGTCTCCCGCCGCGAGGCGGCCTCGGAGTCCGTGGCCAAGGCGCTCGGCATCTCCGAGGGTGACGCGGTCATCTACTGGCGCCGGCTCCGCACCGTCGACGGCGCACCGACCTGTGTCGTCGACGCCTGGCTCAACGAGATCCTGCTGCCCGGCTTCCTGCACTCGCCGCTGCCGGCCAGCCTCTACGACGAGCTCGGAGCACGCGGCCTGCGTCCCACCTGGGCCGAGGACATCATCAACGTCGGCCCGTCGGTGCTCGATGAGGCCGCGCTGCTCGAGGTCCCGCGCGAGGCGTTGGTCGTCCGTGGTCAGCGCCGAGCCTTCGCCGGTGAGGTGATCGTCGAGGTCAGCCGCGCCGCGTGGCGGACGGACCGGTTCCAGCTGCGCCTCCAGCTCGGCACCACCGACTAGAGCGGCGGCATCCGGTCAGAAGCTGACGGTCGGTGCGGTCTGCTGGCCCTCGGGGGCCTTGTAGAAGTCGCGCTTGCCGACCTTGGCGAGGCCGGTGAAGAACATCCACGGGATCGTGACGACGAGCTTGTTGAGCGTCGAGACAGCGTCGTTGTAGTAGGTGCGCGCGAAGGCGATCTGGTTCTCGGTCTCGGCCAGCTGCTTCTGCAGGTCGAGGAAGTTCTGGTTGGCCTTGAGGTCGGGGTACGCCTCGACGGCGACGTTGAGCCTGCCGAGCGCGCCCTGCAGCTGGGCGTCGGCGGCGGCCTTGGCCGGGACGTCGGTGCCTGCGGCGGCGGCCTGGACGCCCGCCCGAGCGCGGGTGACCTCCTCGAGGACCTCCTTCTCGTGCGCGGCGTAGCCCTTGACGGTCTCGACGAGGTTCGGGATCAGGTCGGCGCGACGGGTGAGCTGGACGTCGATCCCACCCAGCGCCTCCTGGGCGCTGACGTCGGTGGAGCGCAGCCTGTTGAACCCCACGACCCCGAAGAGGACGAGGGCGACGACCACGACGAGGACGATGATCCCGATCAGCATGGCCGCATCCTGTCACTCACCAGGAGCCGCCGCCACCACCGCCGCCACCGCCGCCACCGCTGAAGCCACCGCCGCCGAAGCCGCCGCCTCCGGACGACGAGGAGGTCTGGGTGGCCGTGTAGGACGCGATCGCGCTGTTGACCGTGCTGTCGAAGTCGCGGACCAGGTCGGAGGTGACGTCGCCGCCGTGGGCGAGTACGGCACCGGCGTAGTACCCGCCGAAGTACGTCGGCACCGGCGGCTCGGACCCGACCTCGGTGCGGTACTTGTCCGCCCACTCCTTGGCACAGTCGAAGGCCACCGCCCACGGGATGTAGGCGGTGTACAGGTCCTGACGGCCGGAGAACTCGAAGCGGTCCTTGCTGCTGGGCGTGGACAGCACGCGCCGGAACCCTCCGAGCTGTGACCAGAGCTCACGGCCCGTCTTGGTGCGCTTGGTGCCGGCACCGGCCGCAGCCATCGAGAAGCCGAAGATGGCGAAGGCGCCCGGGATGATGCCGAGGATCGTCATCCCGAACGGGTTCCAGATCAGGTTGGCCAGCATGAGCGCGAGGCCGCCGAGCACGAGGAGACCGCCGACGCCCGCGAAGCCGGTCCGGGAGAGGTGTCCCTGCTCGATCGCGTAGAGCTTCACCGCCGACTTGAACGACTTCATCTCGCTCTGCAGCTTCTGGCCGGCGGTGACGTCACGCTTGCTCGCGGTGAAGGTGCCGTGGCCGCCGGCCAGCCGGTGCGCCGTCGTGAGCGCAAGGTCGGAGGGGTCGTCCGCCGCGACGGGAGCCACGCTCCACGAGTCCTCGCTGCGGTCCAGCGTGAGGACGCCGCGCTGGGCGCCGTCGAGGAGGGTGGCGACGAAGGCGTGCCGGGGAATGGTCTCGCGCAGGAGGTAGGCGCCCTGGGCCGGGTTGAGTCCCGGGGGCGGCGCGTAGACCAGCGGGAAGGGTGGCTCCTTCTCCCGCGCCCGTGCACCGAGCCGAGCGCCCAGAAGGGCGCCGGCCACACCGAGGATCAGAACGAGGATCGTGAGCCAGAGCTGCGTGCCGAGGACGTGGTCCCAGCGCATGGTCCACGGCAGATGGCCGCCCTCGGCGGGCGTCTTCAGGTCGAGGTGGGTGAGCAGGGTGACCGGCGTCCTGGCCGGCAGGGAGTCGAGGTGGATGCCCAGCTCGCGCGTGCCGGTGCCGGTCGGCGTACAGGGGACGGTGGCACTGCCCTGACCGACACCGCAGCGGACGGAGGTGGCTGCGTTCACGGGCAGCTTCACGGTGACGTCGACGTTCGTCATCGCCTGCTGCCAGCCGCCGGGCACGACGTTCCAGTAGAAGCTGCTGCCGCCGGCCTCGTCCTTCAGCAGGACGCCGGGGATCGTGTAGCGGATCTCGTAGTGGTGCGTCCCTCTGTCCAGCGTGGTGCCGGCATCGCCGATCTGGAGGACGGTGTAGCGCCCGCGTCCCTGACTCTCCTCGGAGTAGGGCTCCGCGGCACCGTCGCGGCTGACCGAGATGTCCTCAGGCGTACGTCGGGCGTGCGGTGCGTTCGGGTCGTAGCGGTCGAAGAAGCGGAAGATGCCGTGCCTGTCACCACTGGGGAAGTCCACGTCGATGGACTCCACGGCGCTCAGGTCGCCGTCCCGATCGACGGTGAAGCTCGCGTCGTAGCGGCTGATCGACGTCGGCTCGAAGGTCTCGTCCGCGCTCGGCGCGATGTCGAAGATCAGCGCCGGTGCGGCCAACAGACCGAGCATCACGAGCACGCCGACGACGTAGACGACGAAGCGGTTCACGCCCGCGACTCTAGGGGAGGAAATGGCCGAAGGGCCTGATCCTTTCGGACCAGACCCTTCGTGTGTGGTGCGTGGGACCTCGTCAGAAGTCCATACCGCCCATGCCGCCCATGTCGCCACCCGGCATGGCAGCGCCAGCCTTCTCCGGCTTGTCGGCGACGACAGCCTCGGTGGTGAGGAAGAGCGCCGCGATGGAGGCGGCGTTCTGCAGCGCGGAGCGCGTGACCTTGGCCGGGTCGATGATGCCCTCGGCCAGCAGGTCGACGTACTCGCCGGTGGCGGCGTTGAGGCCCTGGCCCGACGGAAGCGAGGCGACCTTCTCGGCCACGACGCCACCCTCGAGACCGGCGTT
Organism: Nocardioides sp. Kera G14; assembly: GCF_020715565.1. Lineage (NCBI taxonomy): Bacteria > Bacillati > Actinomycetota > Actinomycetes > Propionibacteriales > Nocardioidaceae > Nocardioides > Nocardioides sp. Kera G14. Next base: position 518,606 of record NZ_CP085839.1, on the reverse strand, counting down.
GATCGCGATCTGCTTGAGCGGGGCGGAGATGCCGGCCTTGACGATCGCGGCACCGGTGGCCTCGTCGCCGGTCAGGTCGGCCTCGAGCTTCTCGAAGACGGCCGCGCCGGCCTGGACGAGCGCGACACCACCACCGGGGAGGATGCCCTCCTCGACAGCAGCCTTGGCGTTGCGGACGGCGTCCTCGATGCGGTGCTTGCGCTCCTTGAGCTCGACCTCGGTCGCCGCGCCGACCTTGATGACGGCCACGCCGCCGGCCAGCTTGGCGAGGCGCTCCTGGAGCTTCTCGCGGTCGTAGTCGGAGTCCGACTTGTCGATCTCGGCGCGGATCTGGTTGACCCGGCCCTCGATCTGGGCCTGGTCGCCCGCGCCCTCGACGATGGTGGTCTCGTCCTTGGTGATGACGACCTTGCGGGCCTGGCCGAGGAGGCTCAGGTCGGCGGTGTCGAGCTTGAGGCCGACCTCCTCGGAGATGACCTGGCCACCGGTGAGGATCGCGATGTCCTGGAGCATGGCCTTGCGGCGGTCACCGAAGCCCGGGGCCTTGACGGCGACGGACTTGAAGGTGCCCTTGATCTTGTTGACGACCAGCGTGGAGAGGGCCTCGCCGTCGGTGTCCTCGGCGATGATGACCAGCGGCTTGCCGGACTGGATGACCTTCTCGAGCAGCGGCAGGACGTCCTTGACGGAGCTGATCTTCTGGTTGGCGATCAGGATGTAGGGGTCCTCGAGGACCGCCTCCATGCGCTCGGGGTCGGTGACGAAGTAGGCCGAGATGTAGCCCTTGTCGAAGCGCATGCCCTCGGTGAGCTCGAGGTCGAGGCCGAAGGTGTTGGACTCCTCGACCGTGATCACGCCCTCCTTGCCGACCTTGTCCATGGCCTCGGCGATGAGCTCGCCGACCGTGGTGTCAGCGGCGGAGATGGACGCGGTGGCGGCGATCTCCTCCTTGGTCTCGATCTCCTTGGCGTTGGAGAGGAGCTGGGCGGAGATGGCGTCGACGGCCTTCTCGATGCCCTTCTTCAGACCCATCGGGTTGGCGCCGGCGGCCACGTTGCGCAGGCCCTCGCGGACGAGTGCCTGGGCGAGGACGGTCGCGGTCGTCGTACCGTCGCCGGCGACGTCGTCGGTCTTCTTCGCGACCTCCTTGACCAGCTCGGCGCCGATCTTCTCGTAGGGGTCCTCGAGCTCGATCTCCTTGGCGATGGAGACACCGTCGTTGGTGATCGTGGGGGCGCCCCACTTCTTCTCGAGGACGACGTTGCGGCCCTTCGGGCCGAGGGTGACCTTGACGGCGTCAGCGAGGGTGTTCATACCCCGCTCGAGGCCACGGCGGGCCTCCTCGTTGAAGGCAATCAACTTAGGCATGCTCTATGGCTTCCTTCGTACGTCGTGAGTGGAACTGTGGAAGTTCTTGGTTGTCACTCTCCTGTCGAGAGTGCCAGCTTCATGTTTAGCACTCGACCCCCGAGAGTGCAAGAAAGATGGTTGGTCCGGTCGCTCAGGTGGTCGCCGGGGCGGCGTGGCCGAAGGGGAGCGTGTCGCGCTCACCGAGAGCCGCGAGGACGGACGGGATCAGGGCCTCTGCCGTACGTCGGTAGCCGAGCTCACTCGGGTGAAACTGGTCGATCGCGAACATGTCGTCGGGATTCGTCACGAAGAACGGCCCGACGACGTGGGCGAGCGAGACGACGTGCGCACCTGCCTCGAGCGCGGCCTCACGCTGGGCGGCAGCCAACTGGCGGGAGGCCCGAGCGGCGAGGCTGCGCAGAGGATCCGGCAGCGGACGCAGGGCGCCGAGGTCGGGGCAGGTGCCGACCACCACCGCGGCACCGCGGGAGCGCAGCGAGTCGATCACCGCCACGAGGTCGCGGGTCGACTCGCTGAGCGGGATCCGATGGGTGACGTCGTTGCCTCCGACGATGACCACGGCGACGTCGGGGGCGTAGTCGTCCTCGAGGGTGGCGAGCTGCTGCTCGGGGAGCATCCACGTCTCCGCGCCGACCTTGGCGACCGTCCGCAGTCGCACCGGGCGCTCGAGCTGGTCGCCGAGCTCCTTGGCCAGTCGTGCGCCCAGGGTGCCCTTGGGTCGCGTGGCTCCGAGGCCGGCGGCGATCGAGTCCCCGACGATCAGGAGGTCGAGCGGCTCGCCCATCGCGGTGTAGCGGCGGCGATAGACCTTGTCCGCATCCAGCGCGACCTCACCGAGCGGCTTGCCGATGATCTCGCGGGCGTGGGCGGCCTGCTTCTTGAGCAGCTGCATGAACCCGGCCGCACCGAGCACGGCCACTCCCCCGACGAGTGCCGCCGTCGCCCCCGCGCCGGCCAGCATCTTCACGTTCCGGTCCACGTCACCTGTCTACCCGGCGCGGGTGAATCAGCGGCGAACTCCCCAAAGTGTCACGGTGACCCTTTGCGCTGTGAGTGACCGTTGCGAAGCGTCACCCACAGCGCGAACCGTCACGGTGACCCTTTGGTCGAGCCAGCGTCGAGCGGTGTTGGCTCAGATGATGTTGGCGGCCTCGAAGGCGTCGTAGTTGGGGGCAATGGTGGCGGCGGGGCCGACCTGGTCGGCGACGGCGTCGAGGGTCTTGAGGCCGTGGCCGGTGTTGATGATGACGGTCTCGAGGGTCGGGTCGAGCTGGCCGGTCTCGACGAGCTTCCGCGTGACGGCGACGGTGGTCCCGCCGGCGGTCTCGGTGAAGACACCCTCGGTGCGGGCGAGCAGGATGATGCCGGCGCGGATCTCCTCGTCGGTGACCTCCTCGACGGCGCCGGCGGTCTGGCGGGCGATGTCGAGGACGTAGATGCCGTCAGCCGGGTTGCCGATCGCGAGCGACTTGGCGATGGTGTCGGGCTTGACCGGGCGGATGGCGTCGACGCCGGCCTTGAAGGCGGTGGCGACCGGGTTGCAGCCGGTGGCCTGGGCGCCGAAGATCTTGTAGTCCTTCGCCTCGACGAGGCCGAGCTTGATCAGCTCCTGGAAGGACTTGTGCACCTTGGTCAGCTGCGAGCCCGAGGCGACCGGGATGACGACCTGGTCGGGCAGGCGCCAGCCGAGCTGCTCGGCGATCTCGTAGCCCAGGGTCTTGGAGCCCTCGGCGTAGAACGGACGGACGTTGACGTTGACGAACGCCCAACCCTCCTCCTCGGCGGCGATCTCCTGGGCGAGCTTGTTGACGTCGTCGTAGTTGCCCTCGACGGCGACCAGGCGGTCGGTGAAGATCGCGGAGTTGACCTGCTTCGGCTTCTCCAGGTTCGAGGGGATGAAGACGGCGGTCGGGATGCCCGCGCGGGCACCCGCGGCGGCGACGGCGTTGGCGAGGTTGCCGGTCGAGGGGCAGGCGAAGACCTTCGAGCCGAGCTCGACGGCCGCCGACAGGGCGCAGGCGACGACGCGGTCCTTGAAGGAGTTCGTCGGGTTGGTCGAGTCGTCCTTGACCCAGAGCTTCGCGATGCCCAGCTCGGCGCCGAGGTTCTTCGCCTCGATCAGCCGGGTGAAGCCGGGCTCGGTGTTCGGGCTCTGCTCGATGTCGTCGGGCACCGGCAGCAGCGCCTTGTAGCGCCAGATGTTGGCCGGGCCGGCCTCGATCTCCTCGCGGCTGATCGCCGGGAAGTCGTAGGCGACCTCGAGCGGCCCGAAGCAGTCCGGGCACGCGTAGAAGGGGCCGAGATCGGTCCGGTGACCGCACTCACGACAGGACAGCGCCACCGCGTTGCCGAATGCACCCTTGCGGGGACCAGTGCTCATGAGAAACCTCCTCCTCATCTTCCCTGGACGACTGTCGCACCAGGCCGGAATTAGCACCTGCTCCAGCACCCCTGGGGAGGAGAACGCTGGTCGGTTGCCGGGACTTCACTGGGCCGTTCCCTCAGTCCCTCTCGATGAGCTGACGCCAACTGTAGCCGTCAGGAGAGGTCGCTCGCCACCCGACTCAGGAGTTCGAGCACACCGTCGGGCCCGGGCACGACGACATCGGCCAGTGGCACGAGGGCTGATTGCTCCTCCGAACCCGAGCAGACGAGGAGCGTGGCCAGCCCCTCCCCGGCCCAGGCCTTGATGGTCTGGAATGCCTCCAGGTCGCCGAGGTCGTCCCCGGCGAAGAGCACGCCCTTGGCGGGCAGGGAGGTGATCAGTCGGTCGACGACGATGCCCTTGTCGGTGCCGCCCCCGCGGATCTCGACGACCAAGCGGCCGGGCTCGACCTCGAGGTCGTGCGACTCGGCGGCGGCGGTGAGGATCGGGAGCAGCCGCTCGAAGGCCGCCTCCGCGTCGTCCAGCCGTCGCGTGTGTACGGCGACCGCCAGTCCCTTGTCCTCGATCCAGGCGTCCGCGGCATCGGCCTGACGCAGCAGGCGCGGAAGGTCACGCTCGAAGGTGGCCAGCCCGGCGGGCGGTCGAGGACTGCTGACGACACGGTGGCTGGAGGACCAGCGCTCGGCGCCGTACTGCCCGAAGACGCGCAGCTCGGCACCGGTGCCGGCCATCCGGTCGGCGACCTCCTCGAGGCCGCCGAGGTCGAGGACCTGGCGGGCCGGGCGGCCGGTGACGACGGCGATCGCGGCGACCTTGGAGGCGAGTGCGACCAGGACGTCGGCGGCGTCGGGGTGGATCCGCGCCTTGGCGGGATCGTCGACGATCGGGGACAGGGTGCCGTCGAAGTCGAGGGCCACGAGCGTGTCCGGGGCCACCTGCAGAAGTGCGGCGTAGCGCTGTTCACCCTCGTCAGAGACCCATCGCATGTCTGCCAGCGAACCACATTCAGCAGCATGAGCAGAAAGTCACGTTCACCACACGTGGTGAACGTCAGTCGAACAGCGACCCGATCCGCGCCGCGAGCTCGTCGCTCGCGGAGCTCGCCCACGAGGCCGAGAGGTGGTCCTCGTCGAAGTAGGTCCATGCCTCGCCCACGGCGGCCGGGCACTGTCCGTCGGCACAGACCAGCGGGACGGTGTCGACGAAGCTCGCGCCGGTCTCCGCCGCCACGGTCTGCGTCAGCGGGTTGCTGGTCACGCCGGAACCGGTGGCCGGCGCGAGGCAGGACGCCTGGGTGTTGCCTGGCGTCGTGGCACATGCGTCGAGAGCCACGGATCTCGTCGGAATGTCGCCGAGGACGACGACCTTGCCGGCAGCCGGGACCTCCTGGGTCAGCAGCTTGCGGACCCCACCTGTCCACGTCTGCTCCATCGTCTGCCCCGACCAGGGGGAGGTGTCGTAGAGGCCGCGGTAGCCGACGATCACCGCATCCGGGCGCAGTGCCTTCACCTGGCCGACCGCCCAGTCACGGAACGCCGCACAGGTCGGGAACGGCTTGTCGTTCATGGTCTGCGGCACGAAGAAGGGCGCGCAGCCCAGCTTCACGAGCGGCACAATGCGGAAGTGCTGGGCCTTGCCGATCTGGTCGAGGGCGGGCAGCCACATGCCGGCGTGGGAGTCGCCCTGGACCACGACGGTGCGCGTGGCCGTCGTGTCGCCGTACACGCACGCGGGGGCGGCGCTGGCGCTGTTGTCGGCGTAGCAGCCGAAGTGCGTGCGCCAGAAGTCGGCCCTGTGCTCCGCCGGGTCGAAGGCGGGCAGTGGGGCGCCGGCCTTGGCCTGCACGACAGCTGCCTGGATCCTGTCTGCCAGCGTCTCGGTGGGGACGACGGCGGCAACTGCCGGGTGCTCCTTCTGCCAGGCCTCTGCGGCCCTGTTGCGCTCCTCGAGCTGGTGCGTCGACCAGGCGTTGGCACCCAGGACGGCGGCGACGACGAGACCGATGGTCACGGGCCATAGTGCGAGGGCCCCACGACGGCGGAGCAGCGGGATCCACGAGCGCTGGAACGGCACCTCGAGGGCCAACCAGGAGAGCGTCGAGAGGCCGAGGATGATCCCGGCGAGGACGAGGTCGGTCTGCAGGGTCGACCAGTGTGCGGGCAGCTTCGCCGGCGCGAGCTGCAGCACCGGCCAGTGCCAGAGGTAGACCGAGAAGGAGATCGTGCCGAGCGCGCGGAGCGGGGCGAGCCGGAGCAGCTGGGAGATGGGGCCGGTGGGCGCCGCGAGCAGCGCCATCGTCGCCAGCACCGGCACGCCTGCCTGCCAGCCGGGGAAGGGTGTCTCGCCGGTCATGGTCGCCACCGAGACGGCGATCCCTGCGGCGCCCGCGAGGCCGAGGGTCCACTGCAGCCAGCGCGGGAAACGAGGGGCGAGCACCGCCAGGCAGGCGCCGCCGCCGAGCTCGAAACCGCGGGCCAGCGTGTTGAAGTAGGCGGTCGTCGGGTCGAGCGGCGTGACGTGGAGTGACCACGCGAACGACGCTGCAGTGGCGGTCGCGACGATCGCGAGCATCAGCCACTTGTGGGTGCGGAGGCGGACGAGCACCGCCAGCAGCAGGGGCCAGACGAGGTAGAACTGCTCCTCCACGGCCAGCGACCAGTAGTGCTGGAAGAGCGACGGCGTCGACGAGGCGAAGTAGTCGGTGCCCTGCAGTGCGAAGTGGATGTTGGCGAGGAAGCCGGCGGCCCACAGCGCGTCCTCACCGGCCTGGTGGGTGCGCTCCAGGGAGTCGACGTACGCACAGACGACGAGGGTGGTGAGGAGGACCAGGGTGGCGGCGGGCAGGACCCGGCGGGCGCGCCGGGCGTAGAAGCCGACGAGGGAGACGCCCCCGCGCGCCTTGGCCTCGTGCAGGACGAGGCCGGTGATGAGGAAGCCGGAGATGACGAAGAAGACGTCGACCCCGAGGAAGCCGCCCCCGAAGCCGGGAATGCCCATGTGGTCGGCGACCACGAGGGCCACGGCGAGGGCACGCAGGCCCTGGACGTCACCCCGCTTCCGCCTCCTCGGAGGTACGTCGACGGCCGGCTCGACCGCGACAGGGACCTCGGCCTCGACGACCGGCTCGACAACCGCCGTCATGGTCCTACTTCAGCGGGCCCGTGAGGATGATCGTGAGCCGTGACGTCGACATCGGCTTCTCGGCCGGGGCGGTGCGCTTGATGCCGAGGTCGAGGGCGAGCTGCTTGGCAGCGTCCTTGTCGTCGGCCGGGTAGTAGACCGTGGTCTTCGGGATGGAGCCGTACCAGTTGTCGGCGCCGACGACGGTCCAGCCGGCCTTCTCCACCTGGTCGCTGACCGTGGCGGCCAGGCCGTGGATCGAGGTGTTGTTGAAGACGACGACCTGGTACTTCTTCCGGTTCAGCGGCTTCGGCGCGGCCGAGGTGGTCGCCGGCGGGGCGACGGTCGGGGTCGAGGTCGCCTGCGAGTCGCTCGCCGGGCCGCTCGGGTCGGCGGTGGAGGAGATCGTCGTGGTCGGGATGTCCACGGTGTCGTCGCCGCCACCCCGGGTGACGACGAAGGCGATGGCGGCCATCACGACGGCGAGGATGCTGAGCAGCACCACCGGCGACGGCAGGACCACTCCGCGCTGGGTGTGGCGCGTCATGATCAGACTTCGAAGCCGAGCCTGCGCGCGGAGCGCTGGCGCTGGCGGGCAGCACGCAGGCGGCGCAGGCGGCGGACGAGGAGCGGGTCGGCCTCGAGCGCCTCGGGACGATCGATCAGCGCGTTGAGGACCTGGTAGTACCGCGTCGCCGACATGTCGAACTTCTCGCGGACCGCGGCCTCCTTCGCGCCGGCGAACTTCCACCACTGGCGCTCGAAGTCGAGGATCTCGCGGTCGCGGTCGCTGAGCTCACTCGTGACCACGGGCTCGTGGTGGGCAGGCGTCGCAGACATGTCCTTCACTGTAGACGAGCGAATCACAGAGATGTAGTTCAACCCGCCCGGCTGTGACGTTTGGGACCAATGAGGTCAATTGGCTCTCCCTGTAGGGTCACAGATATGTCGGTCGACCTCGTGGTGGTGGCGAACCGGCTCCCCGTGGACCGGGTCGAGCTGGCAGGTGGCGAGCCCGGCTGGCGGACCTCCCCGGGCGGTCTCGTGAGCGCGCTCGAGCCGGTGCTGCGTGAGAACGACGGCGTCTGGGTCGGGTGGCCGGGAGGCACCGACGAGGAGCTCGAGCCCTTCGAGACCGGGGGTTTGCGGCTCATCCCCGTCGCCATGTCGGAGGCCGACATCAACGGCTACTACGAGGGCATGTCGAACGGCACGCTGTGGCCGCTCTACCACGATCTGGTGGCCAAGCCGATGTTCCACCGCGAGTGGTGGGACTCCTACCAGAGGGTCAATCGGCGCTTCGCCGCCAAGGTGGCCGAGGTCGCCGGCGAGAACGCCACCGTCTGGGTCCACGACTACCAGCTGCAACTGGTGCCGGCGATGCTGCGCGAGCTGCGCCCCGACCTCCGGATCGGCTTCTACCTCCACATCCCCTTCCCACCCGCCGAGCTCTTCCAGCAGCTGCCGTGGCGCCGTCAGATCCTCGAGGGCCTGCTCGGCGCCGACCTGGTCGGCTTCCAGCTCCCCGAGGCCGCCGCGAACTTCCGGCGGCTCGTGAACCACCGGGTCGGGCATCCGACCGAGGGTGAGGACGTGATCCTTCCCGACGGGCGTCGGGTGCGGGCGTCGGCGTACCCGATCTCCATCGACTTCGAGGGCTATGAGGAGCTGGCCAAGTCTCCGGCTGTCGAGGCCCGCGCCAAGGAGCTCCGCGAGGCGCTCGGCAATCCGCGCAAGGTCTTCCTCGGCTGCGACCGCCTCGACTACACCAAGGGCATCCTCGCCCGACTCAAGGCCTTCGGCGAGCTCATGGAGGACGGCCACTTCGACGTCGAGGACGCCATCTTCGTCCAGGTCGCCGTGCCCTCCCGCGAGGCCGTCGAGGAGTACATCACCCTGCGCGACGAGCTCGAGATGATGGTCGGCCGGCTCAACGGCGACCTCGGCCGCATCGGCCAGCCCGCGATCCACTACATGCACTCCTCCTACCCGCGTGAGGAGATGGCGGCGCTCTACCGGATGGCCGACATCATGGTCGTGACGCCGTACCGCGACGGCATGAACCTCGTCGCCAAGGAGTACGTCGCCACCCGGATCAACGACGACGGCGCGCTCGTCCTCTCCGAGTTCGCCGGTGCCGCGGAGGAGCTGCGCCAAGCGTGGCTGATCAACCCCTACGACCTCAACGGCATGAAGGCCGCGCTCCTCGAGGCCCACCAGGCCGACGACGCCGAGCTGAAGCGCCGGATGAAGGCGATGCGCGCCACCGTGCGGACGCACGATGTCGCCGCGTGGGCGAAGTCGTTCATGGCGGACCTGGAGAGCCGACAGCTCTAACCGGCGTTCTTCGCCTCCTCCGGTCCCGAGGGACCGGTGACCTCGGGCTGTTCCTGCTCGTCGAAGGTCGAGTGCGGGCGCATGAGGACGGTGATCTCGCGCTTGAGGTCCTCCCCCAGCTCGCCCCAGCCGTCCTTGTAGTCGTAGACCGCGGCGAGCGAGCGCGCCTCGTAGTCGCCGTTGAGGATGTCGACGTCGTTGGTCGTGATGAGGCCCGGGTGCACCACACCGATCGCGGCGCTGACCTTGAGCAGGTCCCTCCTCAGCGTGGTCAGGTAGGTGCCGGCCCGGACGCCCTTGTCGGGCGGGTCGAGGCCCCGGGCGAGCCAGGCGTTCTGGGTGGCGACCCCCGTCGGGCACCTGTCGGTGTGGCAGCGCTGGGCTTGGATGCACCCGACCGAGAGCATCGCCTCGCGGGCCACGTTGATCATGTCGGCGCCGAGCGCGAAGGCCACGACCGCGTTGTCCGGAAGGCCAAGCTTGCCGCTCCCGATGAACGTCACGCGGTCGGTGATGCCCGACTCGGCGAAGGCACCGTAGGCACGCGCGAAACCCATCCGCCAGGGCAGTGAGACCGAGTCGGTGAAGAGCAGCGGCGCGGCACCCGTGCCGCCCTCGCCGCCGTCGATGGTCACGAAGTCCACGCCACGCTCGCCGCTCTCCATGTGCGCGGCCAGGTCGTGCCAGAAGCCCATCTCCCCCACTGCAGACTTGATGCCGACCGGCACACCCGTCTCGGCGGCGAGCAGCTCGACCCAGTCCAGCATGGAGTCCACGTCCCGGAAGGTCGTGTGCCGGCTCGGCGAGGCACAGTCCTTGCCCTGCGGGATGCCACGGATCGTGGCGATCTCCGATGTCACCTTGACACCCGGCAGCAGTCCGCCGAGACCCGGCTTGGCTCCCTGGCTGAGCTTGATCTCGATCGCCTTCACCGGCGCCCCGGCGACCAGGTCCTTGAGTCGCTCGAGGTCGAAGTTCCCGCGCTCGTCGCGACAGCCGAAGTACGCCGTCCCGATCTGCAGCACGAGGTCGGCGCCGTTGCGGTGGTAGTCCGAGAGGCCGCCCTCACCGGTGTTGTGCATCGCGCCTGCCAGCGCGGCGCCCTTGTTGAGGGCCGTGATCGCGTTGCCCGACAGGGATCCGAAGCTCATCGCGCTGACGTTGACGATCGAGTTCGGGCGGAACGCCTTGGCCCGTCCGCGCGGACCGCCGAGCACCTTGGCGCTGGGCAGCGTGGCGCTCCTGTCGTGGTCGTCGGGCAGCCTGTCGGCGAAGGTGCGCTGCTTGATGTAGGCGTGGCCCTGGATGTGCTCGGTGTCGACGTCGGTACCGAAGCCGAAGTAGTTGTTCTCGCCCTTGCTGCTTGCATACACCCAGCGCCGGGAGTCGCGGCTGAACGGCCGTTCCTCCTCGTTGCTCGTCACGATGTACTGCCGCAGCTCCGGGCCGATCTCCTCGAGCAGCCACCGGAGATGGGCGATCACGGGGAAGTTCCGTTGCAGGGCGTGCTTCTTCTGGATCAGGTCGCGCGCAGCAACGGCACCCACGGCCACCGCTGCCCCACCCACCACGGCGCTGAGCTTCACACGTGCGGGTCTACTCCTCGCCGGGGTCGGCGTCAACGCACTAGGTTCGTCCACGTGAGCCTGCTCCCTCGCGTTCCGTCCCGGTCCACCTTGACGTCGGCCGCCGGAAACGTGGCGCACAAGGTGATGTACGGCGGCATCGCCGACCTCCGGCCGATGCCGAAGGCCCTGATCGACGAGGGCTGGCTGCGTGAGGTCTACCGCTATCGCCCCGTCGCCGGTGTCACGCAGGTCGGTGACCCCGTGCTGCTGGTGCCGCCGCTGGCCGCACCGGCCCTCTGCTACGACCTGCGACGGGGGTGCTCACTGGTCGAGCACCTGGTGTCGACCGGGCGGCCGACGTACCTCGTGGACTACGGGCAGATCTCCTTCCGCGACAGGTCGATGGGCATCGAGCACTGGGTCGACGAGCTGCTGCCCGAGGCGATCCGCGCGGTCTCGCGCGACGCGGGCGGACGTCCGGTGCACGTCGCCGGCTGGTCGCTCGGCGGGATCTTCGCGACGCTGGCCGTGGCCGACGCCCCGGATCTGCCCGTCGCCTCGCTGACGATCTTCGGGTCACCCTTCGACGTGACGCGGGTGCCGCTCGTGGCACCCTTCCGCCCGCTGGTGGACTTCACGAACGGGCGGATCATCACGACCGGCTATCAGCTCATCGGGTCGGCACCGAAGCCGATCGTGAAGTGGGTCTTCCAGCTCAGCTCGGTCGACAAGGTGCTCACCAAGCCCTGGGCCATCGCCACGCATCTCGGCGACACCGACTTCCTCGCCCAGATCGAGGCCGTCGACCACTTCACCGCCAACATGACGGCCTATCCCGGCCGGTCCTTCGGGCAGCTCTACCACCGCTTCTTCCGCAGCAACGTGATGATGGACGGCCGGGTCGAGGTGGGCGACCGCTTCATCGAGCTCGACCGGCTCACCGTTCCGACGCGCATTTTCGCCGGCGCCACCGACGCCATCGCGCCCGTGAAGTCGGTCGAGGCGATCGTGCCGCTGCTCAGCAGCGCCGAGGAGGTCCGCTTCGACATCGTGCCGGGCGGGCATCTCGGCATGCTCACGGGACGGGCCGCACGACGTACCACCTGGCCGATGTTCGACGAGTGGATGCGTGACCATGACGGGCGCGTCAGCGGAGTGACCTCTCGGTGACCTCGCTGCCCACACGGACCCGCCTCGGTTACGGGGCCGGCTCCGTCGCAACAGGCGCGTTCGGCACCGTGCCGGGCCTGATGCTGTTGCCCTACCTGACCGACACCGTCGGCGTCGCGCCCCTGTTCGCCGGCCTCGTCCTGCTGCTGCCGAAGGCATGGGACGTCGTGCTCAACCCGATCGCCGGCCGCATCTCCGACCGCACGGTGGACGCACGTGGACCCCGACGTCCGTGGCTGTTGCGCGGTGGCCTGGGACTCGTGGTCGGCTTCGGACTGATCTTCGCCGCACCGCACCTGCCGATGGCACTGACGACGCTGTGGGTGCTGGTCGCGTTCGTGGCCACCGCGACGGCGTACGCCTTCTTCCAGGTGCCCTACGTCGCCATGCCCGCCGAGCTCACGGACTCGCCCGTCGAACGCACGCGACTGCTCGCGTGGCGGGTCGTCCTGCTCGCCCTCGCGATCCTGATCGCCGGCGGTTCGGCGCCTGCGATCCGCGACGCGATCGGAGGCCGCGACGGCTATCGCGTGATGGGCCTCGTCATGGCGGTCGTCATGCTGGTGGGGGTGCTGGCGGCGTACGTCGGCACGCGCAACGCGTCCTCCACCACGGTGGCGCCTGCGGCCGGCGGGCTCCGCTCCCAGCTGGCCCTGGTCGCACGGGTGCGGGACTTCCGCGTACTGCTCACCACCTTCGTGGTGCAGGCCCTGGCTTTCGGCGCGATGCTCGCGGGCGTCGACTATCTGGCCCGCCACGTGCTCGCGGACGCCTCGCGCGACAACGCGGACGGGCTGTCGACGATCCTCTTCGTCTGTTTCGTCGGACCCGGCCTGCTGCTCACGCCCCTGTGGGCTGCGGTCGCTCGCCGGATCGGGAAGAAGCGGTCGTACGTCGTCGCCTCCCTGCTCCTCATCGTCGCGACCGTCGTGCTCGTCGGTGCGCGGTCGCTGCCTCACGGGGTGACGTTCGTGGCTGTCGCGGTGGTCGGCATCGGTTACGCCGGTGCGCAGGTCTTCCCGATGGCGATGCTGCCGGATGTCGCCGCCCGCGACGCGGAGCTCTCCGGCGAGAGCCGGATCGGGATCTTCACCGGCATCTGGACCGCCGGGGAGACGCTCGGGCTCGCGGTCGGCCCCGGCCTCTATGCGCTCATCCTCGCCCTCGGCGGCTACGTGTCCTCCGACGGCGGTGAGGTCACGCAGCCGTCGAGTGCCGTCACCGCGATCGTGCTCGGCTTCTCGGTCCTGCCGGCGCTGCTGGTCGCCGCCAGCCTCTTCTGGCTGCGTTCGTACTCGCTCAAGGAGGGCACCGATGCCTGACCCGTCCGACGTCCTGGGCCGGCTGCTGGCCGCCCAGCAGCGCGACCTGCCGGTGCACGGCGGCCGCACCCTCGCCTATGTCTACGACTCCGGCCTGCCGGAGGTCGACCGGGTCGCACGCGAGGCGGTCGCCGCCTATGCCGGCTCCAACGGACTGGATCCGTCTGCCTTCCCGAGCCTGGTGCAGCTGGAGAACGAGCTGGTGGGCTATGCCCTCTCGCTCGTCGACGGCCCGCCCTCGGCGGTGGGGACGGTCACCTCAGGTGGCACCGAGTCGGTCCTGCTGGCGGTGGTCGCCGCCCGCGACTCCCGGCCCGACGTCACGCGGCCGCGGATGGTGATCCCGTCGACCGCCCATGCGGCGTTCCACAAGGCGGCGCACTACTTCGGCGTCGAGGCGGTCGTGGTCGAGGTGGGCGAGGACTTCCGAGCCGATGCGGCGGCGATGGCTGCGGCGCTCGAGGAGGACGTCGACCGCACGATCCTGATGGTGGCCAGCGCGCCGTCGTACGCGCACGGCGTCATCGACCCGGTGACCGCGATCGCCGCGACCGCCGCCGCACGCGGTGTGCGATGCCACGTCGACGCCTGCATCGGTGGCTGGGTGCTGCCCTTCGGTGCTCGGCTCGGACGCGAGGTCGAGCCGTGGACGTTCGCGGTGCCGGGCGTCACCTCGATTTCGATGGACACGCACAAGTACGGCTATGCCCCCAAGGGCACCTCGATCCTGCTCCATCGGACTCCGGAGCTGCGCCGGCCGCAGCTCTATGCGACGGCCTCGTGGCCGGGCTACACGGTGATCAACACGACCCTGCAGTCGACCAAGTCGGGCGGGCCCCTGGCCGGGGCCTGGGCGGTGGTGCAGCAGTTGGGCGATGCGGGCTACCTCGAGCTTGCGCGTCAGGTGTTCGAGGCGACCGACCGACTCGTCGCGGGGATCGCCGCGATCGACGGCCTGAGGCTCCTGGCCGAGCCCGACTCGACCCTGCTCGCGGTGGCGACCGACGACTCCCTCGACGTCTTCACCCTCATCGACGAGATCAACCAGCGAGGCTGGCACGTCCAGCCGCAGCTCTCCTACGGCGCCTCGCCGGCCAACGCCCACCTCTCGCTGTCGGCAGCCACACTCCCGCACGTCTCCGACTTCCTGTCAGCACTGGCTGACTCGGTGAGCGCGGCGAGGGCGCTCGGGCCGGTCGAGGTCGACCGGGGGATCGCCGACTTCGTCCGGTCGTTGGATGTGTCGGCACTCTCCGACGAGGAGTTCGAGGGCATCCTCGCCGCCGCCGGCCTCGGCACCGGTGATGGCCTGCCGGAGCGGATGGCCCCGATCAACGCCCTGCTCGACCTCGCCGCTCCGGCCACCCGCGAGGCCGTGGTCCGGTCGTTCGTCGACCAGCTGAGCCGCCCGGTCAGGCCCTAGTCAAGGCCGCTTGCCGGCGCCGATGCGGAGCCACGGGAAGCACGTCGCGACGTCAGCGGCAGCTCGCCCGTGCCGCATGCCTTCACAGCTCTCACACATAGCTCCCGCGACAGAGCCTTGCGCCCAGTTGACGCTCATGTTAAGATCGGCGCAAGCATCAATCGTCACGCCGACCCGGGAGAAGCGATGACCGGCACCCTCACCACGGAGCAGATCCGTGGCTTCGGGGTGGCCGTCACCGGCCCGGTCGACGGTGGCCTTGACGACATCTGCGCCGAGCTCGATGAGCTTGAGACCCTCAAGCATCAGATCGAGGCCCGACAGGCCAAACTCGCCCTCCAGGTCGACCGGCTCCTGCGTGAGCGTGCCGCCGCGCAGGGCGTCCCGGTCTCACGGCAGGGCAAAGGTGTCGCTGAGCTGGTGGCTCGGTCCCGTCGGATCTCCCCGGCCTACGGCCGCACCGTCGTGGCCCTGGCCAAGCAACTCCGTGCCCTGCCGCAGACCTTTCAGTCGTTCTGTGCCGGTGACCTCTCCGAGCACCAGGCGACCCTCGTCGCACGCGAGGCCTCGATCCTCGAGGCCCCTGACCGGCTGACCTTCGACACCCGCTTCGCCGCCACACCCGGTCTTAAGGAGATGGGCACCCGGAAGATCGCCCACCGCGCCCAGACCCTCGCCCTCGCGTTGGACGAGGACGCCGTCGTCCGGCGTCGGGACAAGGCGGTCGAGGACCGGCACATCAGCGCCCAGCCCACCGACCGTGGCGACGGGATGGGTTGGCTCAAAGCACTCATGCCCATCGAGCAGCTCGCGGCTGTCAAGGACAGTCTTGGTGCTGCTGCGGACACCGCGATCGCGCTCGGGGTCGACGCCACCCGTGCCCAGGTCATGGTCGACACCCTCATCGCCCGCCTCACTGGCGCCGGCAGCGGAGCGGAGACGGTCGCCCTCGAGCAGCCGGCCCACCCGGTCACGATCAACCTCCTCATGACCGCCGAAGCCCTGCTGGACGGCGACCACACCCAGCCCGCGATGCTCGTCGGACACGGTCCCATCCCGAACCAACTCGCCAAGCGGCTCATCGAGACCGCGGTCCTCGATGTGCAGAAGGTCGAACTCCGTCGCCTCTTCACCGCCCCCGAGACCGGTGAACTGGTCGCGATGGAATCCAAGGCCCGGCTCTTCCCCCAAGCCCTCGCCCGGTTCATCCGACTCCGCGATCAGCTCTGCAGGACACCGGGCTGCGGCGCAAGGATCGGCCACATCGACCACGTCCACGACTGGGCCGACGGTGGAGAGACCTCAGCAGTCAATGCCCAGGGCTACTGCCGCCAGTGCAACTGGGCCAAACAGGTCATCGGCCACCAGCCCAGCCACCCACCACCCCTGCTCACACCCTCGGCTTCGACCGGCCCCGCTATCCCGCGACGGCCCCACTTAGTCATCGGCTACGACGCCGACCTCGAACTCGCCGCCTGACGTCAGCCGTCCGCGCCCGTAGCTCCCCCGGAAGCCCTCTCATCGGCAGGGATGCAACGTCGAACGGCCTCACGCGAGCGCGGGAAGCACCTGCGACTCGAAAAGCTCCTGACCCGACCTGTCGTAGGCCGCCTCGGGGAAGTAGGTGATGGCGTAGCTCATGCCCAGCTTCTCCGCGGCGGTCAGCCTCTCGATGATCTGGTCGGGCGTGCCGACCAGGCCCTGCTCGCTGACCCTCCGGCTGTACTCGGCGGCTGCCTTCTCCCCGAGGCTCTGGGTCAGGTGCTCCTTGAACCACGCGAGCCGCTCGTCGACCTCGGCCTGATCGGCACCGATGAAGATGTTGTAGTTGGCGCTCCGCGTGATCTCGTCGAAGTCGCGGCCGAGGGTGACACAGTGCTCCTGGAGCAGTGATGACTTGTGCGCGAAGCCCTCGGGCGTGCCGTCGAAGTTGGTGTAGTCGGCGTACTGCGCGGCGATCCTCAGCGTGACCTTCTCGCCGCCACCGGCGATCCACATCGGGATGTTGTTGCGCGGGCTCGTGCGCTGCAGGGGCAGCGGACGGCACAGGGCGCCGTCGACCTGGTAGTACTCGCCGTCGAGCGTCGAGCTGCCGGTGGTCCATCCCTGCTGGAAGATCTGCACTCCCTCGCGCAGTCGGCCGAGCCGCTCCTTCGGACCCGGGAAGCCGTAGCCGTAGGCGCGCCACTCGTGCTCGTACCAGCCGCCGCCGATACCCATCTCGAGTCGGCCGCCGGAGACGTGGTCGATCGTCGCGGCGACCTTCGCAAGGTAGGCCGGGTTGCGGTACGCCATGCACGTGCACATCTGCCCGAGCCGGATCCGCTCGGTCGACGCGGCGAACGCCGACATCAGCGTCCAGGCCTCGTGCGTCGCGTCCTCGCTCGGCTGCGGCGTGGTGTGGAAGTGGTCGTAGACCCAGAGGCTCTCCCAGCCGTCGACACCGTCGGCGTGCTGGGCAAGGTCACGCATCACACGCCACTGGTCGGCGTCGGGGACACCGACGAGGTCGAAGCGCCAGCCCTGCGGGATGAAGACACCGAATCGCATGCTCGTCACGTTAGCCTCCGTCTCCATGAGCGCTCTCGCTGGACTCGTCTCCCGCGGTCTCATGGCACCCGACTGGGCGGAAGCACTTGCGCCGGTCGACGCGCAGATCGGCGTACTGGGCAGTTTCCTGCGCGAGGAGCTCGCCAAGGGACGGCCCTACCTCCCTGAGGGAGACCACATCTTCCGTGCCTTCCAACGGCCGCTGGCCGACGTACGCGTGCTGATCGTGGGCCAGGACCCCTACCCCACTCCGGGACATGCGATCGGGCTCTCGTTCGCGGTGGACGCCTCGGTGCGCCCGCTGCCCGCGTCGCTGCGCAACATCTACCAGGAGCTGGCATCCGACCTCGGCGTGAGGCCGCCCGAGCACGGTGACCTCTCGCCGTGGGCCGACCGCGGCGTGATGCTGCTCAACCGGTCGCTGACGGTGCGGCCGGGGGCGCCGGCATCCCACGCAGGCAAGGGCTGGGAGGCGATCACGGCGGCGGCGATCACGGCGCTCGCTGCCCGTGGTGGGCCGCTGGTGGCGATCCTCTGGGGCCGGCCGGCGCAGACGCTGCGCCCGCTGCTGGGTGAGATCCCGGTCATCGAGTCACCACATCCGTCGCCCCTGTCGGCCCATCGGGGCTTCTTCGGCTCGCGTCCCTTCTCCCGGGCCAACGAGCTGTTGCGGGCACAGGGCGCTGACGAAATGGACTGGTCGTTGCCCTCGGCGTGAGACTGGGAGGCATGCAGATCCTCTCGATCCAATCCCACGTCGCGTTCGGTTACGTCGGCAACTCCGCAGCCGTCTTCCCGCTGCAGCGGCTGGGCCACGAGGTCTGGCCGGTGCTGACGGTGAACTTCAGCAATCACACGGGCTACGGCGAGTGGCGTGGGCCGGTGATCGCGGGCGATGACGTCGCTGCCGTGATCGACGGGATCGACGAGCGCGGCGTGCTGCCGAGCGTGTCGGCGGTGCTCTCGGGCTACCAGGGCGGTCCTGCCGTCGGGGCGATCGTGTTGGAGGCCGTACGTCGGGTCAAGGACGCCAATCCGCGTGCGCTGTACGCCTGCGACCCGGTGATGGGCGATGTCGGGCGCGGGATGTTCGTGGCTGCGGGGATCCCGGAGTTCATGCGGGACTCCGTCGTGCCGGCGGCTGACGTGATCACGCCGAACCACTTCGAGCTCAACTTCCTCGCGGGCGTCGAGTCGAGCGGCACCCTGGACGAGGTGCTCGCCGCGGTCGACGTCGTGCGAGCGACGGGGCCGTCCAACGTGCTGGTCACGTCGGTGGTCACCTCCGACGACCGCTCGCTCGACCTCGTGGCGGTCGACGAGACCGGCGCCTGGGCCGTGACGACGCCGCTGCTCCCGATCACGCCCAACGGCGGCGGAGACGTGACCGCGGCGGTCTACCTCGCTCACCTGCTGTCGGAGGGCTCCACGCCGGTCGCGCTCGAGCGGACCGCCAACACGCTCTTCGCGATCCTCGAGCGCACGCTGGCGTCCGGACGCCGGGAGCTGGAGCTGGTCGCCTCCCAGGACGACATCGCCGCTCCCCCGACCCGCTTCACCGTCCGCCAACTGCGGTGATCAGACCTCGTCGAGGAAGTCGATGATCGAGCTGGTCACGATGTGGGCGAGCTCCTCGTCGTAGTCCGGGTGCCCGGGCTCGAGGAAGAGGTGTCCCTCACCTGGATAGGTGAAGAGGTCGTGCTTCGGGATGTGCTTCACGAACCCCTCCTCCGCCTCCGGCTCCCGCCACGGGTCCTCTTCGGTGAGGTGGGCTTCGGCCGGTACGTCGGCGGGCCAGGTCTTGTCCCACCAGGCCGGGTCGGCCACGCCGTAGAGGAAGAAGGCCGCAAGGGCGCCGTCGCGGAAGAGCACCTGCTCGGCCGCACGGGCGCAGCCCATCGAGAGGCCGCCGTAGACGAGCTCGTCGGTGGAGAGCGTGTCGACGAAGGCGCTCGCCCTGTCGGCGAACGTCTCCTCGCCCACCTCGTTCGCGTAGGCGACGCCCTCCTCGACCTTCCCGAACGTCCGCCCCTCGAAGAGGTCGGGCGTGTGCACCGTGTGCCCGACGATGCGGAGCTTCTCCGCCAGGTCGAGCACGCCGTCGGTCAGGCCACCGGAGTGGTGGAACAGCACGATCTCAGCCATCAGTGATCTCCCATCTCGCAACCTTCAGGTCGATGACTCCACGATGGACCGGAGTGCCCTCGACATGCCAGTGCTCCTGCGCATCGATCATCAGGTGCGGCGGCAACGAGCCGTTGGCCCGCACCACCCGCCACCACGGCACGCCGTGCCCGTCCCGGGCCATGACACCTCCGACGCCACGTGGCCCGCCGCGTCCGAGGAACTCCGCGATGTCGCCGTACGTCACCGCATGGCCAGGTGGCACCCGCTCGACGACGGCCAGCACGGCCTCGATGTAGTCCTCGGGGATCCCCGCCATGGTTCGACCCTAGCCAGTGCGACCGACAACCCGGCGAGTCGAGTGCGACCAGGCATGAGGGTCCGTACGACGTGTGCGTCCACGCATCGCACTCCTGCGAGCTGTCAGAAGACAAGACCCGGGCACCCGGGTCGCCGTGTAGTGGGCGACTACGCCGCCCGATGATGCCCGACCTATCGATCACCCCGGCGCCCAAACTGGCTCCGCACGCCGGAGGGAGCGGCTCCAGGACAATACGACCGCCCTCAGCGCAAGTAGGCCAGCGACCCACCCCTGCGTCCTAATGGATCGGGCTCAACGCGACGAAATGCTCCTCGACTTCCTCGCCACCATCGCCGTGCACGAGACGGCTCAGAACTTGGAAAAGGTTCGGCCCTGGCGTGCAACTTAAGACCAGCGGCACTTCGCCGGGGTCGTACTCCTCATCAGCCAACGTCAGCCTCCCATCGATCAGACGGACTACCGATTCCGTGTAGGAATCCCAGCCCTCTCGCTGCGTTGCGGGCAGCGGTTGCTCGCGAGACTCAACGGACACGCGGACATCTTCCCAGGCGGCGTGCGTTGTGATCGCGACGGCCCCTTCGATGGGCAAGATCCGGACTTCATCACCTCCGACGAAGTCGAAGACGTCGTCGAACGAAATGCTCGAATTGAAAAGCACGTAAAAACCGTCGCATGAATTAATGTGCCGGGACTGAGGATGACCCACGGCACTGACCCGCTCTAGCTCGGCGTTACTGTGCCCTCCTTCGATTGCACCTTGATCGATGGGTCCAATGGGCGAGATATCGATCAGGTATTGGTCGAAGAACTCTTCGCCATCCGTATCACCGCCACGCTCAGCCACCGAAGCCTTCCACGTCGCGGCTGGCTCCATTCGGACCTGCACCTGGAAAAGGCCAGGACCAACGAGAAGCGGCCTTCGCCGTCCGGCCGGTCGACCATTCCCATTGGATAAGTAGATCGGCCCGTCGAATTCAGTCTCGACGACCGCGAAGTGAGACCATCCCATCGAGTCTGCCGGTCGCAGGAAGGGAAAGTATTCCGCAAGAACCTCCACCCGTTCCGATGCTCCGACCCACACCGCGAGGGAATTACCGAGCCGTTCAACCCCAAATCCCCGGGTATTCACTGAAGGCGTGGCCACTCCGGGTGTGAACCTGAAACCGTCGGGGGCAAGAAAGAAGGCGCCGACGCTCGTCTTGATGGACAACTTGGACGATCCTCGAATTGATTGAATCACTTGGGGGCGGTGAATGGAAGGGAAGCGGTGGCAGTCGATGGTCGATGAGAGATCTTATGAACGGATACGTACTGCCTCACCATCGCCTAGCCAAGATCAAACCGGCTTACTCGTCTCCAACGCAATGTCAATCACCGTGTGAGGGTCGCTCCAGAGAACACGATACGCTTCATTGATCTTTTCGGGAGTAAGGTCCACGGTTCGCCCACTTATACTTCGAATAGATTTGTCGTCTGCATTCCGGCACCGGTGCCTTTGAGCTTCGTAGGCAAAGCTACGTGAGCGTCGCAGAACGTGTCGGAAGGGCAGCTGAACGTTCGCGCCTAAGGGTCG
Source organism: Nocardioides sp. Kera G14 (assembly GCF_020715565.1). Taxonomy (NCBI): domain Bacteria; kingdom Bacillati; phylum Actinomycetota; class Actinomycetes; order Propionibacteriales; family Nocardioidaceae; genus Nocardioides; species Nocardioides sp. Kera G14. The sequence goes on along the minus strand of NZ_CP085839.1, from coordinate 497,340 downwards.
ATCTCATTGGCCCCGCTCGAGCTGGCCCAGAACGTCCAGTGGACGGCTGTGGAACTGCTGGTCGCAACGAGGACGGGCAAGTTTTACTGGGGCCCATCTGGAGCCTCGTGCCGGAATCGAACCGACGTCAACGGGTTACAAAGCCGCCGCACGACCACTGTGCTAACGAGGCATGCGCCCGGAGGCGCCCACGCATCCTATTGAATGTCCGCATGGACCTCCTAAGCGAGCCACACCACGACGGATCACCGCTCTACTGCTCGACGCAGGCGCCGGAGCTGGGCGAGCTGGTCACGGTGCGGTTGCGGGTCGCGGAGGGGGACCCGGCGACGCGGGTGTGGGTCCGGACGACGTACGACGCCGAGCCGATCTACCGCGAGGCGGAGCGGGCCGACAGCCCGACCGGCAGAGACTCGTGGTGGGAGGCGACGGTGGAGTGCCACTCCCCGATGACGCACTATCGCTGGCTCCTTGCAGCCGACGATGAGAGCCAGAGGTGGCTGACCGCAGCCGGCATCGCGGAGCACGAACCCAGCGACACCTTCGACTTCAAGCTGTCGACCCACAAGCCGGCGCCGGAGTGGACCAAGGACGCGATCGTCTACCAGGTCTTCCCCGACCGCTTCGCCCGCAGCGCCGCGGCGGACGAACGCCCGACCCCCCACTGGGCGAAGCCGCAGGAGTGGGACGAGCTGCCGTCGTACGAGGGGACGGATGACCGCACGTGGCTCGGCCTCTACGGCGGCGACCTCGACGGGATCATCGAGCACCTCGACCACCTCGCCGATCTGGGAGTGAACGTCCTCTACACGACTCCGGTCTTCCCGGCGGAGTCCAACCATCGCTACAACGCCAGCACGTTCGACCAGATCGATCCGCTCCTGGGAGGTGACGAGGCCTATCAGCGACTGGCCGAGGCGCTCGAGGAGCGTGGCATGCACCTCATCGGCGACCTCACCGCCAACCACACCGGCGACACCCACGAGTGGTTCAAGGAGGCAAGGGCCGGTGATGCTGCCGCCTCTGCGAAGCGGCACTGGTACTACTTCCACGGCGAGGGCCCGGACGCGCCCTACGAGACCTGGATGGGCTATCCGACGCTGCCCAAGCTCAACCACACCAGCGCCGAGATGCGCGCCGCCATGATCGAAGGCCCCGACTCGACGGTCGCGCGATGGCTGAAGGCCCCTTATTTCCTTGATGGTTGGCGCATCGACGTCGCGAACATGAGCGGACGCCTCGGCGCGATCGACGTCAACCACATGGTCGCCCGCATCATCCGGCGCACGATCGAGGAGGAGAACCCCAACGGCTGGCTGATCGGCGAGCACAACCACGATGCCAGCACGGACATCGACGGTGACGGCTGGCACGGGACGATGAACTACTCGGGATTCTCGTGGCCGATCTGGTCGTGGCTCCGCGCCGAGACGACCGACGCGCGGCCGTTCGGCCGGCCCGTCGCCGTACAGCGCAGGGACGGGCACGCCACCGTCCAGGCGCTCAAGGAGTGGCGCGCCCGCTACGGCTGGCGCGCGGCGCTGCAGAGCTGGAGCATCCTCAGCTCCCACGACTCCGCCCGCATCCGCACCCTCGTCCGCGACCCGAAGCTCCATCGGGTCGCGGCCGGCCTGCTCTTCACCCTGCCGGGCGTCCCGATGATCTTCGCCGGCGACGAGATCGGCCTCGAGGGCGTCAACGGGGAGGACGGCCGCCGCACGATGCCCTGGTCGCGTCGCGACCAGTGGGACACCGAGACCCTCGACTTCTACAAGGAGACGGCGAAGTTGCGTCATCAGCACGTCGCCCTGCGCGAGGGATCGCTGCGCTGGGCGTACGTCGACGACGACTCGATCAGCTTCCTGCGCGAGCACCCCGACGAGACCCTGAGGATCACCGCCGACCGGGCCGCCGGGACCTTCACCGTCGACGCCGTGTGAAGGTCAGGAGGACGGTGTTGTCAAGGTCAGCGGCACCCACGGGTCGGTGACGTACGCGCCGTTGGTCTCCAGCCGCACGGCCTGGACCCCGATGGGGACACCGTCGTGATAGGTCACGAGCGAGACGCCGGCCTCGCGGCGCGGCTTCGAGCCGAGCGCGAAGGCATAGGCTGCACCACCGGTCGTGCCGGTGGTGAACGACCACCCGGTCTTCCCGTTGGAGCCGGTGACGGCGTCGGGGCCGACGAAGAGGTGGACGTGGCCGGCGAGCACGAGGTCGACGCACCCCCGCTCGAGTGAGGCACGCCCCGCGTTCGCGTCGTGGACCAACAGGGTCGTCACCCGATGTCCGTCCGCATCGGAGTCACACGCGGCATCGGCCAGCTTCTCGCCGATCTCGGAGACGGTGAGGCCCTTCTGGTCGCGCCAGTCCCCCAGCCCCGAGGAGCGCGGATCGGCGACACCCAGCAGCGTCGAGCCGCCGGGCCCTTCGACGACCGAGCCGTCGAGGACCTTCCATCCGTCGTCCTTCATCGTGCGCCCGACGAACGACCCGTGGTCGTGGTTGCCCGGGATCTGCCAGCGCGGCCAGTCCTTGAAGGCAGCCGTCACGGAGTCCAGCGAGAACTCCTCCCACGACGAACCGGTCGAGGTGTCGTCCCCGAGGTCGAAGACCGACGTCGCACCGCCCTTCTCCCCGATCGCCCGGGCCACGGCGTCCATCCCGATGTTGTCGTGCCGGTCGGTCACGACCAGGACCACCGTGTCGCCGTCGGCGGGCTGGTGCAGGATCAATCCGTCCGCTCGCTCGGCGGCGTCGTCGTAGAACTTCTTGCTCGTGGAGTAGGAGGAGATCATCGACTCGATCAACCGTCGCGCCTCGTTGCCGGAGACATCACCGCGGATCGAGATGTTGTCGAACTCCTTCGGGACCGCCACGCCGTCGAGGTACTCCGGCAGCGGTATCCATCTCGCGGCCGCGGGCTCGGCCGTGCCGACCCACGGCTGCCATGCGGCGAGCGCGAGCGCCAGCCCGACGAGGACGGCGGCCACTCCACGCACGGTCGGGATCCGCTCCCAGATCAGCTGACGTCGACGGTGCGGGCCCAGCAGCCGCCACACCAGCAGGGGCAGTGCACCCAGCACCGCGGCGCGCAGCGCAGCATCGAGGATCATGCTGCGCAACACCCCGGCGAGCTTCTCCCGCTCGCCGTCGGCCGCGCTGGCCAGATAGGCGTAGCGGTCGACGAGCTCCTCCATGCTGGAGGTCGTCGTCTTCCCCAGCGTCACCTCGACGGCGATCGGCGCACCCGACGGGATCCGTACGTCGGGCAGGACCGGTCCGGTGTGGACCGTGACCTGGCCGGGGTGACGGAGGGACAGCGAGGGGGCGATCGTCGCCTCGTGGGAGAGGAACGTCGCCTGCCGCGTGCTGCTCGAGAGCACCACGAGGAAGGCGAGCACGGACAGGCCGAGCCACACGGCGACGTACGCCGCGGAGATCCGCACTGCTCGTGAGGTCATGTGCCCCTGAGGCGGCCTACGCCCGGCCCTGCGACACGGCGTAGAGGACGACGGAGGCGGCGACGGAGGCGTTGAGCGACTCCACCGAGTTGGCCATCGGGATGGACACGATCTGGTCGCAGGTCTCGCGGACGAGGCGGCCGATGCCGTTGCCCTCGGCGCCGACGACGATCACGAGCGGCTCGTTGGCATAGCCCTCGATGGCGGGCAGCTCGAAGTCGCCGTCCATGTCGAGGCCGATCACCATGCAGCCCTCGTCCTGGTAGGCCTTGAGCTGACGCGTCAGGTTGACCGTCTGGGCCACCGCGAGCCGGGCGGCGGCACCGGCCGCGGTCTTCCAGGCGGCGGCGGTCATGCCGGCCGCACGGCGGTCGGGGATGACGACGCCGTGCGCACCGAAGGCAGCAGCGGAGCGGATGATCGCACCGAGGTTGCGCGGGTCGGTGACGTGGTCGATCGCCACGATCAGCGGCGTCTCCTTCGCCTCCGTCGCGATGTCGATCAGGTCGTCGGCGTGCGCGTACTCGTACGCCGGCACACGCGCGGCCAGGCCCTGGTGGCCGTTGAAGCCGGTCATCCGGTCGAGCTCGGTCTTGGTGACCTCGAGCAGCGAGACGCCGAGCTCGGCGGCGAGCTGGAAGGCCTCGCGCAGACGGCCGTCACGCTCGGCACCCTCGGCGACGTAGACGCCGTTGACCGGCACGCCTTCACGCAGCGCCTCGACGACGGGGTTGCGACCGATGATCCACTCGGCGTCCGACGTGCTCCGCTTGCGGTTTCCGGGGCGCTTGGACGCAGCCTTCTCGGCGGCCTGCGCCTTCTTGTGCGCCTTGTGGTACGGCCGGTCCTCGGCCTTCGGGGTCGGTCCCTTGGCCTCGAGGCCACGACGGCGCACGCCGCCGGAGCCGACCTGGGCGCCCTTCTTGTTGGACTTCTGGATCGCGCCTCGGCGCGAGGAATTGCCAGGCATTAGGCGATCTCCCACTTAGGTCCGGACGGGGTGTCCGTGATGTCGATGCCGGCGGACTTGAGCTGGTCCCGGACGGCGTCGGCGGCCGCCCAGTCCTTGGCCTCACGCGCAGCTGCACGCTGCTCGAGCAGGCTCTGCACGAGTACGTCGACGGCGGCTGTCAGCCGCTCGCTGGACTCGTCCGGGCCGGCGGTGCCCCAGGCCTCGTCGGCCGGGTTGAGTCCGAGGACGTCGAGCATGAGCAGCACGGAGCCGGTCACGGCGACCAGTGCCTCGAGGTCGCCATCGACCGGGCGGCCGTCGGCGAGCAGCTTGTTGCCCTCGCGGACGGTGTCATAGAGGACAGCGACCGCCGCCGGCGTACCGAGGTCGTCATCCATGGCGGCGACGAACGCCTCGGGAAGCTCGGCGCCTAGTCCGGCGTCCTCCGGGCCGAGCGCCTCGAAGGCGCGGTCGAGGAAGCCCTCGATCCGGCGGAACCCGGACGCGGCCTCCTCCAGTGCGTCGAAGGAGAACTCCACGTGCGAGCGGTAGTGCGCCGCGAGGAGGTAGAAGCGCAGCTCGATCCCGCGGAAGTGCTCGAGCACCGCCGGGATGGTCAGGGAGTTGCCAAGCGACTTCGACATCTTCTCGCCGGCCGTGGTGATCCAGGCGTTGTGCATCCAGAAGCTGGCGAACGCGTGGCCGGCGGCCTTCGACTGCGCCACCTCGTTCTCGTGGTGCGGGAAGCGCAGGTCGAGGCCGCCGCCGTGGATGTCGAAGGCCTCACCGAGGTACTTGCCGGCCATCGCCGAGCACTCGATGTGCCAGCCGGGGCGGCCTGGGCCCCACGGGCTCGGCCAGCTCGCCGTCTCGGGCTCGGTCGACTTGCGACCCTTCCAGAGCGCGAAGTCGCGGGGGTCGCGCTTGCCCCGCGGGTCGGCGTCGGCCGCAGCCTCCATGTCCGCGACCGACTGGTGGGTCAGCTCGCCGTAGGAGTCCCACGAACGCACGTCGAAGTAGACGTCGCCCGAGCTGTCTGGCGCGGGATAGGCGTGCCCGCGCTCGATGAGCATCTCGATCATCGTGATCATCTCGGGGATGTGCCCCGTCGCCAGCGGCTCATAGGTCGGCGGCGCGACATTGAGCAGGTCGTAGGCCTGCGTGACCAGCCGCTGCACGTCGTACGCGAGGTTGTACCAGGGCCGGCCCTGCTCGGCGGACTTCGCCAGGATCTTGTCGTCGATGTCGGTGACGTTGCGGATGAACGTCACCGCGTACCCCGACCAGCGCAGCCACCGCTGCAGCACGTCGAAGTTCACGCCGGAACGCATGTGGCCCACGTGCGGCTCCGACTGCGGCGTCAGGCCGCAGACATAGAGGGACGCCTGACCGGGCACGAGGGGGACGAAGTCACGGACCTCGCCGGTCTGGGTGTCGTGGAGCCTGAGAGTCACCCTCAGAGTCTAGGGAAGGTGGTACGCCGGCAGGCATTCCTGACGCGCGGCGTCAGGCGACCTCGAAGGTGTGCTTGTCCCACCCCGTCGCACCGTCGGGCGCCGGGTCGGCCACCGCACCGGTCTGCACCTCGCCGTCCGCGCCGGTCGCCCGGACACGGGCGTTGTGCAGGCCGGACTCCAGCTCCATCGCCACTCGCCACTGGACCCAGGAGTCGATGGTCGGCTCGGTGGCGAGCTCGGCCGCCGTCCACGGCCCGCCGTCGACGCTCACCTCGACGGCCTTGATCCCGGTGTGCTGGTGCCACGCGGTGCCGGCGATCACGACGCGACCCTCGCCGTCCAGCTTGGCGGTGTCTCCGTAGCCGGGGGTGTCCACGCGCGAGCCGAGCTTGATCGGCCCCTTCGCGCTCCAGCCCAACGGCGTCCAATACCCCTCCGCCTTGTCGAAGCGGGTGACCTCGAGGTCCACGAGCCACTTGGTGGCGCTCACGTAGCCGTAGAGGCCGGGTACGACCATCCGCACCGGGAACCCGTGCTCGACGGGGAGGGGTGCGCCGTTCATGGCGACGGCGAGCATCGCGTTGCGGTCGTCGGTCAGCGCCTCGACGGGCGTCAGGCAGGTCCAGCCGTCGCTGCTCGTCTGCAGCACGCCGTCCGCGTCGGGATGGATGCCTGCCTCGGCCAGCAGCGGCGCGATCCGTACCCCGCTCCACCACGCGTTGCCGATCAGATCACCGCCGACCGTGTTGGAGACACAGCAGAGTGTGAGCCAGTCCTCGGTCAGCTCACGGGCCAGCAGCTCGTCGAGGCTGAGCTCCATCGGGTGGTCGACCATCCCGTGGATCCGGAGCCGCCAGGTCGCCGGGTCGACCGCGGGCGCCAGGAGGGCCGTGTCGATCCGGTAGAAGTCGGTCGTCGAGGTCAGCCACCCCGGCTGCCCGTCCACGCCGAGATCGGCGCCTGCGGGGACGGTCGGCTGCGTCACGCCGGGGAGCTGCAGGGCGGCACGGGCCTGCTCGACCTGTCGCCTCCCGCCGCCGGCGTACCGACTGCCCAGGGCGGCGATCGCACCCAGGGCGGCGACGACGCCGACCCGGACCAGGAACCCCCGCCGCGTTGCCCCTTCCCTCCCGCCGAATCCGGCGTTTCTTGCTGTCGAATCGGGGGGAAGGGCATCCAGCAGCGCGGGCAGGACGACGATCCACGTGACGAAGCCCGCGGCGATCGGCACCAGCCGCCACCCCGCGGTCCCGGGCTGCGCCACGACGGCGAGCGCTGCGACCACCGCCAGCACCGCCATGCCCGCCCACACCCACACCCGCGGAGCCCCCGCCGCCAGTACGCCGACCACGACCGTCACCACGATCACGACCCCCGTCACAAGGATCGGCTTGTCGGCATGGCCGACCGCCTTGATCGCGCGCTCGGTGAGGTGGCCGGGCGGATGCCGGATGATCCAGGTGCCGACCGCCTCGACCGGACCGTCCTTGGTGCTGAGGAGGCGGGCGAGGAGCTGCGCCACGGCGAGCCCGACCAGGGCGGTGAGTGCGCCCGCAAGGGCGCGCGGGGCTCGGGATCGCACAGGCCGATTCTGCTCCTCCCCCGGCTGCGACCGCCCGCCGAGATGTGACGAAGTGATGACAGGATGCTGCCCGTGAGCCAGCCCCTGCCCCGCATCGGACTCGGCACCGACGTCCACCGCCTCGTCCCCGGGGCGCCGCTGTGGCTCGCGGGCCTGGAGTGGCCCGACTCCGAGGTGGGCCTCGAGGGTCACTCCGACGCCGACGTCGCGGCCCACGCCTGCTGTGACGCCCTCCTCTCGGCAGCCGGCCTCGGCGACCTCGGCTCGAACTTCGGCACCGCCGAGCCCGAGTGGGCGGGCGCCTCCGGCGCGACGCTGCTCGCCGAGACCGCCCGCCGCGTGCGCGCCGCCGGCTTCGAGATCGGCAACGTCGCCGTCCAGGTCATCGGCAACCGCCCCAAGCTCGGCCCCCGCCACGCCGAAGCCGAAACTGCGTTGTCAGGGGCCCTCGGCGCCCCCGTCTCGGTCAGTGCCACGACCACCGACGGACTCGGCCTCACCGGCCGGGGCGAGGGGATCGCAGCCCTCGCGACTGCGCTGGTCTACCGCCGATAGGGGCGCTACCTGAGCAGGCGCTCCGCAGTCGCGACGTCCTCGGGGAAGGTGATCTTGAGGTTCAGCGACGAGGACGGCACCGCGGCGATGCGGAGATCCGTGTAGCGGGCGAGAACCGCTGCCGTGTCGGTGGCATCGAAGCGGTCAACCTCAGCGCGGGTGTAGGCGGCCAGCAGCTCCGCAGCCCGGAACGCCTGCGGAGTCTGCACTCCCACGACTCCGGCGTGAGGGGCCAACGACGCGCGGTCGACGAGCCCGACGACGGGGGCGACGGGGATCGCTCCGCCGACCTCGGCGGCCATCGCGATGGTCAGGTCGAAGAGCTCGGGACTAGCCAACGGGCGGGCAGCGTCGTGGATGGCGACGACGTCGATCTCACCGGACTCGATCTCGGGCCGCAGCGCCCGCAGCGCGTTCCACTCGGACGCATGACGAGTGGCCCCACCGGGAACCAACAGGACCTCGCCCGCACCGAGCACCGGCATCACAGCAGCCGAGACGGCCTGCTCCTCCCCCGCGGCGTGGACGAGCACCAGACGACGTACGTCCGAGGTCCGCAGCGCGGCGCGGAGGCTCATGCCAAGGACGGTGGTGTCGGCGAGCGGCAGCAGGACCTTGTTGACCTCGGCGCCCACCCGGGTACCCGCACCGGCGGCCAGGATGACGACGGCGGCGGGCATGCGGCAGAGAGTAGCGCCGCGCTCGGTCGGCGATCGTTTTCACGGCTGTAACAGGTTGTGACAGTGGCCTAACACACGCTCCCTACGTTCTGGATCACCAGAAGGAGGCAGCGATGGCGCTACCGCTCGGGTCGGTCGGGGCTTCACACAACCCGGGTCACCGGTCGTGAGTCCGCGCGCCGTCACGCGGACCGAGGACTGGCAGCCGGTCTGCAAGGTCGCCGACCTCGAGGTCGAACGCGGAGCCACCGCCCTCGTCCACGGCCAGGCCGTCGCGATCTTCCGCCTCGCGAGCCGTGCGGGCGACGAGGAGGACGAGGTCTATGCCCTCGGCAACCACGACCCGTTCGCCAAGGCGTCGGTGATCTCCAAGGGGATCGTCGGGCTTCGAGGCGACATCCCGTTCGTCGCCTCGCCGGCCCACCGCCACGCCTTCGACCTGCGCTCGGGCAAGTGTCTCGAGGACCCGCACTTCTCGGTTCCCGCCTACGCCGTCAAGGTGGTCGACGGCGTGGTCTTCATCGGGGCCCGCCTCTAACCGGCCGTCAGCGCTTCCAGCAGTCGTACGTCGTCAGGCGTGGCCACCCGACGCCCCTCGGGCGGAGCCTCGACGGTCTCCACCGTGAAGCCGGCGAAGGACAGGTGCCCGACGAGCTCGGCGAAATCCGTCGTCGGCAGCCCCTCGCCGATCGCCTCGACCACCTCGGGCGGCAGCACGAGCGGCGAGGTGACCTGCCAGAGCCCGTCGCGGTCGATGGTCTGGCCGACCATGCCCTCAGACAGGGACTTGACCGTGTCGGTCACGGGGCGCACCCCGACCACGACGCTTCCGCTCGACGCCGACTGCGCGGCAGCCGTCGCGATGAACCACGCCGGCGTCATCGGGCAGAGCACGTCGTGCAGCACGAGAGGTTCGTCCGCCTCGGACAGCGCCGCCCACGACGTGGCGAAGTCGACGAGCTGGACGCCCGCATCACCCAGCGCCCAGGCCGCACACGCGATCAGCGACTCCCCGTGGATCAGGGAAAATGGGAGCGACCCCCGGTCCGTCTCGATGACGGCGCCGAGGGTCGGCTCAAGATCAGGCAGCTCCAACGTCAGGAAGCCAGGACCTCGTCGAGCATGGCCTCGGCCTTGTCCTCGTTGGTCTTCTCGCACAGGGCGAGCTCGGACACAAGGATCTGGCGAGCCTTGGCGAGCATCCGCTTCTCACCGGCGGAGAGGCCGCGGTCACGCTCACGGCGCCACAGGTCGCGGACGACCTCGGCCACCTTGTTGACGTCGCCGGAGTGGAGCTTCTCCAGGTTGGCCTTGTAACGGCGCGACCAGTTGGTCGGCTCCTCGACGTGCGCGGCACGCAGGATCTCGAACACCTTGTCGAGCCCATCGCGGTCGACGACGTCACGGACGCCGACCAGGTCGAGGTTGACGGCGGGCACGCGGACCACAAGGTCCTGCTGGGCGATGATCCTCAGGACGAGGTACTGCCGCTCCTCTCCCTTGATGGTGCGCATCTCGATGTCCTCGATGATCGCGGCGCCATGATTCGGATAGACAACGGTCTCGCCGACAGTGAAAGTCATAAGTCGTAGAACCCCTTCCTAGGAAGATCAGTCTACCACGGATTTCCATCGGTGAAATTCGCGTTTTCGCAGGTCAGAGGCCGAATGACCCGATTCCAAGGGGTTGACAGAACATACGTTCGTGTGGTGGAAAGGCCCTCAACATGGCCGTCATGACTCTTCCCACGTCCGCGATCCGATGGCTCGGCGGCACCACGCCGGCCCTGTTGGTGCGGGCGGCCCACCCCCGCCAGGCCCTCCTCACGACGATCGCGCTGACTGCCGCCGCCTCGCTCTCGGGCCGCGCGGGACGTGAGGTCGCGCTCGTCGCGGCGACCGTCCTGGTGGGCCAACTCGTGCTGGGGTGGAACAACGACCTCGTCGACGCCTCCGCCGACCACGACCACCAGCGGATCAAGCCGATCGTCGACGGCCTGCCCGCTTCCACGCTCTCCTTCGCACTCACCTGCGCCGTGCTCCTGCTCATCCCGCTCTCGGTGAACAACGGCCTGATGGCGGGTGCCTGCTACCTCGTCTCGGTCGCGGTCGGCGCTCTCGGCACGCTCCGCAACCGGCTGGTGCGGCAAGGTCCGCTGAGCTGGCTTCCGTGGGCGATCTCGTTCGGCCTCTACCCCGCCTTCCTGTCGTACGGCGGCTGGGGCGGCCGAGCGACCGGCGACGCGCCGTCGATCACCCTCACCGTGCTCTGCGCACTGCTCGGTGTCGGCGTCCATGTCTTCACTGCCCTGTGGGGCCTCGTGGCCGACGACGCGGACGGCTGGCACTACCTGCCGCTCTGGCTCGCCCGGCGTACGGGTGCCACACCCCTGCTCCTCGGAAGCATCGTCTACCTCGGTGTCGTCGGTGCCGCGATCGCGGTCGTCGCCGAACAGTCCGGCCTCGCTGCGTAGAAGTCAGCCGGTCCCGCTAGCATGTCGGCCGTGATGAACGTTCGCCGCAAGCTCGCTCTGACCGTTGCTGCTGCCGCTGTCACCGTCCCGGTGCTCAGCTCCTGCTCGGCGGGCGGTTTCGACTACGCGACCGACCGCCCCAACGTGATCGCCAACGGCGGCTACCACATCTCCGGCGCGGTCCACGTCCTCGCGGCCCGGATCATCACTCCGGCGCCCGGTCAGGGCACCTTCGTCGCGACCATCAGCACCGACGCCGACTCCGAGGCGGTCAAGCTGACGACGATCAGTGGCGACGGCATCTCCCCCGCCTTCTTCAACGACATCGAGGTCGGCACGGCCAGCGCCGTGAACATGTACACCGACGGCGGCATCCCGGTCACCGGCGACGACGTCCAGGCCGGCAAGATCGTCCCCGTCACCCTCGGCTTCGACAACGGCGACAAGATCACCGTCAACGCGGTCGTGGTGACTCAATGCAACGAGTACGCCGACCCGGCCGTGAAGATCAGGGCAGGCGCCGCCGACGAGGCCGAGGCCTACAGCTGCGACTACCCGACCGTCCCCGCCCTCGGCGAGTGACGCGGGCATCGCGGTGAGCTCTCGCCTGATCCTGCTCCGCCACGGCGAGAGCGAGTGGAACGCGCTCAACCTCTCCACCGGCTGGGTCGACGTGGCCCTCTCGGAGAAGGGCCGTGCCGAGGCTGTCACCGGCGGCCAGCTGCTCAAGGACCGGGGCATGCTGCCCGACGTCGTCCACACCTCGCTGCTGCGCCGCGCGATCAACACCGCTGCGATCGCGCTCGACGTCGCCGACCGCCACTGGATCCCGGTCAAGCGTGACTGGCGCCTCAATGAGCGCCACTACGGCGCACTGCAGGGCAAGAACAAGTCCGAGACGCTGCAGAAGTTCGGCGAGGAGCAGTTCAACCTCTGGCGTCGCTCGTACGACGTCCCCCCGCCGCCCCTCGACGCCGACTCCGAGTTCTCCCAGGTCGGCGATGTCCGCTATGCCGGCATCGAGGTCCCCACGACCGAGTGCCTCAAGGACGTCGTCGCCCGGATCGTCCCGTACTTCACCGACGAGGTCGTGCCTGACCTCACCGCCGGGAAGACCGTGCTCATCACCGCCCACGGCAACAGCCTCCGCGCGCTCGTGAAGCACCTCGACGGCATCTCCGACACCGACATCGCTGCCCTGAACATCCCCACCGCCCAGCCGCTCGTCTACGAGCTCGACGACGACTTCAAGCCCGTCGTGATCGGAGGCGAGTACCTCGACGCCGAGGCTGCCGCCGCGGCTGCAGCCGCCGTCGCGAACCAGGGCAAGGCCTGACGGCAGCCTGGCGGTGCGTCGGCGGCGTTGCACGCCGCTCGCCGGCCGCTGCGCTCTAAGGCCGCCTTCGCGGCGGCGCCTTGCCGCCGCACGCGCCATCTGCCGTCAGGCGATCGCTCGCGGCCGTCGCCTCGCGACCCAGACGCCTGCCAGCGCGACGACCCCGCCGACATACGCCAAGGGTGCAGGAGCCTCGCCGAGGAGCACTGCGGCGAGGGCGATGGAGATGACGGGGACGACGTACGTCGAGATCCCGAGCTGCGAGGCAGAGAGGTGCTGCAGCGCATAGCCGTACGTCGTGAAGGCGACAGCTGTCGGGCAGACACCGAGGTAGACCAGCCAAAGGATCGACGCGGCGGGCGCCTCACTGAGGTCGTGGACGAGTTGGCCGGCCCACGGCAGCGTGGCGATCGCACCGATCCCGCAGGCCATCCAGATGAGCTGCAGGGCGGGGATCCGGCCGGCGAGCGGCTTCTGCAGGACGAGCGAGATGGAGTACGCCGCCACCGAGACGAGACAGAGCAGGACTCCGAGGACCGGCCCGTCGGCGTCGGCTCCGCCGCCCGAGGAGAGCGCGATGATGGCGACACCGAGGAAGGCCAGGGCGAGACCGATCGCGATCCAGCGGGTGAAGCGCTCATCGAGGAAGATCGCCGCCAGGACCGCGATGACGACCGGCGAGAGCTGCAGGACGAGCGAGGCCGTCCCGGCGTCGACGTGGTGCTCGCCGGTGTTGAGCGCGACCATGTAGACGGCGTACCAGAGCAGGCCGATGGCGATGATCCGCCACCACTGGTTGGGCGTCGGTGCCACGAGCCGCACCCGTGACCGGAGGCGCGACCACACGACGATGACCGTCAGGCAGACCGCGCCGACCACGAGCCGGCCGAGTGCCATCGCCCCCGGTCCGAAGTCATCCGCCAGGTGCCGGATCGCGACGAACGCGGAGGCCCAGAAGACCAGCGTGATCGAGACCGCGAGGACGGGCTTCCAGGGCGCAGGTGTCACGCGGTGACACTAGTGAGCGGCGCCGGGCGCGCCGCAACCGGTTAAACGGTCACGCTTCGGCGTAGGCGGGGTTCTGGCCGGTCACGACGAACACGATCCGGTTGGCCACGGAGACGGCGTGGTCGGCGATGCGCTCGTAGTAGCGGCCGAGGAGGGCGACATCGACGGCGGCCTCGACACCGTGCGACCAGTCGTCACCCAGCATGTCAGCGAAGGTGTTGCGCCGCAGGCGGTCCATCTCCTCGTCGTCGACCGCGAGGGAGCCGGCGTCGCTGACGTCGCGGCTGCGGATGATCTCGGCGGTGCGGTGGACCATCGCCTCGGCGACCTCGGCCATCTTCGAGATGGTCGCGTGGGGACCTTCGGGGACGGCGACGTTCGGCACCCGGAGGCGGGCGATCTTGGCGACGTGGACCGAGAGGTCCCCCATCCGCTCGAGGTCACTGACCATGCGCAGGGCGGCGACGATGACACGGAGATCACCGGCGACCGGGGACTGCTGGGCGAGCAGCTCGAAGCAGCGCTCCTCGACGGCCTCGCGGGCGTGGTCGATCGCGGCGTCTCCGGTGATGACCTGCTGGGCGAGGTTCTCGTCGGCGCCGAGGAGGGACTGGGTGGCGAAGCCGACGGCCACCTCGACCTGGTCACAGATGTCGGCAAGGTCGGAGAAGACCGCCTCGAGTTCGTCGTGGAACGCTTCACGCATGCGGCCAACGTTACGCAGGAGCGCGTGACCACCCGGGGTCGAAGGATGAACGGGCGGTGAACGTTCCTGGATTCGGGCTCAGAATGGCAAAGCGCGGGTGAACCACGGACTTACGCTGGGGTCGTGAACCCGACGACGCAGGCGTTTGTCGCCGCGATCCTCGGGGCAGTCGTCGCCGGAGCCGCCGTGCTCGCCTGGCACATCAGCGATCGCCAGCAGCGTCGGCTCCCGGTGACCGAGGCACCGGTCGTCCCGCCCGAGGTCGCCACGGTCCTCTCCGTGCTGCGCTCCTCGGCCGTCGTGCTCGACGATGACGATGTTGTGGTCAAGGCCAGCGCGCCGACGTACGCGCTCGGCCTGGTCCGCGGCACGACACTCCTCTCCGACGAGCTCTCCTCCCTCGTCCACCAGGTCCGCCGCGACGGGCAGATCCGCGAGACCGAGCTCGTCCTCTCGCGCGTGGGCGCGCCCGCACGTCACGTGGTCGCGCGCGTGGCGCCGCTCGGCACGCGCCTGGTGCTCGCCCTGCTCGAGGACCGCACCCGCGAGCGCCGGATCGAGGCCGTACGCCGCGACTTCGTCGCCAACGTCTCGCACGAGCTCAAGACGCCGGTCGGCGCGATCCGCGTGCTGGCAGATGCCGTCAGCGACGCCGCCGACGACCCGGTCGCGGTGAAGCGCTTCTCGGAGCGGATGCTCATCGAGTCCGACCGCCTCACCGAGCTGGTGCAGCAGATCATCGAGCTCTCCCGCCTCCAGGGCGACGAGCCGCTCGAGGCGCCGATCGAGGTCGACGTCGACGCGGTGATCGCCAACGCGGTCGACGTCGTCGGCGTCGACGCGCAGCGCAAGCACATCACCATCGTCACCGGCGGCAAGAAGGACCTCGGCGTCGTCGGCAACGAGGAGCAGGTGATGACGGCGGTGACCAACCTCGTCGCCAACGCGGTCAACTACTCCGAGCCGGGCTCGTCGGTCTCGATCACAACGAAGGCCACCAACGGGAACGTCGCGATCTCCGTGGTCGACCAAGGGATCGGCATCCCGTCCGACGAGCTCGATCGCATCTTCGAGCGTTTCTACCGGGTCGACCCCGCCCGCCACCGCTCCACCGGCGGCACCGGCCTGGGCCTGTCGATCGTCAAGCATGTCGCCGCCACCCATGGCGGCGAGGTGAAGGTCTGGTCAGTCGAGGGACAGGGCTCGACCTTCACACTCACCCTTCCGCAATATGTCGCGGCGGACCATGCCGCACCCCATCAGGAGGTAAGCCCGTGACCCGGGTTCTTGTCGTCGAGGACGAAGAGTCCTACTCCGAAGCCCTGTCCTACATGCTCCGCAAGGAGGGCTTCGAGGTCGCGATCGCCGAGAACGGCGACGACGCGCTCAAGGAGTTCGACCGAAACGGCGCCGACATCGTGCTGCTCGACCTCATGCTTCCGGGCATCCCCGGCACCGAGGTCTGCCGTCAGATCCGCCAGACGTCCGCCGTGCCCGTCATCATGGTCTCGGCCAAGGACGACGAGGTCGACAAGGTCGTGGGCCTCGAGCTCGGCGCCGACGACTACGTCACCAAGCCCTACTCCCCGCGTGAGCTCGTCGCCCGCATCCGCGCCGTCCTGCGTCGCGGCACCGAGCCCGACCTTGCTCCGCAGACCCTCGAGGCCGGCCCGGTCCGGATGGACGTCGAGCGTCACGTCGTCACCGTCAACGGCGGTGAGCAGCGGCTGCCGCTCAAGGAGTTCGAACTCCTGGAGATGTTCCTGCGCAACCCCGGTCGTGTCCTCACCCGTGGTCAGCTCATCGACCGCGTCTGGGGCTCGGACTACGTCGGCGACACCAAGACGCTCGACGTCCACGTGAAGCGCCTCCGCGCCAAGCTGGAGCCCGACCCTTCGGAGCCGAAGTACCTCGTCACCGTGCGCGGCCTCGGCTACAAGCTCGACCTCTGACAGGCACCAGCGGAGCGTCGGATCCCGTCAGGGCTTCAAGTGTTCGAAGGCGGCGAGATTGGCGGTGGACTCTCCTCGGGAGAGCCTCCACTCCCACTCCTTGCGGATCGAGCTGGCGAAGCCCAGCTCGAGGATCGGGTTGAACGACTCGTCGGCGTACGTCAGGACCGAGCCGAGCAGGCGGTCGAGCTCGTCGGGCGTGACGAGCGCGAGCGGGAGCCGGGCGTCGAGGTAGATGTCGCCGTCCTTGTCGAGCGCGAAGGCGACGGCGTACAGGCGGAGGTTCTTCTCCAGGAGCCAGCGGTAGACGCCCTCGAAGTTCTCGTCGGGCTTGCGGCAGACGAAGGCGTGCACGCCGAGTGCGTGGGTGCCGAGGTCGAGGCGCACCGGCGTCTGGAGCTTCCGCTCACCGGGCAGGGCGAAGGAGAAGCTGACCTGGCCGGTCTCGCCATCCTCGGTCGATCCGGTCTCGGTGAACTCGACCTCGTTGTCACCCAGCCACGTCCGTACGACGTCGAGCTGCTCGTCGCGCGTCATGAGGCTCCTTCGCGGACCAGCGAACCGGCCTTCAGGTAGAGGTCGAGGGTGTGGGCGGCGGTGGCCTCCCAGGAGAAGTCACGGGCGTGTGCGACCGCGCCTGCGCTGAGCCGCGCGTGCAGCCCGGGGTCGAGGAGGACCCGGATGAGGGCGTCGGCCCAGCGGGCGGGGTCATGGCCGTCGACCAGGAGTCCGGACTCACCGTGCCGAACCGCAGTGGTCAGCCCGCCGACCGCAGCCGCGACGACCGGCGTGCCGCAGGCCTGCGCCTCGATCGCGACCAGGCCGAAGGACTCGTTGTACGAGGGCACGGCGACGACGTCGGCGGTGGAGTACCAGGTGGCGAGCTCCTGCTGGTCCACCGGCGGGATGAACCGCACCACGTCGCTGACGCCGAGCTGGGCGGCGAGGGCCGCGAGCGACTCGGGCCGATCCAGTCCGCTGCCGGACGGCCCGCCGATGATGGGGACAAGGAGCGTGGACCGCAGCGAGGGGACCCGCTCCAGCATCACGGCCACGGCGCGGAGGAGTACGTCGGGCGCCTTGAGCGGCTGGATCCGGCCGGCGAACATCACGATGTGGGCCGCGGCCGGCAGCCCGAAGAGGGCCCGCGCCCGGCCCTTGCCCTCCGGCATGAAGCGGTCGAGGTCGACGCCGGGATGCACGACCGCGACGCGGGCGGGATCGGCGTCGTAGAGCTCGATCAGCTGGGAGGCCTCGAGGTCCGTGTTGGCGATGAGCAGGTCGGCCGCCTCGACCACCTGCTCCTCCCCGATCAGCCGCGCGGCCGGCTCGGGGGTGTCGTCCTCGGCCATCCAGAGGTTCTTGACCTTGGCCATCGTGTGCATCGAGTGGACGAGCGGGACCCCCCAACGATCCCGGCACAGGGCTCCGACCTGGCCGGAGAGCCAGTAGTGGGAGTGGACGGCGTCGTACCAGCCGGGCTCGTGGGTCGTCTCGACGCGGAGCACCTCGCGGGCGAAGGTGCAGAGCTGGCCGGGCAGCTCCGCCTTCGAGAGCCCCTCGAAGGGTCCGGCCGCCACATGGTGCACGGTGATTGCGGCGCCGGTCGTGTCGACGCCGTGTGAGGCGGGCTGCGTGGAGGAGGTCGCCCGGGTGAAGATGTCGACCTCGACGCCCTGCGCGGCGAGGCGCCGCGAGAGCTCCAGTACGTAGACGTTCATGCCGCCGGCGTCGCCCGTTCCGGGCTGGTCGAGCGGCGAGGTGTGGAGGCTGATCATCGCCACCCGGCGTACGGCCTCCGCACTCACGCGGTCCAGAATAGGCACCATGACGAAGACAGCGGTGGTCACTGGGGCGTCCTCGGGTATCGGCGCGGAGACGGCGCGCCAGCTCGTCGCCGCCGGATATCACGTCTTCCTCGCCGCCCGTCGACTCGACCGGATCGAGGCCCTGGCCGCCGAGCTGGGCGAGGGTGCGGCCACGCCGATCACCACCGACGTCACCGACACCGCCTCCGTTGCGGCGCTGGCGGAGGCGGTCGGCCCGCGGCTCGACGTACTCGTGAACAACGCCGGTGGCGCCTTCGGCACCACTCCTGTCGCCGAGGGTGACCCCGAGGAGTGGCGGGCGATGTTCGACGTCAACGTGATCGGCACGCTGGCGGTCACGCGCGCCCTGCTGCCCGCCCTCGTCGCGAGCGGCGCCGGCGCCATCGTCAATGTCGGCTCGATCGCGGGCCGGATCGCCTACGAGGGCGGAGGCGGCTACAACGCCGCGAAGTTCGGGGTGAAGGCGCTCACCAACGCGCTGCGCCTCGAGATCGTGGACCAGCCCGTGCGGGTGATGGAGATCGCCCCCGGGATGGTGAAGACCGAGGAGTTCTCGCTCGTGCGGATGGCGGGCGACGCGGAGGCGGCGGAGAAGGTGTACGCCGGCGTGCCCGAGCCCCTGGTCGCCGCCGACATCGCCGACGCGATCGTCTGGATGGTCACGCGGCCCGCCCACGTCAACATCGACGAGCTCGTGATCAAGCCCCGGGTGCAGGCGGCTCCGCACAAGGTCCACCGGATCTAGGGCGCTTTCGCGGATTCTTTGCGAGCGCGACCCCGGTGGAAGACTTTGCCGTGTGCAGACGATCGGACTCATCGGCGGACTGAGCTGGGAATCCAGCGCCGTCTACTACGAAGGTCTCAACAAGGGTGTCCAGGCCCAGCTCGGTGGCCTCCACTCCGCGAAGGTCGTGCTGGTGTCGGTGGATCTCGCCGAGCTGACCGACCTGCAGCAGCAGGGCGACTGGGACACCGTCGCGCAGATCCTGGGTGACGCCGCGAAGGGCGCTGAGGCCGCGGGTGCGGACTTCCTGCTGCTCGCCGCCACCACCTTCCACCGCGTCTACGACCAGATCGCCGCCGCCGTGTCGATCCCCGTCGTGCACCTCGCCGACCTGATGGCCGAGCGGATCAAGGCTGCCGGCTTCTCGACGGTCGGGTTCATGGGCACTGCGTTCACGCTGACCGACCACTTCTTCGCCGAGCGGATCGGGTCCCACGGCATCAACGTCAACATGCCGGACGAGCTGCACACGGACACGCTGGACTCGATCGTCTACGACGAGCTCATCTTCCGCACGATCAACCCCAGCTCCCGCAAGCGCGTCATCGGCATCGTCGACGAGCTGACCGACGCCGGCGCCGAGGCGATCGTCTTCGCCGCCAGCGAGCTCTCGCTGCTCGTCCGCCCGCAGGACGTCGAGATCCCCGTTCTCGACGTCATCACCGTGCATGTCGAGGACGCGGTCAGCCGCGCCCTCGCCTGATCTCTGCTTAAGAAACCGAAGGAAGTCATGAAGGCCAACCTCCGCAACGTCGCCATCGTTGCCCACGTCGACCACGGCAAGACCACGCTGGTCGACGCGATGCTCAAGCAGGGCGGTGCGTTCAGCGCCCACGCGATGGAGTCGGGCGTCGACGACCGCGTCATGGACTCCGGTGACCTCGAGCGCGAGAAGGGCATCACGATCCTCGCGAAGAACACCGCCATCTTCTACAACGGCGAGCACGCCCCCGAGGGCGGCATGACGATCAACATCATCGACACCCCCGGCCACGCCGACTTCGGCGGCGAGGTCGAGCGCGGCCTGTCGATGGTCGACGGCATCGTCCTCCTCGTCGACGCCTCCGAGGGCCCGCTCCCCCAGACCCGCTTCGTGCTGCGCAAGGCGCTCAACGCCGACATGCCCGTCGCCCTGGTCATCAACAAGGTCGACCGGCCTGACGCCCGCATCGACGAGGTCATCGACGAGGTCTACGAGCTCTTCATGGACCTGCTCGACGACTCGCACTCCGAGAACGCGATCGACTTCCCGATCATCTACGCCTCGGGCAAGAATGGCATCGCCTCGACGGTGAAGCCCGCGAACGGCACCCTCCCCGAGGGCGACAACCTCGAGCCGCTCTTCAAGACGATCCTCGACACCATCCCGGCTCCGGAGTACGACGAGGGCGCGCCGCTCCAGGCCCACGTCACCAACCTCGACGCCTCCCCGTTCCTCGGTCGGCTCGCGCTGGTCCGCATCCACCAGGGCTACCTGAAGAAGGGCCAGCAGGTCGCGTGGATGACCCGCGGCGGTGACGTCAAGAACGTCAAGATCACCGAGCTGCTCATCACCAAGGGCCTCGAGCGCGAGCCCGGCGAGATCGCAGGCCCCGGTGACATCGTCGCCGTCGCCGGCATCGCGGAGATCATGATCGGCGAGACGCTCGCGGACCCGGAGAACCCCATCGCGCTGCCGCTCATCCACGTCGACGAGCCCGCGATCTCCATGACCATCGGTACCAACACCTCGCCGCTCGTCGGCAAGGTCAAGGGCTCGAAGGTCACGGCCCGCATGGTCAAGGACCGCCTCGACCAGGAGCTCATCGGCAACGTGTCGCTGCGCGTCCTCCCGACCGAGCGTCCCGACGCCTGGGAGGTCCAGGGTCGTGGGGAGCTGGCTCTCGCGATCCTCGTCGAGCAGATGCGTCGCGAGGGCTTCGAGCTCACCGTCGGCAAGCCCCAGGTCGTCACCAAGGAGGTCGACGGCAAGGTGCACGAGCCGGTCGAGCGCCTCACGGTCGACGCCCCCGAGGAGTACCTCGGCGCGATCACCGAGCTCCTCGCCACCCGCAAGGGCCGCATGGAGGGCATGACCAACCACGGCACCGGCTGGGTCCGGATGGAGTTCGTCGTCCCGGCCCGTGGCCTGATCGGCTTCCGTACCGACTTCCTCACCGAGACCCGCGGCACCGGCATGTCGTCCTCGATCTCCGAGGGTTTCATCCCGTGGGCCGGCGAGATCCGCGCCCGCAACAACGGCTCGCTCGTGGCCGACCGCGCCGGTGCGGCCACCGCGCACGCCATGACCTCGCTGCAGGAGCGCGGCACGATCTTCGTGAAGCCGGGCACGGAGGTCTACGAGGGCATGATCGTCGGCGAGAACTCCCGCTCCGACGACATGGACGTCAACATCACGCGTGAGAAGCAGCAGACCAACATCCGCTCCGCCACGTCGGACAACTTCGAGAAGCTCACCCCGCCGAAGGAGCTCTCCCTCGAGCAGTGCCTCGAGTTCTGTCGCGACGACGAGTGTGTCGAGGTCACGCCCGACATGGTCCGGATCCGCAAGGTCGTCCTCGACGCCAACGAGCGCGCCAAGACGGCCTCGCGGTTGCGCAAGGCGAACAAGTAGTCCCTGCAGTCAGAAGCTGCCGTCACGCATGGCCCCGCCCCTAGGGTGGGGCCATGCGTGTTTCTGAGCTCGGGACGGTGGCCTTCCTCGGCGGCACGGGTGCCTTCGGTACGTCGTTGGGCTGGCGCTTCGCGAAGGCCGGCGTTCCTGTCATCCTCGGAAGTCGCTCGCAGGAGCGAGCTGACGCGGCGGCCGACGCAGTCAACGCGAAGAGTGGTGGTCGAGTCACCGGCATGCTCAACGCCGAGGCCGCCGCAGCGGCGGACATCACGGTCATCGCCGTGCCCTGGAGCGCGCACGCTGAAGTCCTCAAGCCGCTGCACGACGCCCTGCGCGGCAAGCTCGTCGTCGACGCGGTCAACCCGATCGGCTTCGACCATCGCGGCGCCTACCCGCTGCACGGCTGGGAGGGCAGCGCGGCGCAGCAGGCAGCCGCCCTGTTGTCGGAGTCGACCGTCACGAGCGCCTTCCACACCGTCGCCGCCGACCTCCTCGCCCAGGACGGCCCACTCGACTCGGACGTGCTCGTGATGGGTGATGACGAATCCGCCGTCGCCACGGTCTGCGCGCTCGCTGAACTGGTGGACGGCGTACGTGGTGTGCCGGCGGGACAACTGCGCAACAGCCAGGCAGTGGAGGCGCTGGTCGCGAACATCATCGCGGTCAACCGTGCTCACGGCATCCATGCCGGTCTCCGGCTGACCGGCCTCCCCGAGAACTAGAACCTGTTCTATTTCTGGCGTGGTCGGTAGGTTGGCGATGTGACCCTCAAGATCGGCTACAAGGCCTCCGCAGAGCAGTTCGGTCCCCGTGACCTCCTCGACTTCGGCGTCCTCGCGGAGGAGGTGGGCCTCGACTCCGTCTGGGTCAGTGACCACTTCCAGCCGTGGCGCCACATCGGCGGCCATGCGCCCGCCGCGCTGCCATGGCTCGGTGCCCTCGCCGAACGCACCTCGCGTGTCCTCCTGGGGACCTCGGTGCTTACCCCGACCTTCCGCCACAACCCGGCGATGGTCGCCCAGGCCTTCGCCACGCTCGCGCAGCTGGCGCCGGGCCGGATCGCCCTCGGCGTCGGCTCCGGCGAGGCGCTCAACGAGGTCGCGGTGCTCGGCGAGTTCGAGTGGCCCGAGTTCAAGGAGCGTTACGCGCGCCTGCGCGAGGCCGTCCGCCTGATCAAGCAGCTCTGGGCCGAGGAGCGGGTCAACTTCGACGGTGAGTACTACAAGACCGTCGACGCCACCGTCTACGACCGGCCCGACCAGCCGATCCCGATCTACATCGCCGCCGGCGGCCCGCAGGTCGCCAAGTACGCCGGCCGTGCGGGCGACGGCTTCATCTGCACGTCGGGCAAGGGCATGGAGCTCTACACCGAGAAGCTCCTCCCCGCCCTCGCCGAGGGCCGGGAGCTGTCGGGACGCACCGGCGACGCCGACCGGATGATCGAGATCAAGCTCTCGTACGCCCATACCCGCGAGGAGGCACTGGAGAACTGCCGCTTCTGGGCTCCGCTCTCCCTCACCGCCGAGCAGAAGCACTCGCTCCAGGACCCCTCGGCCATGGCCGAGGCCGCCGACGCGCTCCCGATCGAGCAGGTCGCCAAGCGCTGGATCGTCGCCACGAACGTCGACGAGGTGCTCGCCGAGGTGAAGCCGTACGTCGACGCCGGTCTCAACCACCTGGTCTTCCACGCCCCGGGCATGGATCAGGCGGAGTTCCTCCGCGAGTTCGGCGCTGAGGTCCTCCCGGCGCTCCGCGAGCTCTGACAGGCGGGGCTCGCAAAGCACCGGCGCGGACGTGCCTCCGGACGAGGGGATTGTCGACATCGTCGTGGCGACCTGGCGCGGGCTCCGCGATGCCGTCGCCGATCCTGGTGTCGACGTCGACCCAGCGCGGGCGAAGATCGCCTTCAATCGACTCTGGACCCGTCTGGTCCTCGACTCACATCCCGAGTCCGACGTCGTGAGCCGCACCACCGATGGAAGCGACCATGGCGACGCGGCCTGAGGCTAGTCGTACGGCTGGTCCTTGCCCGCCACCGTCAAACCATCGATCACGACGAAGCCGTGCTTCTCGTCCTCCTCCGGGTCGAAGCCGACCCGGCCGCCGGGCGGGATGACGACGTTCTTGTCGAGGATCGCGTTCTGTACGACGGCGCCGTCACCGATCTTCACGTCGTTGAGCAGCACCGAGCCGGTCACCGAGGCGCCCTCGGACACGAAGACGCCGGGTGACAGCACCGAGCGCTCGACCGAGCCGCCTGTGACGACCACGCCGGGCGAGAGGAGCACCTCGTCGACGCGGGAGTGCACCACCTTCGCCGGTGGGAACGGCCCGTGCGACGTGTAGATCGGCCAGTCGTAGTTGTAGAGGTTGAAGACCGGCAGCGGCGAGACGACGTCCATGTGCGCGTCGTAATAGGACCGCATCGTCCCCACGTCGCGCCAGTAGCCACGATCGCGCTCGGTGGCGCCGGGGACGACGTTGTCCTTGTAGTCGTAGACCGCCGCCTCGCCCCGATCGACGAAACCGGGGACGATGTCCCCGCCCATGTCGTGCTTCGACGAGGGGTCGGCGGCATCGCGTGTCACCGCCTCCACGAGCGCGTCGGTGTCGAAGATGTAGTTGCCCATCGACGCCAGCACCTCGTCCGGCGCGTCCGGCAGGCCGACCGGATCGGCCGGCTTCTCGAGGAACTCGCGGATGCAGCGCGGGTCCTCCTTCTGCACGTCGATCACGCCGAACTGGTTGGCCAGGGAGATCGGCTGGCGGATCGCGGCGACCGAGCAGGGAGCGCCGAGCTCGATGTGCTGCTCGACCATCTGCGCGAAGTCCATCCGGTAGACGTGGTCGGCGCCGACGACGATCACGAGGTCGGGCCGCTCGTCACCGACGAGGTTGAGCGACTGGTAGATCGCGTCGGCCGAGCCGAGGTACCAGTTCTTGCCGACACGCTGCTGGGCCGGGACGGAGGCGACGTACTGGCCGAGCATGGTCGAGAGACGCCATGTCTGCGTGACGTGGCGGTCGAGCGAGTGCGACTTGTACTGGGTCAGCACGACGACCTGCAGACAGCCGCTGTTGACCACGTTGGAGAGCGCGAAGTCGATGAGGCGGTAGATGCCGGCGTACGGCACGGCGGGCTTCGCGCGGTCCGCCGTGAGCGGCATCAGGCGTTTGCCCTCGCCCCCGGCGAGGACGATGGCGAGGACCTTCTTGCGCAGAGGCACGACCATGTCTGTCACATTACCCACGGGCTACTGTCTGAGACGTGCGCGTCGACATCCTGACCCGTGAGTACCCGCCGGAGATCTACGGCGGCGCGGGCGTCCATGTGGCCGAGCTCGTCCGCGCCCTCCGTGCGGGCGAGGACACCATCGAAGTCCGCGCGTTCGGAGCGCCGCGGGACGAGCAGCACACGACGTCGTACGCCGACCTCGACTCCCTCATCCAGGCCAATCCCGCGCTCCGGACCCTGGGCGTCGACCTCGCGATCGCCAACGACGTGGCGGGGGCGGACGTCGTGCACTCGCACACCTGGTACGCCAACATGGCCGGTCACCTCGGCGGCCTGCTGCACGGCATCCCCCACGTCCTGACCGCGCACAGCCTCGAGCCACTGCGGCCGTGGAAGGCCGAACAGCTCGGCGGCGGCTACGCGCTGTCGAGCTGGGCGGAGAGGACGGCGTACGAGGGCGCGAGCGCCATCATCGCGGTGAGCAACGCGATGCGCGACGACGTACTCCGCGCCTATCCGGCCGTCGACCCGGCCAAGGTCCACACGATCCTCAACGGCATCGACTCGACGCTGTGGTCTCCGCGGATCGACAACGATCGCGTCCGGGAGCTCGGCGTCGACCCTGACCGGCCGAGCGTCATCTTCGTCGGCCGGATCACCCGGCAGAAGGGCCTTCCGCTCTTCCTCCGCGCCGCCGCGCAACTGCCCCCGGAGGTCCAGCTCGTGCTCTGCGCCGGCGCCCCGGACACCCCCGAGATCATGGCCGAGGTGACCGGACTGGTCGACGACCTGAAGCGCGAGCGGGAGGGTGTCGTCTGGATCGACCAGATGCTGCCGCGTGACGACGTGGTCGCACTGCTGACCCAGGCCACCGTCTTCGCCTGCCCCTCGATCTACGAGCCGCTCGGCATCGTCAATCTCGAGGCGATGGCCTGTGGCACCGCCGTCGTCGCGACGGCCACGGGCGGCATCCCCGAGGTCGTCGTCGACGGGACGACCGGCAGGTTGGTGCCGATCGAGCAGGCCACCGACGGCACCGGGACCCCGCTCGATCCCGAGCGCTACGTCGCCGACTTCGCCGAGGCGCTCAACGCGACCCTCGCCGACCGAGCCGCTGCCAGTGCGATGGGCGAGGCCGGGCGCACACGGGTCGTCGAGGACTTCAGCTGGACCGCGATCGCGGAGCAGACCCGAGCGCTCTACGCCACGCTGGAGCGTCGCTAGAAGCAGAAATCTCGTTGTGACCCGCAGCTCGCGAGTTGCCCCTAGAATCCGGACGTCTGGGGAGTCAGAAGGCAGGTGCAGTGGTGGAGTCCCGCGAGCCGGAATCGGCTGCGACGCTGCTCCAGCGCGCCCAGCGCGTCGCCGAGGAGCTCCAGCGGGCGGCCCAGGCCGAGGCTGAGGAGCTGACCCGCGGGCTCAAGGAGCAGCAGGCCGAACTCGAGCAGACCCGCCTGCTGGCCGAGCAGGACCGCGAGAGCGCGCAGCGGATGCTCGCGCGGGCGGAGGAGCAGTACTCCCAGTCGGCGGACGACGCGCGTCAGGTCGTGGCCGACGCGGTCGAGCAGTCGCAGCAGCTGGTCGTTGCCGCCGAGGAGCGGGCGGCCGCCATCATCGCCGAGGGTGAGGCCAAGGCGGAGGCCCGTGCGGCGGAGTCCGAGACGATCGTCGCGGCGGCGGAGGGTCAGGCACGTTCGATCCTCGAGGCCGCGCAGGCAGCGGCCGACAAGCTGATCCTCGAGTCGCGTCAGCGCGCCGAGCTCGACGAGATCGCCACCCGCGAACAGACCAAGGCGACCGCGGCCCAGGCCGCGAGCCACGTCCAGGAGCTCATGCAGCAGGCGCAGCGGCACTCCGCCACGCTCAAGGTGGAGGCCGAGCGGGAGGCGGACGATGTCCTCGCCCGCGCCGACGCCGTCCACGACAAGGCGAAGGAGGAGGCCGCCTCCGTCATCGCCGAGGCCCGCGTGCAGGCCGGCCGGATCGTCGAGGCCGCCCACGCCGAGGCCCAGAAGCACCTCGATGACGCCGGGGAGCAGATGGAGTGGACCCGCCAGGCCGTCGCGAAGCTCATGGAGACCGCCGAGCTCGAACGGGCGCGTCTCACGCGTGACGGCGAGGCCGCTGCCGAGGCGCACATCAACCGCGCCAAGGCGTTCGCCGACAGCCACGCCGAGGAGACCCGCGCGGCCCTCGAGGAGGAGCGGACCCGCTACGAGGCCGACGCACAGGCGCTCGCACACGAGGCGACCGAGACGCTGCGGGTGGCCGGCGAGGAGGCGCAGCGCCTCCTCGAGGCGGCCACCAACCAGGCGAAGCGGGTCGTCGAGGAGGCCGAGCAGTCCGCGTCGGCGATCGAGGCCCGCGCCCAGCGACGCGTCGAGGAGGCCGAGACGAGCGCGAAGCTGCTGCGCCAGAGCGCCGTCGAGGAGTCGGCCCGACGTCAGCGTGAGGCCCAGGAGGAGGCTCGACGTACGCGTGCCGAGGCCATGGACTACCTGACCAAGGCCCGCGCGGAGGCAGACCGGATCATCGCTCATGCACACGGCTCCGTGACCGAGACGAAGGCCGAGCTCGAGGCCCTCCGACTGCGCCGCGACGCCATCACGAAGGAGCTCGGACAGCTCTCCGGAGTCATCTCCGCGCTGGCCGTCCCGACCTCCTCAGAACCGTCCTAGACGACCGTCTCCCGACCCCTACACTGTCCCCGCACCCAATGAGAGGAAACCGGCGATGACCGAACAGCCGTCACAGTTCACCTTCGTCCGTCGTGGCTATGACCCCGATGAGGTGGATGGGCGCTTCGCCGAGTTCGCCCGCGCGATCAAAGAGCTCGCCGCCCAGCGTGACCAGCTGGCCGTCCAGCTGAGCAACGCGTCCAAGGCCGCTGCGGCCCCCGCTCCTGCCCCTGTGAGCAACGAGCCCGCCTCCTTCGAGCACCTCGGTGAGCGCGTCGGGCAGATCCTCGGCCTGGCCCGCGACGAGGCCGAGGACATCAAGGCCAAGGCGCACAGCGAGATCTCCTCCGCCCGTGCCGAGCACGACACCCACGTCGCCTCGACGAAGGCCGAGGCCGAGGCGTACGCCGCCGGCCTGAAGCAGGACGCGGAGACGGAGGCCAAGCGGCTGGTCGCCGACGCCCGTCGTCAGGCCGATGAGATCCTCGACGCCGCCCGCCGCGACGCCGACGCCCGGATGAACGAGGCGCAGGCCGTCTACGAGGAGCAGAAGGCGACCGCGGCCAAGGCCGCCGCCGACTTCGAGAACACCCTCAACGAGCGTCGCCGTCAGCACGAGTCCGACTTCGCCGCCTCGGTGGCCGAGTCCAACGCTCGTCTCGACCACGCCAACAAGCTCGTCGACGACGCGCGCGCCGAGGCCGAGCAGCTCCGCAAGGAGGCGCAGCAGGAGTCGCGTCGCCTCGTCGACAACGCCGAGCTGGAGGCCAGCTCGATCGTCTCCGAGGCGAAGGCGCTCGCTGCCCGTGTGAAGTCCGACTCCGACCGCGAGGTCGCCGCCGCGACCCAGCGCAGGGACTCGATCAACGCCCAGCTCGCCAACGTGCGTCAGATGCTTGCGACGCTCACCGGCCAGTCGGCCGCCTCCATCGACCCGGCCGTCGCTCCGGCTGCTCCGACGGCTCCGCCGGCCCCGCCTGCCGAGTAGTTCCTCAGGCGCGCAGAGCGCGGAGCCGCAGCGCCAGGATCAGGGCGCAGATCGGTGTGATCACAAGATTGGGCACCCCCACCGCGAGGTGGTGGGTGCCCAGTCCGTAGATGACCCACGCAGCACCCTGGATGGTCGCGATCGTCCACGTCCACACGCTGACGCCGCGCATCGCCCGCGGGTTGTCACGGTGCTCGAGCGTGTGCCGGGCCTGGGGGATGAACTGGCCGATGTCGATGATCGCCACCAGCCAGCCGAGGATCGCGCTCATGCGTGCTCCGCTGCCGACCGCTGGTTGGCACGACCGATCGCCACGATCGCCAGCGCCGACAGGAGATTGACCACCGCAGCGATCACGACCGGCGGCGCATCCGTGGTGAGGCCGTAGGTCAGCAGCAAGGCGTTGAAGAGGACGGCGACGGCGTACGCACTGAAGCTGATGCCACCGAGGGTGTGGGGGTCGTGGCGATGGCGCCAGGTCCGGACCACCTGCGGCAGCCACATCGTCGCGGCGCCGGCACTGCCGACGTATCCGACCGCTTCGAGCATGGGTCGAGGGTAGTCAGCAGTAGGTGAGCATCTGGGCGAGCGCCTCCTTCTCGCTCAGGTCGATGGCGAGCTTCCACGTGGTCTTCACGGCGATCCAGCGCGTGGCGTAGAGGCACTGATAGTCCTTGCGCGGCCGCCAAGCCGCCGAATCGCCGTCACCCTTGCTCATGTTGGCGTGGCCGTCGACGGCGAGGAGCTCATCGAGGTCGTTGGCGAACTGTCTTCGCCGCTCCGGTGTCCACTGGTCGGCACCGCTCGCCCACGCCTCGGCCAGCGGGACGACGTGGTCGATCTGCACGCCCTGGGCCTGGTGGAGGTCCTTCAGGTCGTCGAAGGTGAGGGTGGCTCCCGTGTAGGGGTCGTGCCACGTACCGGCCAGGACGTCGTGGGCGCATCCGCCCTGCTGGCCGACCTTGGTGCTCCCGGGCACGGCATCGCGCAGGAGTACGTCGTCACGCTGGTTGCACCCGTTGCCGTCGGTGTCACTCCAGCTCGTTCCGAAGGCAGCACGTTCGTAGTCGACCGGGTTGTGCCGCGGCTCGACCACCAGCCCGTCGAGGCTCACCTGGGTCGCCGGCGCAAAAGTCTGTGCATCTCCAGAGGAGGGTGTCGACGTACCGGAGGATGCTCCTCCTCGATCTGGCACAGACGTGTGCGAATTTTCCGCTTGGGAGCAGTAGCCGACGGCAGCGAGGACGAGCACCGCGATCGCCCCCAGCCGCTTCGTTCCCCGCACGGCCGAGACCGTACGCGACGTCACCGACAGGAGCAGCTCAGGCCCCCAGCGCGACCGCGATGTAGCCGACGGCGAAGACCGCGACCACCAGCCCGACAGCGATGCCGATCCCGAGGCCCCACGTGTGCCGGACGTACCAAGGGAACAGCCGGCGGAACTCCGGCGACACCTGCTTGACCATGCCGTACGCCGGTGATCCGACCGCCGTCTCCATCCGCAACCCCATCGACACCAGGTGCTGAGTGAGGCGGTCCCAGTCCGCGTCACTCACAATGCCTGCGCGGAGCGTCGCTCGGCGGCTCCCCTGCCCGAGGTGGAGCAGCCCTTCCGGGACCGGATTTTGGCCGTCCACCACGATGCTCCCTGCACCGAGCAGCGGTGCCTTGTCGCTGCCCGACTCGAAGACCGTCGTACGTCGGCCCACGTGGACCTCCAGGCGGTCCGGGGCGGCGACGTACTCAATCCGGGAGAACCGCCAGTCCCTGATCAGCAGCAGAATCGGAATGAGGGCGATGTAGCCGATCACGATCCCGGCCGTCACCCAGGTGCCGAGCTCGTCGTGCCAGCTGAACCACATCACCGCCACGACCACGAGGAACGCGATCATGCCGGCGCGAGCTCGCTGCCAGGTCGCCGCCTTGTACGTCGCCGGGTCCGGTCGTACCGAGAAGAGCGGCGTCGTGACATCCATGTCCGGTCAACGACGCATCGCGGCGGCCGTCACCCGGCCAGCAGCGTCAGGGAGCAGTTAGCCCTCGCGGGTATTGGCAATTCCGTCACGCGGTCGCACCTTCAGACATATCGTCAACACCGAATTCGCCTTTAGATCGCCTACTTCTTGCCACCCCAAGGGAGGGAACCGTGGCAGCAGGAGACTCGGCACGGCGCAGTGCTGCCCAGTCGCGGGCACGAGCGATGCGTGAGAGAGAACGAGCGCTTCACTTCGAAAAAGGAGCCGACTACGAACAGCGGCTTGCCGTGGTCTTGCGAACACTTGAAGTCGACGGCTGGATGGTCTTGGAGGACCGACGCTGGCCCGGATCGAAGCGCGCGAACGTGGACTTCATCCTCATCGGACCACCCGGCGTGGTGGTCATCGACGCCAAGTCTTGGGAAGAGGTCTACGTCGAGCGGGGAGTCCTATTCCGCGGGGAGGAAGACGAAACCGACACGATCGAATCACTGGACACTCTCGCAGGACAGATAGTCGAAAGCGTTGGGCCCTGTGGCTTGACCCGCGCATCAATCTCGGTCGTGCTCGCCTTCGATAATCGTCGCTTCGGTCCGTTCCCAGTCGGCCACGCCACTGCAATCGGCGACGCCGGGCTGATTACTTGGCTTCAGCAGCAGCGGAGAAGACTTACCGCCGACAAGATTCGAGAGATTGGCAAGCTTGTCGAAGAAGCCTGTCCGGAGTTCGAGCCGACGGAAGAGAACCGGAGGCGGCGCCCTCATCCACGGCTTCGCGGGTCAGAGCCCGAGGCTCTGATCGACGTGGAGGCGCTCACCGCGGCATTGCTCGAACGCGAACTGGCAGGACCGATCGAAGACTGGATGACATTTCTCCACCCCGATCAGAACAAGGTCGTTCGGGCGCATTGGACGGGGCCGGCCCGCATTGGCGGGCCTGCAGGTACAGGCAAGACTTCCGTCGGCCTTCATCGAGCCGTCTACCTGGCCGAGCGGTCTAAGGACCCGATTCTGTTTGTCAGCTTCGTGAGAACTCTTCCCGTGGTGCTCGGTTCACTCGCGCGCCGGCTCTCCCCCACCGCGGCTGACAACATTGAATTCACTGGGATCCACCGACTCGCGCACACCATCCTGCGGGAAGCCGGCCGATCCGACGAGATCAGGCTCGACCCATACAGAGCCCGCCGGGCGTTCGATAAGGCATGGCGCGAAACACCCTCGGTCGCGGCCCTTCGCTCAATTGATGAGCGCAAGCAGTATTGGGCCGAAGAAGTCGACTACGTCATCAAGGGACGTGGGCTGATCGACTTCTCCGCATACAAGGAACTCGATCGGATCGGCCGGAAGACCCGGCTCACCACTGAACAGCGCGGACATGCGTGGGACCTCTACATCGCCTATCAGGCGAACCTCGACGCCGCGAACGTTCACGACTTCAACGACTTACTGATCCTCGCCCACGAGGCAGTTCAAGATGCGCCCGACCTCTTCACGTTCGGAGGCGTCGTTATCGACGAGGTACAAGACCTCAACCTCGTTGGGCTCCACCTGTTGACGGCGCTGGCGCCCGATCGACCCAACGGACTTCTCCTCATCGGCGACGGTCAGCAGGCCGTCTACCCAGGCGGATTCCGACTCACTGAGGCTGGCATCAGCGTCAAGGGTCGGGCCAGTGTCCTTCGGGTCAACTACAGAAACACCAAAGAGATTCTGGACACCGCGGCGAGCGCCGTCGCCGGAGACATGTTCGATGACCTCGAGGACAACCCCATCTCGGGTGACCGGGCACCGGAGGTCGTCAGACATGGTTACCCGCCGCTCATCGTGACGGAGCGATCACGGACAGCTCTCGAGGCGAAGGTTCTCACGCAGATTCGCGCTACTCACGAGCGGCTCGACGTCGCGTGGGGCGACATGGCCGTCCTCTTCCTCCGTTCGAAGGATGCGGACGACTGGGCCAAGGACCTCGCCCGCAAGGGCGTTCCAGTCGTGGACTTGGAGAAGTACGACGGCACGACGACCGATCAGCTCAAAGTCGGGACAATCAAACGGGCGAAGGGACTTGAGTTCAAGTACGTGCTGATGCCGGAACTCGAGCCGGGCCTTCCGGATATCTGGTCAGGCGAGACGGCGGCCGCCTATCAGGAGCGCTGCGAACGCCTGCGGCGTGAACTCTTCGTCGGAATGACGCGTGCCCGGGATGGACTCTGGCTTGGTTACCTCGACCGGCCAACAAACACTTCGCCGTCCCGGTTTTGATCGACCTCCGTCAAACGTTCCGCCCGGCCACCCGTCTGCTGATAGAACACACGGGTGGCTGAGAGCTGGTCGGATCGCGAAGTCGACCTCGTGGTCGATTACTACTTCCGCATGCTCACCCTGGAACTGTCCGGCGAGAGGTACTCCAAGACCGAACACAGGAGGGAGCTTGCGTCGCGCGTTGCCCGCTCTGACGGCTCGCTAGAGTTCAAGTTCCAGAATATCTCCGCGGTCCTTGACGAGCTTGGTGCTCGCTGGATCAACGGCTACAAGCCCCGCCGGAACGTTCAGAACTCGCTCCGCATGCGTGTCACCAACCGCTTCGAGCAATCCGCCGATCTTCGCCACGACATGATGCGAGCGGTGGAGGCACCCGCCGTGGATGTCGATCCAACGCTTGGCCCGATCGAGGCGCCGCCCCGCATAGATCGGCCAACCTCCCGCCGTCCGCGCTCGCCTCGTCGGGTGGACTACGCGGCCGTTGAAGCAGGCAATCGCTCTCTTGGCCTCGCAGGGGAACGTGCGGTCGTCGACTTCGAACGGGCCGTGCTCGAGCGCGCGGGGCGCTCTGATCTTGCGGCCGAGGTGGTTCACACCTCAGTGGAGGTGGGCGACGGCCTCGGTTACGACGTGAGGTCGTTCGATCCGGGCACTGAGACCGAGCGCTTCATCGAGGTCAAGACCACGCGCGGCGCGGGCGAGGTGCCCTTCTACCTGACGAAGAACGAGATCGACTTCTCCGAAGAGGCGGGAGTGGCCTTCGAGCTTCGCCGCCTCTTCGACTTCGGCGCTCGCACGCGGCAGTACCGGCTCGCCGGTCCTCTAAGCGAGAACGTCTGGCTCGAGCCGCAAAGCTTCCTCGCGGGTCCGGCTTAACGCTCCATCGAGATCACCCGCTCGACCTCGCACCAGTCGTAGGCACGCAAGCCGTACGGCGACCACGGCTTCGACCTGCCGGGCAGACCGTAGTGAGCGATCACGACAACCCCCAGCAGTTCGCCGTCGACCTCGTCCATGTCCCACCGGATGTCCTTGTCATCGACAAGGTGCGTCTGGAGCAGGTCGTCGAGTTGTGTCACCTTGATGCCTGATTCCGTCTGATGGACGACGCCGACACGGGAGTAGTCGCGGTCAGCTGCTCGGCGAACTCCTCGACATCGAGGTTCCCATCGGCGTCCGCGCAGAAGACGTCCTTCGCGCAGTGGCGTCGGCGTAGGCCATCGATGGACCTGGCGAGTGGATTCGGCTCCATGCAGGCGAACCTGGTGCCGCAGACCGCACATTGTCGAGCCCTGGCGCCTGGACCGTTCCAGGGTCAGCCGCCTAGCGGCAGGACCCGTCGCCGGCAATGGCCAGACCCGCAAGATCACCGTCGCCGTACGTCGTCTTCCCGACGTTGTCGGCGAACATCAACTGGTTCGGGTCAGCGACGTGGGCGAGGCCGAGGACGTGGCCGAGCTCGTGCATGACGATGGCGCGCTCCTCATCGACCATTCCGCGCGAACTGAGACGCGCGAAGGACGAGCGGTCGAGCGCGACCGCTCCGGTGACGTAGTGGGCGAGCCGACCCTCAACACTGACCGAGAGGCTGCCACCCACGCCAGCGACGTGCTTGCCGAACTCCTCCTCGGCAAGGGCGGGGACGTCCTTCGCATCGGAGAACCCGATGAGCACGGGGCGCTCGTCCGTGCCGTTTTGCCGGCTGGCCCAGAGGTCGCTCGAGACGCCGTCGTACACGAACTCAAGACCGGACGCCGTCTGGGCAGCCGCGACCGCCGACTGGATGAAGGAGGCGTAGTCCGAAGGCGCGCCGTCGGGGTTGATGGCGTAGTGGATCGGGCGGCAGGGGTCGTATCTGACGGGATCGCCGGACGAGTCGGTGGTCATGAAGGCGTAGCTGGTCGAGGCTTCTGACGGCACGACCGCAGGGAGGATGCGCTGCGGTCCCTTGATTCCGATCGCGCGACGCACCGCGTCGCCGGCTCCACCCGGGGTCAGAGCGAGCGCGCAAGAGACGATCAGGACGCCAACGACCCCGAGCACCAGCCAGGTGTAGAAGGACGATCTGGACTTCGCGCGAGACCGGCCACGGGACACCTGATGCGCTCGGTGATACGCGTGCGGACTGTCCATCGCCGCCGGGCGGCCCTGCCAGTCCTTGGTGAGGCGAGTCCATTGCCGGCCGTCGTAGTACCGCAGCCCGCGGGTGTCCCCAGTCTCGTACCATCCCGGCGGCATCGGCCCACGGACTGGACGCCGACGCGGACCCGCCGGACGCGTGACGCCGGTCCAGCGACGTCCATCGTGCCAGCGCTCTGACAGCCCGTCAGGGGTGGCGTACCACCCGGCAATCAGTCCGTCGTCTTCGACCGTCATGTCATGGCTCCCCTGAGACTCGAGACGTGGCCGAATGTAAAGGAGTCCGCGCGCGTGGCAGCACGCCCGTTCGGGTCGTCCTTCCTACCCGAATGGATCAGTCGAGCGCGTCCCAGCCCTCGGGGCGGAGCTTCTTGGGGAGGCCCTCGACCACCAAGGAGTAAGAGGTCTGAACCGCGTCGAGGAGCTCGTCGTCGGGGATGGCGTCATACGACAGGTTGTTCCAGCCGTTGCGGCCGATGTAGGCCATGACGGTGGCGCCCTCCGGATAGCGAGCGAGCCACTCGTCGGCCACCTCGCGGGAGCCGCACTTCACGCCGACGGCGTCGGCGCGGAAGAAGGCGAAGATCTTGCCGCGCTCCCCCGGGCCGACCTTGGCGACGTCGTGGTCCTCACCCCACGGGCTGTCGGGCCAGGCGCCCGGCAGGCCAAG
Organism: Nocardioides sp. Kera G14; assembly: GCF_020715565.1. Lineage (NCBI taxonomy): Bacteria > Bacillati > Actinomycetota > Actinomycetes > Propionibacteriales > Nocardioidaceae > Nocardioides > Nocardioides sp. Kera G14. The sequence continues at coordinate 462,004 of NZ_CP085839.1, read as the reverse complement.
GCAGAAATCGCGCATGGTCGCTGCATCCATGCGGCCATCGTGGCAGACGTCAGCGGGCGTTGTAGTGGGCAGCGATGCGGGCTGCGGACAGGGCGGAGTGGTAGATCGCCACATTGTCGAGGCTGCCGTTGAAACTGGCGGCGGTGGGCAGGCTCAGGATGCCCGGAACGGTACCGGCGCCGATGCGCCACCACCCCGTGAAGGAGCTGACCCATGAGGTGGTGCCGGAAGCGACCTGCTTGCCGTCGACGTAGAGGACGGCACTCTCGGTCAGGCCACTTCCGGTGACCGCGACGGCGAGGTGGTGCCACGTGCCGTCGTTGTACTTCGCCGCGCTGGTCAGCGGATGCTGACTGACAGAAGCCCAGGCACCGTAGGAGATCTGGCCGGTCGCCTCCAGGCGCACCTGACGGTCAGCGGGGAAGGAGGTGGCGTCCTTGGTCGCCTCGAACCCGATCAACGGTGCGACGCTCTTGGCCGTGGTCTTGAACCAGGCTTCGAGGGTGAATGACGCGGGCGACGAGATGGCGTTCCCGTCGGGGATGATCCGGCTGCCGGAGCCCAGGGTCACCCCGTAACCGGTGTTGTTGGGCAGTGCGCCGGCCGTCTGATAGCCCGCGATGCTGGTGTAGCGGCCGGTGTTCTGGTTGCCGCTGTAGTCCGAGGCCCATTGACCGCTCGGCTCGTCCAGGAGATAGAACAGATAGGGCTTGTCGGCCATGACCGCGGCGACGTACGGCTGGACGGTTCGGCCCACTGTCCAGATGTTGCCGGAGTTCGTGGTGCTGTCGGTGAAGGTGGCGGTGGCGACGCCGCCTGCTCCGAGGACCAGCCCTCCGGCAAGAGTCGCGGTGAGGACCTGGCGAGCAACGGCATGCCCGCGTCGCGGCGTTCTCGCTGCGGAGGTATCGGTCCCGCGGGAGTCGCCGTCACGTGTGCCCTTGTCCTGATCCTTTCCCCTGCGCCGGCGCCTGCGGTCGGGGTCCCCCGCCAGGATGAAAGCTGCGATGGTGGCCCAGAACCAGAGGGCCAGTGCGAGGAAGTTGTGCTGGTTGAGCCAGACGACGGGGAGCCCGACGTAGGGCGCGAGGAGGACCGCCCTGGCCTTGAAGGCGGTTCGTGGCGCCGGGGTGGAGTCGGGGAACACGTTGTTGTCCCCTGCCGTCGTGTAGGTGCCGTCGTCACGGCGTTCCACGACCCGGTGGACGAGGAGCTCCCCATCAGTTCGAGCCGGGTTGGTGAACACCATGACGCGGCCCAGGCGTGGGTCTTCGTTCGCAGGGATGGGCTGGGCGATGACGATGTCGCCGACGTTGATGGCGGGCTCCATGGACCCCGAGCGAACGACGTAGGACCCCCAACCGAAGGCCAGGGGCGCCAGCGCGACAACGATGAAGGTGAGCAGGAGCCCCCTGTAGACCCGGGCTGCGATGAGCAGGATCAGTCGCACCCATCGCCGGAGGTCGGCGACGGCGATGGGTGCGAGATGAGCCGAGAACACGGGGCGGGGGTGTGGTCCGTCGTCGGTCAGTTGGACTGGAGTTCCCACTGCATGTCGAGGCCCGCGTGAGCGCCCTGCAACGAGTCGATCTCAGTCTGGGTCATGCCGGTCGTGTCGAAGCGCCAGGTCATCTTGTAGGTCCGGGACTGGGTTCCAGCGGCGACGTCCCACCCTCCGACGGCGTTGGAGTAGTTGCTGGCCTGGGCGAACGTGGCGAGGGAGACGTCCTGGGCCACATCGCCGACCGCCTGGAAGCCGGTGCAGTCCTGGAACGAGCCGCCGTTCCCTTCCTGGATGGTCACCAGGATGTGCTGGGCGAGGGTCGAGGAGGAGAACGTGGGGTTGACGGCGTAGCCCTTGACCGTGCCCGGCACCGAGGCGTTCGCCGTCACGGTGATGCACTTGGAGTCTGTGTCGCCGGGCGTGATGTTCGAGACCTGGAACATGGCCCCGCCCCTGTCGTCGTCGGTCAGCGCGACCGAACCGGTGGACCAGTCGTTGCCCGAGTTGCGGGTCTGGCCGGTGAAGGCGGCGTACGAGCCCTGCCAGACGAGGGCGCCCGCAGCGACGACGGCGAGCGGGGTGGCGCAGGCGGCAGTGATCTTGGCGGCGCGCGTGGAAAGGACGTGCATCAGTGGTTCTCCCGAGGTGTCTGCCGTGTCGGCATGAGGGCGATAGCCGCGCGACGGGCATGTCGATCGCGGTGAGACGATGCTCACACCGGCAGGGTTCGCCCACGGAATCCAAGACCGCGATTTTGGGCCGAAGCGCCCAAGTTCAGCCGGTCGCACCCGGGACCATAGTCCCAACGGACTATCCCGTAGTCACCTCAGGGAACAGCAGTGCGGTGGATCGGAGCCACCAGGCGATTCCGATCCACCGCACTGTTCAAGCGGTCAGCTGATCAGCTGCAGCCGGAGGTGCTGCCGCAGCCTTCGCAGACGTAGCACGAGCCGGCGGGGCGCATCTTGGTGCCGCAGGTGAAGCAGAGCGGGCTGTCGATGGCAGAACCGCTGATGAGCTCGAGGAGCTCGGCGGTCGTGTGTGCCGTCTTCGGGGCCTCGACGGCGGCGGCCGTGACAGCCTCCTCCGCGGGGGTCTCGACCGCGTCGAGCTCGGCGTCGCTGAGGACGTGGCTCTCGGCGCTGTCGTGCGTCTCGACCGGGGCGGCCGGCGCAGCCATCAGCTCGGCGGCGTTGCCGGTCTCCTCGACGGGCTCGTAGGAGCCCGTCTCGAGGTAGCGCTGACGCTCGTCGGCGGTGTAGATGCCGAGGGCGGCACGCTGCTCGAACGGCAGGTAGTCGAGCGCCAGGCGACGGAAGACGTAGTCCATGAGGGACTGCGACATCCGCACGTCGGGGTCGTCGGTGAGGCCGGCCGGCTCGAAGCGCAGGTTGGTGAACTTCGAGACGTAGGTCTCCAGCGGGACGCCGTACTGCAGGCCGATCGACACCGCGATCGAGAAGGCGTCCATGACACCGGCCAGGGTCGAGCCCTGCTTGCCCAGCTTGAGGAAGACCTCGCCGAGCGTGCCGTCCTCGTGCGCACCGGAGGTCATGTAACCCTCGGCGCCACCGACCGTGAAGGAGGTGGTGCGGGAGACGCGCGACTTCGGCATCTTCTTGCGGGTCGGGGCGTAGACGACCTTCTCGACGACCTTCGTCTCGACGGCGGCCGGAGCCTCAGCCTTGACGTTGGAGTCCTTGCCCGTGTTGTCGCCCTTGCCGTCGGAGAGCGGCTGGCCGACCTTGCAGTTGTCGCGGTAGACGGCGGTCGCCTTGAGGCCGAGCTTCCAGGAGTCCATGTAGACCTGCTCGATCTCCTCGACGGTCGCGCTCTCGGGGAGGTTGACGGTCTTGGAGATGGCGCCTGACAGGAACGGCTGGGTGGCGGCCATCATGCGGACGTGGCCCATCGGGGCGAGCGCGCGCTTGCCCATGGCGGTGTCGAAGACCTCGTAGTGCTCTTCCTTGAGCCCGGGGGCTCCGACCACGTGGCCGTGCTCGGCGATGTAGGCAACGATCGCCTCGACCAGCTCGTCGGAGTAGCCGAGCTTGCGCAGGGCACGCGGGATGGTGAGGTTGACGATCTGCAGCGAGCCGCCGCCGACGAGCTTCTTGAACTTCACGAGCGAGAAGTCGGGCTCGATGCCGGTGGTGTCGCAGTCCATCATGAAGCCGATGGTGCCGGTCGGGGCGAGCAGCGACGCCTGGGCGTTGCGGAAGCCGTTCTTCGCACCGAGGGTGACGACGTCGTTCCACGCACGCTCGGCGGCCTTGATGACCGGGGCGTCGACCGAGTTGATCGAGCGGATCTGGTCGTTGGCGGCCTGGTGCTTGCGCATGACGCGCTGGTGCGCCTCGGCGTTGCGGGCGTAGCCGGCGTACGGGCCGACGACGGCGGCGAGCTCGGCGGAGCGCTTGTAACCCGCGCCCGTCATGAGCGACGTGATCGCGGCGGCGAGGGTACGGCCACCATCGGTGTCGTAGCCCAGGCCGAGGGCCATGAGCAGCGCGCCGAGGTTGGCGTAGCCGATGCCGAGCTGACGGTAGTCACGCGTGGTCTGGCCGATCGCCTCGGTCGGGAAGTCCGCGAACGAGATCGAGATGTCCATGGCGGTGAAGATCAGCTCGGAGGCCTTCTGGAACTTGACGACGTCGAACGTGTCGTCGTCCGTGAGGAACTTCAGCAGGTTGAGCGAGGCCAGGTTGCAGGACGAGTTGTCGAGCGACATGTACTCCGAGCACGGGTTGGACGCGGTGATCCGGCCGGTCTCGGGGTTGGTGTGCCAGTCGTTGATGGTGTCGTCGTACTGCAGACCCGGGTCCGCGCACTCCCAGGCGGCGACGGCGATCTTGTGGAACAGCTCGCGGGCGTCGACCTCCTCGATGACCTCGCCGTGCTTGCGGCCACGAAGGGCGAACTTGTCGCCCTTCTCGACGGCGCGCATGAACTCGTCGGTCACGCGGACGGAGTTGTTGGCGTTCTGGTACTGGACCGAGGTGATGTCGCGGCCGCCGAGGTCCATGTCGAAGCCGGCGTCACGCAGCGCGCGGATCTTGTCCTCCTCGCGCGCCTTGGTCTCGACGAACTCCTCGATGTCGGGGTGGTCCACGTCGAGGACGACCATCTTCGCGGCACGACGGGTGGCGCCACCGGACTTGATCGTGCCGGCCGACGCGTCAGCACCACGCATGAAGGAGACCGGGCCGGACGCCGTACCACCACTGGACAGCAGCTCCTTGGAGGAGCGGATACGCGAGAGGTTGAGGCCGGCGCCGGAGCCGCCCTTGAAGATGAAGCCCTCCTCCTTGTACCAGTTGAGGATCGAGTCCATCGAGTCGTCGACCGAGAGGATGAAGCAGGCCGAGACCTGCTGCGGGGCGTCGGTGCCGACGTTGAACCACACGGGGCTGTTGAACGAGAAGTACTGGTGGACGAGCAGCCACTTGAGCTCGTGTGAGAAGAGCTCGGCGTCCGCGTCGGAGGCGAAGTAGCCGTACTGCTTGCCCGCGGCCGTGTAGGTGTCGACGACCCGGTCGACGAGCTGCTTCAGGCTCCACTCGCGGCTGTCGCTGCCGACCGCGCCGCGGAAGTACTTGGTCGTGACGATGGTGGAGGCGTTGATCGACCAGAAGTCGGGGAACTCGACCCCGAGCTGCTCGAACACCGTGTCGCCGGTCTTCCAGTTCTTCTGGACGACGTCGCGTCGCTCCCAGGTGATCTCGTCGTAGGGGTGGACACCCTCGGTGCTGAAGACCCGCTCGATGGTCAGGCCCGCCCCGGCTGCGCTGGCTGCGCCTGACGCCGTGTCGATCGATCCCTCGGTCATTGCTCGTCCCGTCTCTGCGTGCTGTGTGTGGTGGTGGGTGGTGCTGTGGTCGGTCAGGGCCGGGCAGGTCGCTTCCCCACAACCTGCCCGGCCCCGTCTGGGGGCTCAGCCCGACGTCGTCGGACTGAGCAGGGCCCGCTCGGTGCGCAGCATCGAGATCTCGGACTCGAAATCGTCGGCTGACTCAAACTGGCGGTAGACGCTGGCGAATCGGAGGTAGGCCACCTCGTCGAGGCGGCGCAGCGGGCCGAGGATGGCCATCCCGACCTCATGGGCGGGGACTTCGGCATACCCGCTGGTGCGCAGGGCGTCCTCGACCTCCTGCCCGAGGCAGGCGAGCGCGTCCTCGGTGACCGGGCGGCCCTTGCAGGCCTTCCGGACGCCGGCGATCGCCTTGTCACGGGTGAACGGCTCGGTGGCTCCGCTGCGCTTGAGCACCGTGAGCTGCATGAGCTCGACGGTGGTGAACCGCTTCTCACAGTTCACACACGTACGACGACGCCGAATGGACCCGCCGTCGTCGGCCACCCGGGAGTCGAGGACCTTGGTGTCGGTGTGCCGGCAGTAGGGGCAGTGCATCGCTGATCTCGCCTCCTCTCGGGGTGGGCGTCGGTGAGGCTGTGGCGTCCCGCTGTGGAGAGACCGGTGCATAACCACCGATCCTCTGTGGACTAGATGTGGAGAACTACATCCGTGTAACTACTAGATGTAGTGGTAACCCTAACCCCGTCCGCCCGAGAAGAGTCAAGCGACGGAGACGCTGTTTTTCGCGTGTCGCGTGGGAAAGATCGGAATTGGGCAGAATGTCCCGCGTGGGAGCGAGAGGGAAGCGGGCCGGAGCCCGCACGAAGGCCCGGATCCCGCGTCGAGCGCTCGCCCTCCTGGCCGGCGGAGTGGTCGCCCTGGCCCTCTGGATCTACCTGGTCTGGTCGGCCATCCACTTCGGTTCGTCGGCCCGCGGAGGGGACGACAGTGACTGGTGGCTGGCCGGGGCGATGACGGTCGGCGCGATCGCAGCTCTCTTCGTCTGCATGATGCTGCTCGTCCAGGCGGGGCGGGTGGCTGGCGTCGCCGCGACGCCGCCGCCGAAGGCTCCTCGCACCCACGGCGGCAAGCGCGCCGCACGGTGAAGGACGAGGGGCGCGGCAGCGGTCTTCCCTTCCGCGCCACGCCCCTCGGTGTTTCCCCGTTGATCCCGCCGAGTGGGGTCGAGGCACGCGGCGAGAGGTCTGTATTCAGTTGTGGAACCGTGGGGTCAGCGCGGGACGCGGAGCGTCTGACCGGCCTCCAGCGCGCCGCCGGAGAGGTGGTTGAGCTGCTTGATCTGCTCGACCATGTCGCCGGTGTGGCCGTCGACGGCGACCGAGGAGGCGATGCTCCACAGCGTCTCGCCCGAACCGACCGTGATGGTCGCGAGGTCCTCGGGACGCTCCGTCGCGGTGGAGTTCGCCGCGAGACCGAGACCCAGGGCGAGCGCCGTCATCAGACCGGCACCGAAGACGACCAGACGGCCACGACGCGTCAGTCGCACGGTCGAGGTGCGGGCGGGCGTCGCCGTACGCACGGGGCGGGCGGCCGGAAGGACTCGGGCGTCGAGGGTCATGGTCGTCATGGCGTGCTCCTGGGGAAGTAGGATTTTTGCTGTCTGACTGAAGTTCTAGACGTGCCCACCGACAGAACCTGTCGTTCGAACACATGTACGAGGTTAGATCAGGTGTTCGAACGAATTCAAGGCGTGTCTCGAACATTTTTTCGAACCTGAGCGCTAGAGTCGTGGCCATGAGCAAGAAGATCTCCGAGCTGCCCGACGGGCCGGCCGACGCCACCGGGCTCACCCCGCGCCAGCAGCGGATCCTCGCCACCCTCAGGGACTCCATCGAGCAGCGGGGTTACCCGCCGAGCATGCGCGAGATCGGCGCGGCGGTGGGGCTGACCTCGACCAGTTCCGTCGCCCATCAGCTGCGCACCCTGGAGGACAAGGGCTTCCTGCGCCGTGACCCGCACCGGCCGCGCGCGCTCGAGGTCTTCCTGCCTGAGGTGATGGCGGCCCGCAAGTCGATGGGCACCGCTGACCCCGATGACCAGATCGACGCGACCGGGCTGGGTGACGCCGCTCCCCCGGCGCAGTACGTGCCCCTGGTCGGTCGGATCGCGGCCGGTAGCCCGATCCTCGCCGAGCAGCACACCGAGTCCGTCATGCCGCTGCCCAAGGAGCTGGTCGGCGATGGCGAGCTTTACATGCTCGAGGTCAGTGGTGACTCGATGATCGACGCCGCCATCTGCAACGGCGACTATGTCGTCGTGAAGGCGCAGCAGACCGCCAACAACGGGGAGATCGTCGCTGCGATGATCGACGGTGAGGCGACCGTCAAGACCTTCCAGCGCAAGGACGGCAAGGTCTGGCTGCTGCCGCACAACGCGGCGTACGACCCCATCGACGGCACCCACGCCACGATCCTCGGCAAGGTCACCGCGGTCCTGCGGTCCCTCTAGACCACCGACTGTTCACCTTCCGGCCCCGTCACCTCGACGGGGCCGGAGGCGTTTGTGGAGCGTGATGTCGTTCGCGCGGTGGAAGCGCACGTACAAGCCCGTCTGGCATTCCGACATTCCGGAGGCCTCCCTTCCGGTGCGCATCCGCAAGCGACACCGGCAGTTGCACGAGCACCTCGCCTACGACCGCTGGCGGCTCAAGCACACCCACGGGGCTGCGGCGAAGCGGCGGCTCCGGAAGCTGATCGACGGCCACAAGCGTGACCTCGCCGCCCTCCACAGGAAGTACGCCGCCCACCCGCCGGCTGAGCCGACCGGCGTCGGCATCGGCAGCGGCAGCGGCAGCGGCAGCGGCAGCGGCAGCGGATCAGGCACCGGCACGGGCGGCGGCAGCGCAATCGTCCCGCCGGCGAACCCGGACGCGCCCGAGGCCACCCACCAGTTCTTCCAACACGGCGTGGCCTCCGGCGACCCGCTGCGCGACCGGGTCGTGCTCTGGACCCGCGTGACGCCGACGGCCGACGCGACGCCGGCCTCCGGCAACGGCCCGGAGGCGACCGTGCTGTGGCAGGTCGCCACCGACGCCGCCTTCAGTCACGTCGTGGCGAGCGGCAGCTTCACCACGAGCACCGACCGCGACCACACCGTGAAGCTCGACGCGTCGGGACTGAGCGCGGCGACGACGTACTTCTATCGCTTCGCCTACCAAGGCACGTGGCGCACGGCCCAGGTCTCGCCGGTGGGGCGGACGAAGACCGCCCCGACACCGACGGCGACGCCGGCCAACCTGCGTCTCGGTGTCGTCAGCTGTGCCAACCTGCAGGCCGGTTGGTTCGGCGCCTACCGCCACCTGGCCGCGCGCGACGACCTCGACCTCGTCCTGCACCTCGGCGACTACGTCTACGAGTACGGCCCCGGTGAGTACGGCTACGGCTATGCCGACACCGACATCCGGACGCACGTGCCGGCCCACGAGATGGTCGCGCTGGCCGACTACCGGCAGCGGCACGCGCAGTACAAGCAGGACCCCGACCTCGCGGCGGTCCACGTGAAGTACCCGATGATCGCGACGTGGGACGACCACGAGGTCGCCAACGACTCCTGGTCCGGCGGTGCCGAGAACCACCAGCCCGACACCGAGGGCGACTGGACCGTCCGGAGGGCGGCGGCTCGGAAGGCGTACGACGAGTGGATGCCCGTCCGGCTCGAGAACACCGTCACGCTGGGTGACGGAGCCACGATCTATCGGCGCTTCACCTTCGGCCAGCTGGCCGAGCTCACCATGCTGGACCTGCGCTCCTACCGCTCCGAGCAGGTGGCGATGGGCTCGACCGCGATGGGCGACCCGGACCGCACGATCACCGGCGCCGACCAGATGGCGTTCCTGCTCGACGGGCTCACGCCGACGGCGCCGCAGTGGCGGCTCGTCGGCAACCCCGTGACGATCGCACCACTGATGGTCGCGCAGCTCCCGGCCTCGACGCAGGAACTGCTCAAGGGCCTCGGCGCCGGGGCGCAGATCCCGAGCACGGCGATCAACCCCGACCAGTGGGACGGCTACACCGCCGACCGCCGCGAACTCTTCGACCACATCGTCGACCAGGGCGTGCGCGACGTCGTCTTCCTCACCGGCGACATCCACACCTCGTGGGCCAACGACCTGCCCCATCCGCCGGAGAACGCCGACCTCTACCCGCTCCTGGGCGGGACAGCGGGCGTCGAGTTCGTCGGGCCGTCGGTCACGTCCAACAACATCAAGGACGCCGTCCCGGGCCAGCCGACCTCAGCGAGCAACCTCGCCGCCGGTCAGACGGCGGCCACGGCGGTACAGGCGCTCAACCCGCACATCAAGTACCTCGACTTCAACAACCACGGCTTCATGGTCGTCGACATCACCCCGGCGCGGATCCAGACCGACTGGTGGTTCATCAGTGACCGGGCCGATCCCGCGGCCACGGTCAGACATGGGCAGTCGTGGGCCGTGGCCACCGGCGCCGGCGTCGTTCACAAGGTGACCGGAGGGCCGGTCGCATGAGTCACTCACACATCTCTGACCCGGCCGACTTCGCAGCCGGCCTGGCGCAGATCAGGACCGGTCGACGTACACTGCTCAAGGCCGGCGCCGCCGGGATCGCCGTCTCCGCGGTGGCCGGAGCCGTCGGTACGTCGGCCGCCGATGCCGCGGTCACGACGGCCAAGCGCTGCTACGTCCTGGTCCTGGACGGCACTCGTCCGGAGGAGCTGGACCTGGGCCTCACCCCGACGATCACCGGCCTCCGTGACCAGGGCGTCCGTTACGCACGGGCGCTGTCGCAGCCGATCATGGAGACGATCCCCAACCACGTCATGATGATGACCGGGGTCCACTCCGACCGGAACGGCGTGCCGGCGAACACGATCTACGACTCGGCGCTGGGCACCACCCGGGACGCCAGTCACCAGGACCTGACGGCACCGACGGTGATCAGCCAGCTGAACGCGGCCGGTCTCACCACCGGCACCGTGCTGTCGAAGACCTACCTCTACAACGCGTTCCTCGGCGAGGCGACGTACCAGTGGGAGCCGGCGCTCGCGCTGCCCATCACCGGGCATGAGGTCGACTCGCTCACGATGCCGGCGGCGCTGCAGATGATCCGGCAGCAGGACCCGCACTTCATGTTCGTCAACCTGGGCGACATCGACCGCTTCGGCCACGCCGACCTGACCGCGGGGCTGACCGAGTTCCTCTCCGGAGGGATGTCGCTCCCCGTCGTGCGCCGCGCGGTGCTGGCCAACACGGACGCGGTCGTCGGGAGCTTCGTGGCCACGCTCAAGTCGACGGGTCACTGGGACGACTCCCTGGTGATCGTGCTGGCCGACCACTCGATGGACTGGTCGGCACCGGGCAAGGTCATCTCGCTCTCCTCGGCCTTCGACGCCGTGCCGGGGCTCAAGGGCAACTACGCGCTCGCCGAGAACGGCGGCGCCGACCTCGTCTACTGGACCGGACCGTCGGCCGGCCGCACGCTGGCCGTGGCGGCCATGCGTGAGGCGGCGCTGGCGACCGGCGGTGTCCTCGAGGCGCACTCACCTGAGGACCTCAACCTGGGCGGGCCGTGCGGCGACCTCGTCGTCTATGCCAAGGCCGGCTGGCGCTTCAGCGCCTCGGCCACGTCCAACCCGATCCCCGGCAACCACGGGCACCCGACCACCCGCCCGATCCCCTTCTTCCTCACCGGTGGCGCCGTCGCGTCCTCCCGGGTGAGATCGGAGCTGGCCTCGACCCTGGACGTGGCGCCGACGGTGGGCGCGTGGTTCGGAGTCACAGCTCCACAACAGGGATGGGTCGGGTCATCACGCCTATAGTCGAGCCCATGCGTCGCTTGGTCCTGAGTGTTCTGACGGCGACTGCTCTTCTCTCGGGTTTCACTCCTGCTTGGGCTGAAGACAGTGCCCCCACCCCCGCGGCTCCGGCCGCGCCGACCTCGGCGGAGCCCACCTCGGCGACGCCGACGCCGGATCCGCTGCTGCCGGTCGTGCCGATCACGACCGAGGCTCGCGACGAGGCGAAGGACGCGTTGACGACGGTCAGCGAGATCTTCAAGCCGAAGACCAGGGCCGCCGCGCAGCGCCAGACGCAGACCGGTGCCGACCCGACGCTCGCGCTGCGCGACCTCTCACTGCGGATCAACGCACTCGGTCGCGCCCAGCGTGGCACGGCACTGGCCCAGTTCCAGCGGCCCTGGGACGACGGAGCGGTCGGCACCCGCACGGACTGCACCGACCCGACGCACCCGTCGGCCACCAACATCTGCCTCCACTGGGCGACGTCCGCCTCCGCGACCGGGAGCGCCGCCGACGTGGCCAACTCGACCTGGGCCGAGAACACCGTCCTCCCCGTCCTGGGCAACGTGAGCGCGACCTATCAGCAGGCGGGATACCGCAAACCCAAGGCCGACGGCCCGCGCACGGACGGCGCCAACATGTACGGCCGCGACGCGATCGAGGACCCGAGCGGCACCAAGACCGACATCTATCTCGCCGACCTCGGTGGTCAGGGTGTCTACGGTTACTGCGCCTACGACCTCAACGACTCCGGCCAGTTGGTCTACGCCACCGCGCACGGTGACGTGCCGTCGTTCTGCGTGCTCGACAACGACTTCTCCCTCTCCACCAACGGCGGCCAGTACCGGCCGACCTATTCGGGCGAGACGTCGGCCGACATCCTCAAGGTGACGGCCGCCCACGAGTACTTCCACGCCGTGCAGTTCGCCTACGACGCCTTCGAGGACGCGTGGTTCATGGAGGCCACCGCGACCTGGGCCGAGCACCAGCTCTACCCCGCGATCCCCGACAACCGGCAGTTCCTGCCCTACTCACAGCTGCGCTTCCCGCAGGTCTCGCTCGACACGTGGAACGGCGTCGGCGGCTTCATGCAGTACGGCGACTGGATCTTCTTCGAGTATCTCACCGAACGCATCCCCAACCGGGTCGGCCCGCTGCCCGGCCTGGTGTTGAAGATGTGGCAGTACGCCGACAGCCTCCGTGGTAGCAACGACCAGTACTCGATGCAGGCGATCTCGTCCGCGCTGGCCGTCTACCACTCGAAGCTGCAGTCGATCTATGCGCAGTACGCCGCCGCCAACCGCCGTCCGTCGCGGACGTACCACGGCGGTTCGACATATCCGGTCGCGGCGCCACGACGTACCGTCGCGGTCCGCAGCCACAAGCGTCGCTCCGGATCGTTCCGGATCGACCACCTCGCCTCAATGACGGTCCGCCTGCGACCACAGGCCATCCGCAGGGCGGGGCACAAGGCCACGATCCGGGTCAACATGGCGGCGCGCCGACTGGGATCAGTTGCGGTGGCGACGGTCTTCTTGAAGAACGGCCAGCAGGCCGTCCGCACCTTCAAGCTCAACAAGAAGGGTGACGGTCACGTCCGCGTCGCCTTCTCCAGCCGTCGGGTCGCGTACGTCGACGTGACGCTGGTCAACACCAACCACAGCTACCACGGCTGCTCGGCCGACCGTCAGGGCTATGCCTGTGGCGGCCAGCCGCTCCACGACCAGGTCAAGGAGAGCTGGTCGATCTCCTCCTGAGCGGGTGGAGGGACGTACGCCGACGGCCGCTGCCTGTGGAGGGCGACCCGCACGCGCGGGCGCCTCGGGATAGGCTCCTCCGGTGAGTGAGTCGCCGGTCCGCACGCTGCTGGCCGAGGCGGTCGAGGGGCTCGGTGGGTCCACGCGCGAGGGTCAGATTCAGATGGCCGAGGCGGTCGGCAGTGCCCTCGTCGACGAGCAGCACCTGCTCGTCCAGGCCGGCACCGGCACGGGAAAGTCGCTCGCCTACCTGGTGCCGAGCATCCTGCACGACAACCGCGTCGTGGTTGCCACCGCGACGCTCGCGCTGCAGCACCAGCTGGTCGAGCGGGACCTGCCGCGGTTGATGGAGGCCCTCAAACACCGACGTGAGCTCGACACGTCCTACGCCGTGCTCAAGGGCCGCTCCAACTACGCCTGCCTCCACCGCATCCGCGAGGGCGTGCCGGACGACAACGGCACCCTGTCGATGGACTTCCAGGTCGGCGGCATGGCCGCGAAGGTGCTCGAGCTGCGCGAGTGGGCCGAGGCCGCCAGTGAGGCCAAGGATGACGGCGACAAGGACTCCGCCCCGAGGCACACCGAGCGTGAGTGGCGCCAGATCAGCGTGAGCGCAAGGGACTGCCTCGGCGCCGCGAAGTGCCCCTTCGGCGAGGAGTGCTTCGCCGAGCGCGCTCGCGACAAGGCGTCGAAGTCCCACCTGGTGATCACCAACCACTCCCTCCTCGCGATCGACGCGATCGAGGGCATCCCGATGATCCCGGAGTACGACGCCGTGGTGATCGACGAGGCCCACGAGCTCGTGGCGCGTGTGACCCAGGCGGCCACCGACGAGCTCAGTGCCGGCGACGTCGAGCGCGCTGCTCGTCGTGCCCGCCGGCACGTCAACGAGGGCCAGGCCGCCGACGACCTGGCCGACGCGTCCGACGCGCTGCAGTTGGCCATGATGGAGACGGCCGTCGGCCGGATCGACGCCCTTCCCGGTGGGCTGCTCGATGCCCTCGCCCAGGTCCGGGACTCCGCACGTGCGGCGCTCTCCGCCTTCCCCAAGCAGCAGTCCAGCGACGCTGGCCACGATGGGCAGAGCGGCGATGCCGGCGCACAGCAGGCGAAGGGGATGGTGCAGGACGTCTTCACCATCGCGGAGCGGATGGCGGCGGGCGCCCAGTCCGACGTGCTGTGGCTCAGCGACGGCGGCGAGCGCGGCGGCTTCCGGCTCTACATCGCGCCGCTCCAGGTCTGGGGCCAGTTGCGCGACAAGCTCCTGACCGAGAAGACGGTCGTCTTCACCTCGGCCACGCTCAAGCTCGGCGGCACCTTCGACGGTGTCGCCTCGACCCTGGGCCTCAAGCCGGCCGAGCAGATCGCCGCCGGCGAGGAGCGTGAGCGGACCGAGGACGTGCTGCCGTGGCGAGCGCTGGATGTCGGCAGCCCGTTCGACTACAGCAAGCAGGGCATCCTGTACGTCGCCAAGCAGCTGCCCCAGCCGGGCCGGGACGGGCTCTCGGCCCAGGCGCTGACCGAGATCGTGGAGCTGATCGACGCCGCCGACGGTCGCGCGCTCGGCCTCTTCTCGTCACGCCGCGCCGCTGAGCAGGCGGCCGAGCACGTCCGGTCCCGGCTGCCGCACCTGACGACCCTTGCGCAGGGCGAGGCCCAGCTCGCGGAGCTGCAGCAGCAGTTCGTCGCCGACCCGCACACCGTCCTCTTCGGCACCCTCACGCTGTGGCAGGGCCTCGACGTGCCGGGCGACACCTGCCAGCTCGTGCTGATCGACCGGATCCCGTTTCCCCGCCCCGACGACCCGCTGATGTCGGCGCGGCAGAAGGCTGCCGACAAGGCCGGGGGCAACGGCTTCATGCAGGTCGCCGCCACCCACGCCGCGCTGCTGCTCGCCCAAGGCGCCGGCCGCCTGATCCGCACGACCTCGGATCGGGGCGTCGTCGCGATCCTCGACCCGCGGCTCGCGACGGCGCGCTACGGCACCTTCCTCAAGGCGAGCCTGCCACCGATGTGGCCGACCACCGATCCAGCGATCGTCCGCAACGCGCTCAAGCGCCTGGCCAGCACCGGGTAGCGGCGCCTGCAGCCGCGCGACTCAGGCCGACGTCAGGTGCGAGGCGACCCAGTCGCCGAACTGCCGGTGCCCGGCGGGCGTCAGGTGCAGGCGGTCGGGGAGATAGGGCAGCTTCTGGTGGATCGCCGACAGGTAGCGCACGCCGGCGTCACTGCTGAGCGCGCTGAGCCAGCCGTCGACACGGCGCGCACCCTTGAGGCGGAGCGGGGCCGGCGCGGGCCCGACGATCAGGATGTCGTCCAGCGGTACATCGACCACCAGTCGACCGATGAGCCGGCGGAACCCGGTGCGGACCGCCGAGCGTGACTGGTCATAGTCGTTGAGCCCGCCCTCCACGATCACCAGGCTGGCGCCGCGGGCGTTCGACGTCCTGTTGGAGAAGGCGCGGCTGACGCCGCACTCGGAGGCGCGCAGACTGAAGCCCGACCCGGAGAAGCCGTCGACGGTCACCCGGCCCGGAAGCCGGGAGGGCCAGGAGGCGTCGAGGTTGCGGAGCTTATGACCGGCCGACCAGGAGTCGCCGATCACGGTGATGGCGCGGCCCTTGCCCGAG
Source organism: Nocardioides sp. Kera G14 (assembly GCF_020715565.1). Lineage (NCBI taxonomy): Bacteria > Bacillati > Actinomycetota > Actinomycetes > Propionibacteriales > Nocardioidaceae > Nocardioides > Nocardioides sp. Kera G14. Next base: position 446,467 of record NZ_CP085839.1, on the reverse strand, counting down.
ACGTCGGCCAGACGACGTACGTGCTGGGTCTGGAAGAGGCGGCAGGCCTTCGCCACCGAGGCCGCTCCGGCGCGGTCGCGCACGACCATCACGCCTGCCAGCGCCACGACGAGGGCGATGGCCAGCGTCAGGCTGAGGAGACGGGGTCGAGCGCGCACCGCACCATGATCGGTGGACGTCTGCGAGAGCGCAGGAGAACGCCGGAAACCGCGCAGAGAAGTGTGCATGTCGAGGACGCCAACGCGGCCGAGCCGGAGGACATTCCTCCTACGCCCGCAGGTGCGCCGATATCTGCAGGACGCGATCAGGCGACGGTGAACGGAGCCAGTTCCGCGGCGAGCTCCTCCGACGTGCGCCCCTTGATCAGGGTGCCGTCGGCAGTGTGCTCGAGGTTGTCGATCTCGCCGGCCTGGTGGATCTTGTTGACCAGGTCGCCGCGGCTGTACGGCAGCAGCGCGTTGAACTCCACGGCCGGGCGGGGCAGGTCGGCCTCGACCGCCCGGATCGCAGCGTCGATCCCCTCCCCCGTCCTCGCCGAGACGACGACGGAGTGCGGCTCGGCGCGCTGGAGGCGGCCCAGCACGACGGGATCGGCGATGTCTGCCTTGTTGATGACGACCAGCTCGGGCACCGAGGAGGCGCCGATCTCGGCGAAGACCTCACGCACGGCGGCGAGCTGCCCCTCCGGATCGGCGTGGGAGCCGTCGACGACATGGACGATGAGGTCCGCGTCGGCGACCTCCTCCAACGTCGAGCGGAACGCCTCGACGAGCTGGTGGGGCAGGTGCCGGACGAACCCGACGGTGTCGGACATCGTGTAGACCCGGCCGTCAGCGGCCTGGGTCCTCCGGGTCGTGGGATCCAAGGTGGCGAAGAGTGCGTCCTCGACGAGCACGCCGGCACCGGTGAGCCGGTTGAGCAGGGAGGACTTGCCTGCGTTGGTGTAGCCGGCGATCGCGACGGCCGGGATCTGATGGCGGACCCGCTCCTGGCGCTTGGTGTCACGGGTGCCCTTCATCTCCGCGAGGTCGCGGCGAAGCTTGGCGATCTTGGTGTTGATCCGGCGACGGTCGTTCTCGATCTTCGTCTCACCGGGACCACGCGAGCCGATACCCGCGCCGCCGGCGACGCGTCCGCCGGCCTGGCGGGAGAGGTTGCCACCCCAACCGCGCAGGCGCTGCTTCATGTAGTTGAGCTGCGCGAGCTCGACCTGGGCCTGGCCCTCGCGGCTCTTGGCGTGCTGGGCGAAGATGTCGAGGATCAGCGCGGTCCGGTCGACGACCTTGACCCCGACCTTGTCCTCGAGGTTCCTCAGCTGGGAGGGCGCGAGCTCGCCGTCGCAGATCACGGTGTCGGCGCCAGTCGCCTGCACGATCTCGCGGATCGCCTCGACCTTGCCGCGGCCGATGTACGTCGCCGGGTCAGGGCTTGTGCGCCGCTGGTAGACCGCCTCGAGGACCTCGGAGCCCGCCGTCTCGGCGAGCAGCGCCAGCTCGGCCATGGAGTTCTCGACGTCGGTCTGGCTCTGCGAGCCGGAGGTCCAGACGCCGACGAGCACCACGCGCTCGAGTCGAAGCTGGCGGTACTCGACCTCGGTGATGTCCTCGAGCTCGGTGCGCAGGCTGGCGACGCGGCGTAGGGCGTGCCGCTCGGCCAGCTCCATCGCACCGACGGTCGTGTCGGTGTCGTTCTCGACGTCCTCGGGATCATCGCCATCGACCGGGACCAGATCGATGTCCCAGTCGTCGGTCTCCTCGAGCTCTGCCTGCAGGTTGAAATCGGAAGTCATGAGAGTTCCAGAGTACGTCGCCTCACCGACCGCACCCACTCCTTATCGATAACGTGTGCACCCATGGAGCTGACCAACACCACTGCCATCGTCACCGGCGGCGCCAGCGGCATCGGGGCCGCGAGCGCCCGGGCGCTGGCCGCCAAGGGCGCGACCGTCCTCATCGCCGACCTCAATGCCGAGCTCGGTGAGGCGCTTGCCAGCGAGATCAACGGCGTCTTCGCGCAGCTGGACGTGACGAAGACCGAGCAGATCACCGAGGTCGTGGAGCAGGCCGCGTCGATCGCCCCGCTGCGTGCGCTGGTGAACTCCGCCGGCATCGCCAACGGCATCCGCACGATCGGCCGCGACGGCCAGATCGCGAGCGCCTTCCCTCTTGCCAAGTTCACCGCGGTCATCAGCGTGAACCTGATCGGCACCTTCGACATGATCCGTCAGGCGGCGACGGTGATGAGCCGCAACGAGCCCGATGCCAACGGCGGTCGCGGCGCGATCGTCAACATGGCCTCCGTCGCCGCGTTCGACGGCCAGATCGGCCAGGTGGCCTACTCCTTCTCCAAGGGCGGCATCGTCGGCGCCACGCTCCCGCTCGCCCGCGACCTGAGCAGCGCCGGCATCCGGGTCAACACCATCGCCCCCGGCCTGATCGACACCCCGATCTACAACAGCTTCCCCGACCCCGACGCGTTCAAGGCCCAGCTCGGCTCCTCGGTGCTCTTCCCGAAGCGTCTCGGCACGCCCGACGAGCTCGCCTCGATGGTGCTCGAGCTGGTCACCAACGACTACATGAATGCCGAGACCATCCGCGTCGACGGCGGCATCCGGCTGCCCCCGAAGTGATCGCTGGTCGTTAGACCACACGTCACGCGCACGCCCCCGTCCGGTCGGACGGGGGCGTTTGCGTTGTCCGCGTGACGCTGCTCGGTCGTCGTACCGTCCTTGCCGGTGGAGTCGCCGCCGTCGGCGCCGGCCCGGGCCTGATCGCCGCCAGGTGGGTCGGTGACGACGTCACCAACCGGCGCGCAGCGGCCCTCGTCCGCGGCCGGATCACTCAGCCGCACGCCGTCCGCGCGGGCGACGTGACCACGGACTCCGCCGTGATCTGGGCACGCTCCGGCGACACGGTGGGGCGCCTGCACTGCCGCGTCGACTCGGGTGGGGTGCGGAAGCGCTCGCTGCGCGGCGGGGTGGCCAACCCGGGCAACGACTTCACCTCCCGACTGGTCCTCACCGACCTCCAGCCCGGCCGCGAGTACGTCGTCACGACCTGGTTCGCGCAGCCGGACGGCACCGCGGGACAGCCCCGGACGACCCGCTTCACCACGGCCTCCGACGTGCCGACACCGACCTCCTTCGTCTGGAGCGGTGACACGTGCGGCCAGGGCTGGGGCATCGACGAGTCGCGGGGAGGTCTCGCCGGCTACGCCGCCGTACGAGCGCTGAAGCCGGACTTCTTCCTGCACTGTGGCGACAACATCTACGCCGACATGCCGATGAAGGAGCACACCCACGACGCCTGGGGGCACTCTTGGACGAACGTGCTCGACGAGTCGGTCACGAAGGTCGCCGAGACTCTTGCCGACTTCCGCGGTCGGCACCGCTATGCCCTCCAGGACCAGCACGTCGCCGCGCTCTATGCCGAGGTGCCGACGATCGCGATGTGGGACGACCACGAGACGCTCAACAACTGGTACCCCGGCGAGGTGGTCGACGACGACCGCTACACGACGGAGCGGCGCTGCGACGTCCTGAGCGCGCGCGGGCGGCGGGCCTGGCAGGAGTACATGCCGATCGCTCCCTCGATCGCTACCCCGTCATCACCGAACGGCCGGATCTACCGCAGGATCCCGCGCGGCCCGCACCTCGACGTCTTCTGCCTCGACATGCGGTCCTACCGCGACGCCAACGGCTACGACATGTCGACCGATCCCGGCGTGGACAGGGGGATCCTCGGCTGGGAGCAGGAGCAGTGGCTGCTGCGCGAGCTCTCACTCTCGACCGCGACGTGGAAGGTCGTCGCCGCCGACATGCCGCTCTCGGTCGCGACCTCCCACGCCGACGATCGGGATTCGGTCGCGCAGACCGACCCCGGACCGCCGCGGGGACGGGAGCTCGAGATCGCACGGCTGCTGTCGGGCCTGAAGGCCAACGGCGTGAAGAACGTGGTGTGGGTGACCGCCGACGTGCACTACACCGCCGCCCACCACTACTCCCCCGAGCGCGCCGCCTTCACCGACTTCGACCCGTTCTGGGAGTTCATCTCCGGACCGATCCATGCCGGCACCTTCGAGACCGAGACGCCCGACGGCACCTTCGGCCCGGAGGTCGTCTACGCGAAGGGCAACACGTCCGACCTGCTGCCGATGTCACCCGCCGCCGGCAACCAGTTCATCGGCCAGGTCGAGATCGCGATCGACGGCCGGCTCACCGTGACCCTGCACAGCGTCGGCGACGGCGCGCTCTGGACTCGCGCGTTCGACCCCGCCCACGCGTGAGGAGACGTAGAGTCCGCTCTGTGCCCCGTCTCGGACCGCTCGCGGTCGCGGCCACCGCGCTCGCCCTCCTCGCCGCTGTGGCGGCTCCGGCCTTCGCTGCCGATCCGCCGACACCCGCAGCGGGGCACCACCTGATGATCGACGCCATGTCCGCCCCGCCGCTGACGGAGATCGAGGCATGGCAGGCGAACTCGCCGTACTCTGCCATCGCGGTCTACATCCCGGTGACGGATGCAGCCGACAACCGCAGCGACAAGGATCAGACCGAGCTGTCCAACGACTGGGTCAGCGAGGTGGAGGCGGGCGGCTGGCGCGTCCTGCCGACCTACGTCGGCCTGCAGGCTCCGTGTCCGCAGCCGGACAAGTCGTTCAATCTCATGAGCGCCGAGCCCGCGACCGCCCACTCCGAGGGCGTCTCCGCGGCGAACGACGCGACCGGGTCCGCGATGGCGCTCGGCCTCAGCTCGACCATTCCGATCATCTACGACCTCGAGGCCTACAGGACGGGCGACTCCGCCTGCACCGCGGCCGTCCAGGCGTTCCTCGCCGGCTGGACGACACGCCTCCACCAACTCGGCCGCCACTCCGGTGTCTACGGGTCGATCGGCTCCACGATGAATGACGTCGTGGCGGTGTCGGCGGACGCCAGTTACCCCAAGCCCGACGTCATCTGGGAGGCGACGTGGAACGGCAGCGCCGATACGACGTTCTCGACGACGTCGATGGGCAGGTGGCCGAACGGGCGGATCAACCAGTTCTCCCATGACGTCGACCGCAGCTACGGGGGCCAGACCCTGAGGGTTGACGAGAACGCGGTCCAAGACTTCGTGTGGACACTGGCCACCCCTGACGGCACCGCGCCCACGCTGGCCGCAGCCGCTCCCCCGGCTACTACGAAGGCCACCCGCGCGGCGATCAGCTGGGCCCACAACGACCCCTCCGGCATCGCGGCCTACACCGTCCGCACGCGCCATGCAGCTCCGGGCGCCGTCCTCGGCGCGTGGTCCGCCCCTGCCCGCACCACCGCCTCCTCCCGGACCTTCGCGCTCAGGCCGGGCGAGGCCTGGTGCGTCACCGCCCAGGCCACCGATCGCGCCGGCAACGCCTCGGCCTGGTCCGCGCCACGGTGCACCGCCCGCTTCGCCGACGACACCTCGCTGCACGCGGGCAAGGGCTGGAAGCGCGCCCGCGGCGGCTACCTCGGCACGAGCAGCAAGGCCACACGGAAGGGCGCCGTCCTGCGCGGCCCACGGGTCGCCGGCACCTCCGTCACGGTCGTCCTCCGCGCCCGGGGCGCCGTCGTGGTCCGGATCGGCTCGACCGTCGTCGGGATCGTCCGCGGCGCCGGCACACACCAGCTCACGCTGCGCTCCCCGGTCTCCGGCCAGCTCACCCTCCGCACGCAGAGCCGCGCCAAGACGGTCGTCGACGCCTACCTCGTGACCTGAGCCATCCCTGGCGGTCAGAAGCCGTGGGCGACGTACGCCGGCACATCCCCGACCGCGAGGAGGGCGAGTGCGGCGGCCTCGTGCGGGACCATCGGCGACGGCAGTGACTCGAGGTCGAACCAGCCCAGCTCGCTGGCCTTGTCGGGCTCCTGGATCGCGGGCTCTCCCACCCAGGCGCGAGCGGTGAAGAAGAAGTCGACCCGCTCGTCGATCGCCTCACCGCCACGCGTGCGGTGCATCGTCGTCACGAACTCGAGGTCGATGTCGGTGAGGCCGAGCTCCTCGTGGGCCTCACGGAGCGCTGCGGCGAAGGCGGTCTCGCCGCGCTCGACGTGACCGGCGGCTGCGGCGGCCCAGTGGTCGGCCATGTAGGGCACTCCCGGGCCGCGGCGCTGCAGCAGCACCTCGGTGCCGCCCTCAGGGGCGTCGCGGAGGAGATACAGATAGGCCGCCGGGACGACGACGAAGCGATTGGGTGTCACGGCGGCCCATCCAAGCAGAGCAGGGGTCAGGCGATGTCGTCGTCCTTGGCGTGGTCGAGGAATCCCATGTCCTAGACCTCCAGTCGATGGCTCACCCCGAGGAGAGCCGGTTGTTTGGAACACTAATGTCATGACGGGGACGAGGGCAGGCCATGACGCGGAACGGCCGATCCCCATCGTGGCGGTCGTCGGGGCCACCGCGGCAGGGAAGACCGGGCTCTCGCTCGACCTCGCCGAGGCGCTCGACGGAGAGATCCTCAACACCGACGCGATGCAGGTCTACCGCGGGATGGACATCGGCACCGCCAAGCTGCCCGTCAGCGAGAGGCGCGGCATCCCGCACCACCTGCTCGACCTCCTCGACCTCGACCGGAAGGCCAGCGTCGCCGACTTCCAGGCGCTCGCGCGCGGCCTGATCGTCGACCTGCGCGCCCGCGGCAAGGCGCCGGTGCTCGTCGGGGGCTCCGCGCTCTACACCCGTGCCATCCTCGACCGCTTCGACTTCCCTGGCACCGATCCTGCGGTCCGCGAACGACTGGAGGCCGAGCTCGAGACGGGCGGCTACCAGCCGCTGTTGGCTCGCCTACAGGCCCTTGACCCCGTCGGAGCCGAGCGGATCGAGTCGATGACCCCCGGCAACGGTCGCCGTATCGTGCGTGCCCTCGAGGTGATCGAGCTGACCGGGCAGCCCTTCTCCGCCCGCCTCCCCATCAACGAGTACGTCGACCTCCACTCGATCCAGATCGGCGTCGACATCGACCGCGATACCCTCGAGACCCGCATCACGCAACGGGTCCGCGAGATGTTCGAGTCCGGCTTCGTCGAGGAGGTCGAAGCCCTGATGGCGCGAGGGCTCCTGGCGTCACGTACCGCCTCGACGGCGATCGGCTACCGGGAGGTGGCACAGCTGCTCGGCGGCGTACTCACGCGGGAGGAGGCGATCGAGCGGACGATCATCAAGACGCGGCAGTTCGCGCGGCGACAGGACCAGTGGTTCCGCAAGGACCACCGCGTGGTGTGGGTGCGCTTCGACGACCCCACGCGGGTCGAAAAGGCACTGGCCGCGATCGCTACTCTGGACCGGTGAGTCTCAACGACACGTGGGCCGAGGTGCGGAGCGTCGACGAGCTCGTCGCGCTGCTCGGCGAGCCGCACGAGCGGGCCGCCACGAAGGGCCGCCCGGCGCTGCTGGACGTCGACCGCCAGTGGCTGGCCGCCTCGCCGTTCTGCGTGCTCGCGACGGCCGATGCCGACGGCACCTGCGACGCCTCGCCGAAGGGCGACCCGGCCGGGCAGCTCGTCCACGTCATCGACGACCGCACGATCGCCATCGCCGAGCGCCCGGGCAACCGCCGGGCCGACGGCTACCGCAACGTGCTCGCCAACCCCCATGTCGGGCTGCTCTTCCTGATCCCCGGCCGCGCGGACACCCTGCGGATCAACGGCCGCGCGCGGCTCGTCTCCGACGCACCGTTCTTCGACGAGATGATCGTCAAGGGACAACGGCCGGTGCTCGCCATGGTCGTCGAGATCGAGGACATCTTCTTCCACTGCTCGAAGGCCTTCCTGCGCAGCGGGCTCTGGAAGCCTGAGACCTGGGACGGCGCTCCGGAGGTGCCGCGCCGGGCGGTCATCGCCAAGGAGTACGAGAAGGCCGAGGCCAGCCTCGAAGAGCTCGACGCCTACTACGGCGAGGCCTACGAGAAGGGCCTCTACTGATGGCCTACCCCTTCCTCAAGGGCCACGGCACCGAGAACGACTTCGTGATCCTGCCCGACCATGACGGCTCGATCCATGGCGCCCTCGCCGACGAGCGTGTGATCGCCTTGTGTGACAGGCGTTCAGGCATCGGCGGCGACGGCGTGCTGCGCGTGATCCGCACCGAGTCGATGGCCCGGATCGACGCGGAGCAGGCCGCGCTCGTGGACCACGCCGAGTGGTTCATGGACTACCGCAACTCCGACGGCTCCATCGCGGAAATGTGCGGCAACGGGGTCAGGGTCTTCGTGCTGCACCTCATCGAGGCCGGCCTCGTGCCGCGTGATCAGCCAGTGCCGATCGCGACCCGCGCCGGGATCAAGACCGTCTCGGTGATCGGCGACGAGCTCGTCGCGGACCTCGGCACTCCGATCCTGCTCGATTCCTCCGCTGTGAGCATCGGTGACTGGACGTGGTCCGCGCGCCATGTCGACATGGGCAACCCGCACGCCGTCGCCTTCGTCGACTCGCTCGATCCGCACGGTCCCGTCGGCCCGCTCCTCGACGAGCCGCACTACGACCACGAGCTCTATCCGCACGGTGTCAACATCGAGTTCGTACGCCGCGTCGCCGACCGCCACGTGCAGATGCGGGTCCACGAGCGGGGCTCGGGCGAGACGCAGTCCTGCGGCACCGGTGCCTGCGCCGTCATGGTCGCCGCCGCCGATGCCGACCGCGCACCCCGGGACACCCCCTACACCGTCGATGTGCCCGGCGGCCGCCTGACGATCACGTGGACCTCGGACGACCGCGTGCTGCTGCAGGGCCCGGCTGTCATCGTCGCCTCCGGCACCACCACGCTCTGACCGACCGCGTCGGCCATGGGCCCGGCCACACGTCCTTTCGCCCGAAACATTGCCGACCTAGGTTGGACGCAGGCGCGGCCGCTCGGGCCGCCACGCATCGCAGGGGGAAGCAGATGAGTTTCTTCGACAAGGCCAAGGAGAAGGCCCTCGAGGCCGCCGACATGGCGAAGGAGGCCGCGGAGAAGGCGGCCGAGGCCGCCAAGCTCGCGGCGGCCGGCGCGGCCCAGAAGATCGATGAGGGTGGCTACGTCGACAAGGCCGCGGCCAAGATCGACGAGAAGACCGGCGGGAAGTACGCCGACAAGGTGGACAGGTTCGCCACCTCGGCCAAGGACACGGTCAGCAAGCTGAAGCCCGGCGAGCAGGCCGTCGACGTGGAGTACTCCACGGAGTTCGGCGCCGAGCCGACCGAGACCGCGGCGGAGGCGGCCGAGGTCTTCGAGACCGAGTCGAGCTACGACATCGCCGATGCGTCGAACGTCAACCAGGACTTCACGGAAGAGCCCCCGACGACGCTCTGAGCCGGCAGCGCTGGCCGAGGTGAATGGTTCCGGCACCCTCGGGTGCCGGAACCATTCACCTCAGGCGCAGGACGGGGCGGGCGGCAGCGGAGCCGGGACACCGACCGTTGGCATGCCGAGCGTGACGCCGGCCGCGGCCGTAGGCTGGGCCTGACGGCTCGCCCAGGCGTCGCCGGCCCGGGTGCGACGCACGGAGAGCACGCCACCGTCGGCCTCGAGGTAGTGCGGTGCGCCGCGCGTGATCGTCACGGTCACGACGTCGCCGGGCCGGACGTCGACGCCGTACTCCAGCCCCTCAGCCCGGCTCCGCCCGATCTTCGCGGGGCGGAAGTGGACGAGGCGGTTGTCGGGGGCCCGACCGGACCAGCGGGCCGTCTCGGCGTCCTTGCGCCCCTCACCCTCGGCGACCATGACCTCGAGGGTGCGGCCCTCCTGGGCCTGGTTCTCCTCGAGCGAGATCCGCTCCTGCACCGTGACGAGCCGCTGGTAGCGGTCCTTCACAACGGCCGGGTCGACCTGCTCGTCCATGGTCGCAGCCGGCGTGCCGGGGCGCTTGGAGTACTGGAAGGTGAAGGCGCCCGAGAAGCGGGACTCCTCGACGACCTTGAGCGTCTCGAGGAAGTCCTCCTCGGTCTCGCCGGGGAAGCCCACGATGATGTCGGTCGTGATCGCCGCGTCCGGGATCGCCGCCTTCACCTTGTGGATGATGTCGAGGAACTTCTGCTGGCGGTAGGAGCGCCGCATCTCCTTGAGGATCCGGCTGGAGCCGGACTGGAGCGGCATGTGCAGCGAGGGCATCACGTTCGGCGTCTGGGCCATCGCCTCGATGACGTCGTCGGTGAACTCGGCCGGGTGCGGCGACGTGAACCGGACCCGCTCGAGGCCCTCGATCGCACCGCAGGCGCGGAGCAGCTTGGAGAAGGCCTGACGGTCGCCGAACTCGACGCCGTACGCGTTGACGTTCTGACCCAGCAGGGTGATCTCGGAGACGCCCTCGGCGACGAGCGCCTCGATCTCGGCGAGGATCTCGCCGGGACGGCGGTCCTTCTCCTTGCCGCGCAGCGCCGGGACGATGCAGAACGTGCAGGTGTTGTTGCAGCCGACGGAGACGGACACCCAGGCGGCATACGGGCTCTCGCGTCGGGTCGGCAGTGTGGAGGGGAAGACCTCGAGCGACTCAAGGATCTCGACCTGCGCCTCCTCCTGGACCCGAGCGCGCTCGAGCAGGACCGGCAGGGAGCCGATGTTGTGCGTTCCGAAGACGACGTCGACCCACGGTGCCTTGGTCGTGATCGTGTCGCGGTCCTTCTGGGCGAGGCAGCCACCGACGGCGATCTGCATGCCCGGGCGGCTCGCCTTGACCGGCGCGAGGTGGCCGAGGTTGCCGTAGAGCTTGTTGTCGGCGTTCTCCCGCACCGCGCAGGTGTTGAAGACGACGACATCAGCCTGCTCGCCCTCAGGGGCCCGCAGATAGCCCGCACCCTCGAGCAGCCCGGAGAGGCGCTCGGAGTCGTGGACGTTCATCTGACACCCGTAGGTCTTGACCTCGTAGGTCCGGGACTGGGTGGCGGGCGTGGCGAGCTCGGTCATGGCCCGTCAAGATTACGCGGCAGGCGCTACTTCTGCTTCTTCGTCGTGACCCAGAGTGTGATCACGCCGTCGATGACGACGGTGCCGTCCTTGGTCAGGCCCTGGACCTTGACCTCGAGGTCACCCTCGGCGCTGTCCCACTGGTCCTGCGTGGTGGTCGCGACGCAGGTGATGTCACCGACGGCCTTGGCGGTGTAGGAGACGGTCATCCCCTTGGGGATCCAGCGCTTCGTGCGCGGGATCGTCACCTCGGCCAGCGCACCCATGGCCATCTCGAGGCCGTTGCAGAGCGCGATCGCGTGCACCGTGCCGATGTGGTTATGCACGCGGCGCTTGTCGGGGATCACGAGCTCGGCGTGGTTCGGCTCGAGGACCGTCATGGTCGCGTGGATGGAGCCGAAGTACGGCGCCACCTGGCTGAACAGGAAGGAGAACGCCTTCTTGCCCACGAGGTTGCCGACGATCGGGGCGTCGGTGGTCTGCTTCCAGAGGTTGTCGAGCTTCACCATGGACTTCATATTACTCACGAGTAACCTGACGCGTCCTCTCGACGTCAAGAATCTTCACCGGTCTATGCTCACCTGCATGACACCGCGGCGCGACGAGGTCGACGAGCTGGCCGAGGCGTGGGCGCGCGAGCGACCCGATCTCGACCTCTCCCCCGTCGCGATCTTCTCCCGGCTCTCCCGGCTCTCCCGCCACCTCGACCTCGCCCGGCGCGACGCCTTCTCCGCGGGCGGCATCGAGGCCTGGGAGTTCGACGTCCTCGCGGCGCTGCGACGGACGGGGTCGCCGTACGAGCTCTCCCCCGGTCGCCTCCTGAGGGAGACCCTCGTGACGTCGGGGACGATGACCAACCGCGTCGACCGACTGGCCGCGCGCGGGTTCGTGGAGCGCTACCCCGACCCCGAGGACCGTCGCGGCGTCCTCGTGCGGCTCACGCCCGAGGGCAAGCAGGCCGTCGATGTCGCCTTCACCCGGCTCGTCGACGCCGAGCACGAGTTCATGGCGGACCTCACGCCGCACCAGGCCGACGAGCTCGCCGGTCTGCTGCGCCGACTGCTCGTCACCTTCAGCGGGGATTAGGCGGCGTCGGCCTCGCCGGGAAGCCGGTTGACGTACGCCGTCACCGGCGTGATCCGCGTGCGGCGGAGGTCCGTGCGGTTGAGGATGAGCTCGGCGATCAGGCCCATGCCGAGCAGCTGCACCGCGAGGATGTCGAAGAGGACACCGAACTGCAGCAGCGGCCGGGTGCCGATCGCGTGGTCGGTGAAGAGCCAGACGCCCGTGAGGTAGATGAGCGTGAGCGTGCCGATCAGGCCGAAGACCAGGCCGAGGCCGCCGAGCAGGTGGGACGGCCGGCGGCCGTAGCGGGTCAGCGAGACGACCGTGAGCAGGTCGAGGGCGCCGCGGACGTAGCGCTCGAAGCCGTACTTGGAGTGGCCGTAGGTCCGCGGCCGGTGGTTGACCGGCACCTCGGTCACCTTGAAGCCGTTGGCGTGGGCGAGTGCCGGGACGTAGCGGTGGAGCTCGCCGTACAGCGGGACCTGGTCGTAGATCTCGCGGTAGCCGACGCGGAGGCCGCTGTTGTGGTCGTTGAGCTTCAGGCCGGTCACGACGCCGGTCGCGCGGTTGAAGAGCTTGCTCGGGAGTCTTTTGCTGAGCGGGTCCTTGCGGACCACCTTGTAGCCGGTGACGAGGTCGTAGCCCTCGTCCATCGTGGCGAGCATCCGCGGCAGCTCGGCCGGATCGTCCTGCATGTCGGCGTCCATGGTGATGATGACGCGGCCGCGCGCCTCGTCGAGGCCGGCGGAGAGGGCGTCGGCCTTGCCCACGTTGGTGCGCAGTTTGAGCCCCCGGACCTCCGGGACGTCCTTCGCGACGCTGCGGATCTCCTCCCAGGTGCCGTCGGTGCTGCCGTCGTCGATGAAGACGACCTCCCACGTGGCGTCAGGATTGGCCCCGAGAGCGACCACGATCTCGTCGACGAGCGGACGGATCGTGCGGGCCTCGTCCTTGGCGGGGATGACAACCGAGATGTCGATGGCAGCGCTCCTTGGGTCTGAGCTGATCCGCCGATCGTCACAGCGCCCGGTGAACTCCGGACGACCTGCGAGCCACGTGTTGCTGAGGCTTACTCGAGCAACTCCGACGCCTCGAGCCACTCCAGCTCAAGGGATTCCTTCTCGTCGAGAAGCTCCTGGAGCTGGGCGCCGAGGTCGGCCAACCGTTCGAAGTCGGTGCTACTCGCTTCAAGCTCGGCGTGAAGAGCCGCCTCCTGCTCGCTGATCCGAGCGAGCTGCTTGTCGATGCGAGCAATGACCTTCTTCGCTTCGCGCTCCGCCGCCCCGCCGACCTTGGGCCTCCCGAGATCCGGCTTCTCGCCCTCCGAGGTCCTGGCTACTGCCGGCCCGGTACGGGCCGGATTCCGGACCTCGGAGGGCGAGAAGCCGGATCTCGCGCGACGCTCGAGGTACTCGTCGACCCCTCGCGGGAGCATCGCGATCTGCCCGTCCCCCATCAATGCCCAGACGGAGTCCGTGACGCGCTCGAGGAAGTAGCGGTCGTGGGAGACGACGATGAGGGTGCCGGGCCAGGAGTCGAGGAAGTCCTCGAGCAGGGTGAGCGTCTCGATGTCGAGGTCGTTGGTGGGCTCGTCGAGCAGGAGCACGTTCGGCTCGCCGAGGAGGAGGCGGAGGAGCTGGAAGCGGCGGCGCTCGCCACCGGAGAGGTCGCCGATCCGGGTGGTGAGCTTGTCACCGGTGAAGCCGAAGCGCTCCAGCAGGCTGGAGGCGCTGACCTCGCGGCCGTCGGCGGTGCGGTTGACGCGACGGATCTCCTCGACCGCGTCGAGGACGCGCTTCTCGGCGTCCGGAAGCTCCATCTGCTGGCGCAGGTGGGCGAGCGCGATCGTGCGGCCATGCTTCACCTTCCCGATCTTCGGCGGCAGGGTGCCGTCAAGGAGGGCGAGGATCGAGCTCTTGCCGGCACCGTTGACGCCGACCAGGCCGATGCGGTCGCCGGGGCCGATCCGCCAGGTGGCGTGGTCCAGGAGCTGGCGCTCGCCGCGGAAGAGGTCGACATCCTCGACGTCGATCACGTCCTTGCCCAGCCGCTGGGTCGCGAACCGCTCGAGCTCGAGCTGGTTGCGCGGCGGGGGGACATCCTCGATCAGGGCGTTGGCGGCGTCGATCCGGAACTTCGGCTTGCTCGTGCGGGCCGGCGCACCGCGGCGGAGCCAGGCCAGCTCCTTGCGCATGAGGTTCTGGCGGCGCTGCTCGGACGCTGCGGCCTGACGCGCCCGCTCGGCCTTGGCGAGCACGAAGGCGGCGTACCCACCCTCGTAGACGTCGACGGCACCGTCGTGCACCTCCCAGGTCCACTGGCAGACGGCGTCGAGGAACCAGCGGTCGTGGGTGACGACGACGAGCGCCGACGGGCGATTGGCGAGGTGGGCGGCGAGCCAGGCGACGGCCTCGACGTCGAGGTGGTTGGTGGGCTCGTCGAGGATCAGCAGGTCGTGATCGCCCAGGAGCAGTTGGGCGAGGGAACAGCGGCGACGTTCGCCGCCGGAGAGGCCGTGGACGATCCGGTCGAGGCTGACGCCGGCGAGCAGCACCTCGACGACCTCGCGGGTGCGCGTGTCGGCGGCCCATTCGTGGTCCTGGCGACCGCCGAGGACGGCCTCGCGGACGGTGTGGCTGTCGTCGAGTTGATCGCCCTGGTGGAGGTAGGCCATGAGCAGGCCGCGCTGCTGGGAGACCCGCCCGGTGTCAGGCGACTCGATCCCGGACATGACCTCGAGGAGCGTGGTCTTGCCGTCGCCGTTGCGCCCGACGATGCCGATCCGATCGCCCGCGTTGACGCCGAGGCTGACGTCGTCGAGGAGCGGCCGGATGCCGTAGGACTTGGAGACGTGCTCGAGATTGAGGAGGTTCGCGGGTGCAGCCATGAGGCCTCCAGTCTCTCAGGCCGCTCCCGATCAGCTGTAGTCGATGACGGTGCAGCCGGCGACCGGGCCTGGGGCGAGCCAGTGGGTGAGGCCCTCCTGGCTCAGGGTGCCGGCCGCGATGCGGGCGGCGTCGCGGTCGGCGAAGAGGGCGAGCTGCGTCGGGCCGGAGCCCGAGAGCAGCACGGCGTCGGGCCACAGCCGCTCCAGCCGCTCGCGGAGCTCGACAAGGTCGGGACGGAGGTCGTACGCCGCCGCAGCGAGGTCGTTCTCGAGGTCGGGCGTGAGCGTCAACACGTCCCCGGTCGCGAGATCTCCGAGCAGGGACTGGGGAATCGCCGGCTGGAAGGCCTCGAGCAGCTCCTCGGCCACCATCATGTCGAAGTGCTTGTAGACGAGCGGCGTGGACAGGCCGATCTCATGCGGTACGACGACCCACCAGCACTGCGTGGTGTCGACGACGGGCTCGACGATCTCGCCGCGGCCGGTGCCGATGGCCGTCCCGCCGATGAGCGCGAAGGGGACGTCGGAGCCGAGCTCGGCCGCGATCGCGAGCAGGTCGTCGTCGGAGGTGTTGAGGTCGAAGAGCCGGTCGACCGCGACGAGGGTCGCGGCGGCGTCAGCACTACCGCCGCCCATGCCGCCTGCGACCGGGATCCCCTTGTGGATCTCGACATGCGCGGCGAGCTCGGGCCTGTGGTGGTGGGCCACCAGTGCCTTGCCGGCACGGATCGCGATGTTGTCCTCGTCGTCCGGGACGGCGGCCAGGTCGATGCCGGCGTCTGCGACGGTGTGGATCTCCCACTGCTCCGCCGGCGTCACCGTGACGTCGTCGTAGAGCCCGATCGCCTGGTAGACCGTCGCGAGCGGATGGAAGCCGTCCTCGCGGACCGGACCGACACCGAGGTAGAGGTTGATCTTGGCCGGCGCCCGGACGGTCACTGCCTGCGTCATGCGGAGACTCCTGAGGTCGCCTCGGCCAGTCGGACGAAGTCGTGGATGGTGAGCTGCTCGCCGCGGACCAGCGGGTCGAGCCCTGCGGCCCGGAGGTGGGACTCGGTGACGCCGTACGCCTTGAGCGCACCGCGGAGTCCCTTGCGGCGCTGCGCGAACGCGGCGTCCACGAGCTTGAACACGTCCTCGCGCGCCACGGAGGTCGTCGGTGGCGCGTGGTGCTCCCAGTAGACGAGACCGGAGTCGACGTTCGGCGCGGGCCAGAAGACGTTGCGGCCGATGGCACCGGCACGGCGTACGTCGGCGTACCAGGCGGCCTTGACCGACGGGACGCCGTAGACCTTGGAGCCCGGGGTGGCGGCGAGGCGGTCGGCCACCTCGGCCTGGACCATCACGAGGCCCTTCTCCAGCGTGGGGAGCAGAGCCATCAGGTGGAGCAGGACAGGGACGCTGACGTTGTAGGGCAGGTTGGCCACGAGCGCCGTCGGGGCGGGCGTCTCGGCGAGGTCCGCAGCGGTCACGCGCAGCGCGTCGGCGTGGACGAGCCGGAAGGCGGCCGCCTGGTCCGGTGCGTGCTCCGAGATGGTCTGCGGCAGGCGCGAGGCCAGCAGGTCGTCGATCTCGATCGCCGTCACCTGCGCGCCGGTCTCGAGGATCGCCAAGGTCAGCGAGCCGAGTCCCGGCCCGACCTCGACGACGACATCGTCGGCACCGACGCCGGATTCACGGACGATCCGGCGGACGGTGTTGGCGTCGATGACGAAGTTCTGGCCCTTCTGCTTCGTGGGGCGCAGGTCGAGCTCCGCGGCCAGCGTGCGCACCTCGGCAGGGCCGAGCAGACGAGGTGCAAGCATGAGGGAAGGCTATCGGCCTCGCGACTCAGCCGGCGTAGCCGCAACCCCACGGGGACAGTCCGGCCTTGGCGTAGTAGGCGTTCGCGACGGCGATCTGCTGCTCGCGGCTGGCGAGGTCGGCACGCGACGCGTACTTGCCGCCGCCGTTGGCCAGCCACGAGCTCTGCGAGAACTGCAGACCGCCGTAGTAGCCGTTGCCGGTGTTGATGTGCCAGTTGCCGCCGGACTCGCACTGCGCGATGGCGTCCCAGTTCGGGCCGCCCGCGGGGGCCTTGGGGACCGCCGGCGTCGGGCGCTCCTTCGTGCCGACCGCGACGACCTCGTCGACCGGCTGGCGGGTGACCGTCGCGGTGAGCAGGTCGCGGTCGGTGACCTTCCCGTCGCGGCGGGTGACGTCGTACGTCGCCGTGCGGGCGCCCCTGGCGCCGTCCTTGAGGATCTTGGACTCGCCCACGAAGAGGTCGTCGGTCCGCTTCTCGACACGGTCGAAGTCGATGCCCTCGTGGCGAGTGATGGTGGTGTGCAGCTCGAGCGCTCGCCAGGTGCGGGCACCGTCGGCGTCGAAGACACGCTGGACGCTGATCGCGCCGGCGGTGCGGGGCTCGGCCGGGGCGAGGCGTCGGGTGCTACGGGAGAGCGAGTCGCGGCTGGCCACCATCGTCGGGTCGAGCGAGGGGCTCGCTGCCGTCGTGGCGGCGGCCTCGCTGACCTCGGTCGTCGGGGACGTGCGCTGCGCGACGAGCACGCCGAACGCCACCACCAACACGGTGAGGACGCCGGAGATCACGGCGATGCGACGCAGCATCGGAGCGGTGGACCAAGCGAACATGGGTCACCACCGAACGGGACGAAAGTCCCGAAATCCAATCGTCGGCCCCCACTCAGGCGGAGAATGTGACCCGTCTCACAGAAATCGCCTACCACGTGCCGCCGAACGCGGCCTCGGTGTTCGCGTCGATCGCGGCGCACAGCTCGCCGAGATCCATCTCGCGGACCTCGGCCATCGCGCGAAGCGTGACGGGGATCAGGTAGGAGCTGTTCGTGTCGCCGCGGTGCGGGTGCGGCGTGAGGAAGGGCGCGTCGGTCTCGACGAGGATCCGGTCGAGTGGCGCGATCGCGAGGGCCTCGCGTAGGTGCGGTGCGTTCTTGAAGGTGACGGTTCCGGCGAAGGAGAGATGGGCTCCGCGGTCGAGGCACTCCCGGGCGAAGGAGGCGTCTCCGGAGAAGCAGTGCATCACCCAGCGGTCGGGGGCGCCCTCGGCATCGATCGCCTCGAGGATCGCCTGGTGCGCATCGCGGTCGTGGATCTGGAGGGTGCGGTCGTGCCGCTTGGCGATGTCGATGTGCCGGCGGAAGCTGTGTTGCTGCGCCGCGACGCCGTCCTCAGCCGTCCGGAAGAAGTCGAGGCCGGTCTCCCCCACCGCACGGACCCGGTCGTGGACGTGGGCGAGCTCCTCGATCTCGTCGAGCGCGGCCTCCAGGTCCGCCGCGCTGTGCAGGGGTGCGTCGTTGGGGTGCAGCGCGACGGCCGCGATCAGCTGCGGATGCGAGGCGGCCGCCTCGACGGCCCAGCGCGAGGAGGCGAGGTCGGTGCCGACCTGCACCATGCGGGTGACGCCGACGCTAGCCGCCCTCTCCAGCGCCTCGTCGATCGCGAGATGCTCGCCAGCACGCTCGATGTCGAGGTGGGTGTGGTTGTCGACGACCGGGTGCGGAAGGGGCGCAGGGATCGGCGGGAAGCTCACGCCCGCAAGCCTAGGGAGGTGGGGCAGAAGTCCGGCTCTCGAGGGGCGAGAACCCGGAGGTCGGCTAGGGCTTCGGCTTGTGCACGAGGTCGTAGACCTCGCGCTTGGGCACGCCGGCCTGCTTCGCGGCCGCGACGATCGCGTCCTTGCGGCTCATGCCGTCGTCCTCCAACGCCGCGACGAGCGCGCGCAGCGATTCCGGGCTCGCGTCGACCTCGGCCGGCACGTGGCCCGAGACCACGATCGTGATCTCGCCACGGACCTCCTCGGCGGCCCAGTCGGCGAGCTGGCCGAGCGGGCCCCGACGTACCTCCTCATAGGTCTTGGTCAGCTCGCGACAGACGGCCGCGGGGCGGTCGGCACCGAAGGCCTCGGCCATCGCGGCGAGGGCGGCGTGGGTTCGGTGCGGCGCCTCGAAGAAGACCATCGTCCGCTCCTCGGTCGCCAGGCCGTCGAGGCGGCGAGAGCGTTCGCCGGCCTTGCGCGGGAGGAAGCCCTCGAAGCAGAAGCGGTCCACGGGCAGGCCGCTCACGGCCAGCGCCGTGAGCACGGCCGACGGGCCCGGCACAGCAGTGATGCGTACGTCGGCCTCGACCGCCGCGGCCACGAGCCGGTAGCCCGGGTCGGAGACCGACGGCATCCCGGCGTCGGTCACCAGCACGACCCGCTCCCCCGCGAGCAGCGCGTCGAGCAGCTGCGGCGTGCGCTGCACCTCGTTGCCCTCGAAATAGGAGACGACGCGGCCGCTGAGCTCGACGCCGAGCTCCGAGACCAGCCGGCGGAGGCGACGGGTGTCCTCCGCGGCGATGACCGTGGCGGCGGCCAGCTCGGTGGCGAGCCGCGGCGGCGCGTCCTCGATCCGGCCGATCGGGGTCGCCGCCAGCACCAGGACTCCACTCACCCGGTGATCCTCGCAGACGGTGACAGGGCGAGACATAGTCTGTGCGCCGTGACCCTGCTGATCGACGGCGAGCCGCACGCGCCCCTGACCACGACGACGCCGACGGCGTGGCAGCGTGCCCGCGGCGCGATCCGCGGCCGCGACCCGGTGGTCGGCTGGTGCGCGACCGTCCTGATCACGGTCGCCGCCTTCGTGCTCCGGCTCTGGCACCTCGGCACGCCCCGGACCTTCGAGTTCGACGAGACCTACTACGCCAAGGACGCGTGGAGCCTGCTCCACTTCGGCTACGCCCGCGACTACATCGACGGCGCGAACGAGAAGATCCTCGACGGCACCCTCACCGGCGTCTGGAAGGAGACGCCGGAGATGATCGTCCACCCCGAGGTCGGCAAGTGGCTGATCGCGCTGGGCGAGAAGGTCTTCGGCATGGATCCGACCGGCTGGCGGATGGCGCCGGCGATCGCCGGCGCGCTCCTGGTCATGGTGGTCATCCGGCTCACCCGGCGGCTGAGCGGCTCGACGCTGCTGGGCTGCCTGGCCGGCGTACTGCTCTGCTTCGACGGCCTGGAGTTCGTGCTCTCCCGGCTGGCCCTGCTCGACATCTTCCTGGCGCTCTTCACCCTCGCCGCGGTGAGCTGCATGGTCGCGGACCGCGACTGGTACCGCGGCCGGCTCGCTGCCCGGCTCGAAGCACCGATCGAGGCCGCCCGGTCGTGGGGTCCGCTGGTCCTGTGGCGCCCGTGGCTGCTGGCCAGCGGCCTGCTGTGGGGGCTGGCCTGCGGCACCAAGTGGACCGCGATGTACCCGCTCGCCGCCTTCGGGATCATGGTCTGGATCTGGAGTGCCGGTGCCCGCCGCTCCTTCGGCGTCCGCCTCGCCCTGCTGAAGGCAGCGATCACCGACGGCCTCCCCGCGGTGCTCTACCTCGTCGTCGTCGCCTTCGTCGTGTACGTCGCGACGTGGGGAGGCTGGCTCGCCCACGCCGACGTCTACGAGGCGAACCTCTCCTCGACGCAGTACACGCAGTACACCGGGCACGGTCACTGCGGGGGCGACAAGAACGAGACGTACATCAGCGACGACCCCGACACCTCGGCGAAGTGGCCCACGGCGACCGAGCCGGACGCCTCCGGCCTGGGCGAGATCACCCAGTCGCTGCGCAGCCTCTGGTACTACCACGAGGACGTGTGGACCTTCCACACCCACTTCCTCAACTGCGCGACGCACACCTATGCCTCCAACCCCGCCGGCTGGCTGCTGCTCAACCGGCCCGTCGGCGTCGCGGCCGACACCGGCATCCAGCCCGGCGTGAGCAGTGAGGGCGAGACCTGCACCGCACCCCAGGGCTCGGACTGCCTGCGCCAGGTCCTCCTGCTCGGCACGCCGGTGCTGTGGTGGGGCGGCGTGCTCGCGCTGGTCTTCGCCTGCGTGATGTGGATCCTCAAGCGGGACTGGCGGTTCGGCGTCGCCGTCGTCGGTGTCGCCTCCACCTGGCTGCCCTGGTTCCAGTACGACGACCGCCCGATCTTCAGCTACTACGCGATCGTCTGCCTGCCGTTCACGGTGGTCGCGCTGGCCCTTACGCTCGGGACGATCATCGGTCCTGCAACGGTCGGGCGTCGGCGTACGGTCGGCACCGCGATCGCGGGGATCTTCACGATCCTCGTGGTGGCGAACTTCGCCTGGTTCTGGCCGATCTACACCAACGCGCTGCTGACCCACAGCCAGTGGCTGGACCGGATCTGGTTCTCCCGCTGGATCTAGATCAGTCGGTCGCGGGGACCGTCCAGCGGTCCTCGATCCGCCCGATCTTCCAGATGCCGAGGGCGACGGCCCAGGCGGTGAGGAAGAGGCCGACGATCACGTAGCCGGCGTAGTCGAGCGGGATGTCGGCGACGGCGGCGAGCGGGCCGGTGGTGATGTCGAGTCGGTCGGCGAGGACGCCGACGAGCTCGATCGTGCCGATGACGAGGGCCACGGCGACCGAGAGCGACGTGATGGTCAGGTTGTAGAAGATCTTGCGCACCGGCTTGGCGAAGGCCCAGCCGTAGGCGGCGTTCATGAAGACGCCGTCGACCGTGTCGGCCAGGCACATCGCGGCCGCGAAGAGGATCGGCAGCACGAGGATCGCGTAGAACGGCAGACTGAACGCGGCCGCGCCGCCGGCGAGCACGAGCAGCCCGACCTCGGTCGCCGTGTCGAAGCCCAGTCCGAAGAGGACACCGATCGGGTAGATGTGCCACGGCTTGCGGACCGACTTCGTGAGCCCGCCGAGGATGCGGTTCATGAAGCCGCGTGAGTCCAGCTGGCGCTCGAGCTCGGCCTCGTCGAACTCGCCGCGACGGAGCTTGCGGAAGACCGCGAGGATGCCGAGAAGCGAGACCAGGTTGAGGATTCCGAGGATCCAGAGGAAGACGCCCGACACCGACGGACCGATCAGGCCGGTGATGGTGTGGAGTGTGGAGCCCTCATCCTCGACGCCGCTGACGAGGGCCTTCACGCCGAGGGAGAGCAGGAAGGCGAGCGCGAAGACGATCGTCGAGTGACCGAGCGAGAACCAGAAGCCGACCGAGAGCGGCTTGCGCTGCTGCGGCTCTCCCGAGCTCTCGCGGGAGACGTTGTCGGCGAGCAGCTTGCGCGTGGTGTTGTCGACCGCAGCGATGTGGTCGGCGTCGAAGGCGTGTCGCAGGCCGAAGGTGTAGGCGAGCAGCCCGACTCCGACGGTGAAGACCGGGTGGTCGCCGCCGAGCGGGAGGTGCTGCGGCGTGACTGCCCCGAAGAGGATCCCGAAGCCGACGACGTGGAGCAGCACGATGAAGGCGGACATCCCGGCGAGGGAGCGCTTGTCCGCCGCGCCGAGGGTCGCCCAGAGGGCCTGCACCGACTTCATCTGCTCCTCCTGCCGGCTCGATGTGCGTTATTGCAAACGTATCGCAACAACGAAGGAGCAGCGAGAGAGGGTCAGTCCTCCACGGGGCCCGGCGCTGTCGGCACGACCGGCGCGGCGACCGGGTAGAGCACCACCACCAGCAGTACGCCGACGGCCAGCCCGACCAGTTGCATGGCGATGAACGCCGGCGCCGACGCAGGGGCGATGCCGGCGAAGGTGTCGGAGAAGATCCGGCCGACCGTGACGGCAGGGTTGGCGAAGCTCGTCGACGAGGTGAACCAGTAGGCGGCGCCGATGTAGGCGCCGACGGCGGGGGCGACCCACGCGTCGCGGCCGGTGCGGACCAGGCTGAAGATCAGCAGGAGGAGGACGGCCGTGGCGACGACCTCGGCCACGAGGTGCCCGCCCGAGTCGCGGTCCTTGCCCGAGAGGGACGTGTCGACGCCGAACATGACGTTGGCCAGGATCGCGCCCCCGATTGCACCCGCCACCTGGGCGACGAGATAGGCGGCCACTCCCGGCAGGCCACCGGCGTGACGGTCGGGCCCGAGCGCCCAGTCGGCGAGGGTGACGACCGGGTTGAAGTGGGCGCCCGAGACCGGCCCGAAGACGAGGATCAGCGCAGCGAGCCCGAAGACCGTCGCCATCGAGTTCTCGAGCAGCTGCAGCCCGACGTCGTGCGGCGACAGCTGCTGAGCGGCGATGCCCGAGCCGACCACGACGGCGACGAGGAGACCCGTCCCGAGGAACTCGGCCAGGAGGCGGCGTCCGACGTCGGCCCTCACGCCGCCCCTCCGAGCAGCGCGGCGAGATCGGCGAGCGCGTCGCGGCGTACGGCGTAGTAGACCCAGGTGCCGCGCTTCTCACGGTCGAGGAGGCCCGCCTCGTGCATCACCTTGAGGTGGTGGCTGATCGTCGGCTGGGAGAGGTCGAAGGCGTCGTTGAGGTTGCAGACGCAGGCCTCCCCGTCCTCGTGGGCGGCGACGAGGCTGAGGAGACGCAGGCGCACCGGGTCCGCGAGCGCCTTGAGCATCGGCGCGACGCCCTCGGCCTGCTCGGCCGTCATCGGCTCCTTGGTGACCGGTGCACAGCACTCGACGAGGGGCAGGGACTTCGACATGTATCTATATTGACAGCCGTCTATGTCATGTCGCAAGGTGAAGGCATGACGACAACACACGATGACTGCTGCGACCCCGGTTGCTGCGGAGGCTGCTGCTGACATGAGCGCCCCCACCGTGCTCTTCATGTGCGTCCACAACGCTGGGCGCTCCCAGATGGCGGCCGGGTTCCTCCGCGACCTCGCGGGGGACTCGGTCGCCGTCCTCTCCGCCGGCTCCCAGCCCGGGACGGCGCTGAATCCGGTGGCCGTCGAGGCGATGGCCGAGGAGGGCATCGACATCTCGTCGGCCGCGCCGCAGTTCGCCTCCCCGGAGCTGATGCAGGCCGCCGACATCGTCATCACCATGGGCTGCGGCGACGAGTGCACCTGGTATCCCGGCAAGCGTTATCTCGACTGGGATCTCGCGGATCCGGCCGGTCAGGGCATCGAGACCGTCCGGGCGATCCGCGACGACATCAAAGGGCGCGTCACCGCCCTGGTGGCCGAACTCGTGCCCGGAAGCCGGTGATGGCGGCGCAGATCCGGGCCCTCGAGGAACGGGACTGGGGCGACGTACGCCGGATCTATCGGCTCGGCATCGAGACGAGGAACGCGACCTTCGAGACGGCCGTTCCGGACGCAGAGGCGCTCGACGCCAAGTGGATCGCAGGTCAGCGCTGGGTGATCGAGCACGAGGGAGCCGTCGCCGGCTGGGCCGCGATGACCGCTGTGTCGGCACGCGAGTGCTACCGCGGTGTCGGCGAGACGTCGATCTACCTCGACACCGCTCTGATCGGGCGCGGGCTCGGCACGCTGCTGATCGCGCACCAGGTGCGGGCGGCGCAGGAGGCCGGCTTCTGGACGCTGCAGACGTCGATCTTCCCGGAGAACACCGCGAGTCTCGCCCTCCACCGCCGGGCAGGCTTCCGCGAGGTCGGTTGTCGTGAGCGGATCGCCCAGCTCGACGGAGCCTGGCGGGACACGATCCTGCTCGAACTCCGCGCCTGACGGACAGTCGAGCCGGAACACGGCGCCGAGATCTCTAGGCTCAATCCCATGGGCCACCATCACGACCACGGCATCGCTGACGACGCCACACGCGGTGCGCTGCTGGCGGCACTCGCGCTGCTGGTCGCGTTCATGGTCGGCGAGGTGGTCGTGGCGATCCTGGCCGACTCGCTCGCGCTGCTCTCCGACGCCGGGCACATGCTCACCGACGCCGGCTCGATCGCCGCGGCGCTGTGGGCGATCCGGCTCGCCGCCCGACCGGCGTCAGAGCGGTGGACGTTCGGCCTCAAGCGTGCCGAGATCCTCTCCGCCGCGATCAACGGCATCACGCTGCTGGTCGTCTCCGGGGTGGTGCTCGTCGAGGCCGTACGCCGGCTCGTCTCCTCCCATCCCACGGTGTCCGGCGGACCGGTGCTGGTCGTCGCCGCCGTCGGATGTCTGGTCAACGTGGCCGCCGCGTGGCTGATCGCCCGCGCCAACCGGTCGAGCCTCAACATCGAGGGTGCCTACCAGCACATCCTCACCGACCTCTTCGGCTTCGTCGGCACGCTGATCGCGGCCGTCGTGATCCTCACCACCGGCTGGGAGAAGGCCGACTCCGTGGCCGCACTCGTGGTCGTCGTACTGATGCTGCGGTCGGCGTGGAGCCTCCTCCGCGACTCCGGGCACATCCTCCTCGAGGGCACGCCCGGCGACCTGGATCTGGCGGAGGTACGCCGTCACCTGCTCGAGGTCGACCACATCGTCGACGTCCACGACCTGCACGCCTGGACGATCACGTCGGGTCTTCCCACGTTGTCGGCTCATCTGACCGTCGAGGATCAGTGCTTCGGCGACCGTCATACTCCGCAGCTCCTGGATGCGGTGCAGGAGTGCCTGCACGACCACTTCGACGTGGAGCACTCGACCTTCCAGTTCGAGCCTGCGAGTCATGCGGCGCACGAGCACGGAGCGCACTGAGGACCAGCAGGGCCACGGCGACGGGGACGGTTGCCGGAAGCATGTCGACGACGAAGAAGAGCAGGTCGAAGAGGACCGACAGGGCCAGGACGATCACTGCTCCCGTGCGACGGGCCGGCCAGGGCGGCGTCGCCGCCGTCGCCAGGATCGCACCGAGGACAGCCGCGACGAAGAAGTCGCCATAACCCATCAGCGCATGCTGGAAGTGCGCCACCTGCAGGTGCGGCAGGCTGCTTGCCGAGGCGGCATTGAGGGTGTCGTTGGGGCCCTCGAGGAGGTGGCCGAAGACGAGCACGCAGTCGAGCACCGCCATCACGACAAGGGCGATCCTCAGGACGAGTGAGGGGGCGAGCTCGGCCAGCCAGGCTGCGATCGTTGAGACGCTCAGCGCGGTCAGGGTGACCGCGGCGGCCTGCGCGATCCATCCGTCTCCGGCCCAGGCGATCGCGAGCAGGACGCCGGCGGTGAGAAGGCCGATCGTGACGGCCGCTGCCCTCCCGACGCCGCGCGCCCAGGCACCGAACGCGATCGCCGCGAGCAGCGGCACCCCGATGGCGGCGACCCAGGCGTAGACGTCGGCCAGTGACGGCACCGCCGCCAACAACGCGATCGTCCCGCCCAGGGAGCCGGGCAGCAGCACCCAGCCCCAGACACTCCCCTTCGCCCGCGCCAATGCGCGTGGCAGCTTCGGCAGCGGACCACACACCAACGCCGCCTGCACCGTGATGAGGACAGCGTCGGAGGCCCAGAAGGGAAGCACGTCGCAAGCGTAGGGCAACCGCGAAAGCCCAATAAGATAAGGGGATCCGCCTCTTTTCCTCCTAGGTTCTGATGCTCCTATCGTCCGTCAAGCGACGTGGAGCCAGTTTCGGTAGGTCTGGGCGAGGTTGTCGTTGCGGCGGATTCCGCGTTCGAGCTCGCTGATGGTGATGGGCCAGACGCCGAGCTCGTTGGCTGCGGTGGTCAGGGTGATGTTCTTGGCCTGGCGCAGCGGACGCAGGTCGTCGACGGCCGGGACGGTGACGGGGGTCGTCAGGTAACGGAAGACCTCCCGGGCGATCGCGCGCTTGAGTTTGCGGATGATCTCCATCGAGCTGAGGCCGGCCTGGCGTTGCTTGGTGACGTAGTCCTTGGTGCGGGGGTCCTTGGCCATGCGTACCAGTGCGATGCTGTGCAGTGCGCTGTTAGCGGTACGGTCCCCGCCACGGGACAACCGGTGCCGGGTGATCTTGCCCGAGGATGCCTGGATCGGGCTGGTGCCGCAGAGTGCTGCGAAGGCTGCCTCGGACCGTAGGCGCTCGGGGTTGCCGCCGGCGGTGAGCAGCAGTTGGGCACCGGTGTCGGGGCCGACGCCGTAGGCGGCCCGCAGCCCGGGGTTGGCGGCGGTGACGAGCTGGTCGAGCTCGATGCCGAGCTTGTCGTGCTCACGCTGCAGTTCGATGCAGCGCTGGGACAGGGTCTTCAGGGCCAGCATGATGGCCCGCTCGAGGGACTCACGGTCTGGTCGGATCTGGATGCGGGCGAGGACCTTGATGCGCTCCTCGCGTCCCATCGAGCGGTAGCGCTCGCGGATCGCCGTGGGCGCGGTGATGAGCTGGTGGTGGATCTGGATCATCGCTGCAGTCCTCGCCTTGCGTGCCGAGCGGCGGGCGTTGTGCAGGGCCCGGATGCCTTCAATGACCGCGGGGTCCTTGGCGGGAGCCGTGCGATGGGAGCCCAGCGCCGCGCGCGCCGCCTGGTAGGCATCGATCGGGTCAGACTTGCCCAGGCGACGACGTTCGGCGCGTTCGGGCCGCATCACCTCGACGACCTCGATGTTGGCGGCGCGGGCCGCGGTGGCGATGCCGACTCCGTAGGAGGAGGTGCCCTCGATCCCGACCGCGGCCACATCGCCGTGGCTGGTGATGAACGCCAAGGTGCGTTGGTAGCCCTCGGGGCTGGTGGGGAACTCCTTGTCGCCCAGGTCGTGGCCCAAGGCGCTGATGACGGCGACATGGATCGATTCCTCGTGGGTGTCCACGCCGCCGTAGACCTGCCCGGACTGTGCTTCGACTGTCATGCTGGAACTGCCTTCCACTCGTGAGGGTGGGCCCCAGCCGGGTGGGCAGACAGGACAGTAATGAGGCGCTTGCCAGGCTCTTATGAAGTCATGTCCGCCCGGCTGGCGCCGTTCAACGGCCTCCACCAGAGCCGGGCATTACAGAATCAAGACAGCCCAGCAGGACGTCAGTCGGACACATCGAGCCACGACCCCGGTGGAGTGTTCCGATCATTACTGTCGGTGCTCGGGAGTAGGATCGGAGTATCCGGTCGTGAAGGAGGCCCAGTCCACAGGGTCGAAGCGATCGGTCAGCCGAGGAACACCCACCTTCGCTCATTCGAGCCGGCGAACGATGAGAGACCACCTGCTGTTCGGCAGGGGTCTGGTCCGTTTGCCGTGTCGCGAAGGAGGTGCCCCGATGGTCGTGCAGTACGTCGAACCGACCCATCCGATCGTCGCGGGCGCCCAGCAGATCCGCGAGATCCTCGGTGACCTTGCGGACGTGAACCCGCTGTTCATGTCACCGGGCGCGCAGGCCGAAGCTCTCCGAGAGATGGTCGCGGCCACGAACCAGCTCACCGAGCTCCAAGCACGCGTCATGGCCAGTGCCGCGCAGGTCGCTGATGACGCGGGGAAGCACGACACTGCCGGCTGGTTGGCCCATGAGACCCATATCGGCCCCAGGGAGGCACGCGCCCAGAAACGGCTTGCTGAAGCGTTGGAAGCATGGCCGGCCGTGGCGGCGGGGATGCGTGCCGGGGTGGTGAACCGCGAGCAGGCCGAGATCATCACCCGCGCCCTGAACGCCCTACCGGACGACACTGCGGCCGAGTTGATCCCCCGCGCCGAGGCGCACCTCGTCGACGAAGCGTCGCGGTGGAACCCCAACCAGCTGAGGGTGTTGGCCCGTCAGGTCCTCGACGTGATCGACCCCGACGGGACCGAAGCCCGTGAGGCGAAGAAGCTCGAGGCTGAGGAACGCACCGCGTTCCAGAAGACCCGGCTCAGCTTCGCGAAGAAGCACGACGGCACCACCAAGATCACCATCGTCGTCCCCGACCTCACCGCCACCCGCCTCGCCCACCTCCTCCACGCCTTCACCAGCCCCCGGCACGACCCCGCCGACAAGCAGGCACTCGCGGACGCGGCCGGCGACGAGGCGGGTGAGAGGGTGTGGTGGAAGCTGCCGAACAACAAGAAGCTCGGCCACGCCTTCTGCGAGCTCCTGGAGAACATCGACCCGAACTCGATGCCGCAACACGGCACGACCGGCACCGAACTCATCGTCACCATCCCCTTGGCCGACCTCCGCCGCGATCTTGCCGCCGCCACCGTCCTCGGCCCCCACGGCGTCGAGCGGATCACCGCAAACGAAGCACGCCGCCTGGCCTGTGAGGCCGGGATCATCCCAGCCGTCCTCGGTGGTCAGGGCCACGTGCTGGACCTCGGCCGCACCTCACGGCTGGCCACCAAGGCTCAGAAGAAGGCGCTCATACTGATCCGGGCCACCTGCAGCGAAGAAGGCTGCGACGTGCCGGCCGCCATGACCGAGGTCCACCACCTCAACGCCTGGTCCCAAGGCGGGAAGACCGACCTCAAGGACCTCGTCCTGCTCTGCAAACCCGGCCACCGCAGGATCCACTCACCCGACTACACGCACGAGCGCCTCCCCGACGGCACCATCCGGTTCTACCGCAGGACCTGAGGAGCACGGCCACCTCGACACGGCATGCTGGCCTCGTGAGCGACATCAAGATCTACGAGAAGCCGACCTGCACCACCTGCAGGAATCTCTTCGCCCTCCTGAAGGAACGAGGCGTGGACGTCGACAAGATCGACTATCACGTCCTCGGGCTGACCCGCGCCCAGGTGGAGGAGATCGTCGAGAAGACGGGCCTCACGCCACGCGAGCTGCTCCGCACGCGTGAACCGGAGTACAAGGAGCTCGGCCTGGCCGATCCGACCACGAGCGACGACGCGATCATCGAGGCGATGGCCGAGCACCCGGCCCTGCTGCAGCGGCCCGTCGTCGTACGCGGGGAGAAGGCCGTGCTCGCCCGTCCTATCGAGCGGGTGCTTGAGCTGTTGTGACCCCGCGGAGCGTCGGGAGGCCCCACTCCTTCACTTCATGTGACCTCGCGATGCCCCTCGTCGACCCGGCGGGTCCACCCCCGGGCGTCGAGGTGCTCGAGCAGCGGGATGGCGACACGGCGAGAGGTACCCAGCGCCTGACGCGCCTCGCTCGTGGTGAAGGGCTGTCGAAGGCGGGCCAGCTCGCGCATCGCCAGGGCCGGAGCGCTCGGCAGCAGCACCACGCCGCCGGTCAGCCGGATCAGCCGGCCGAGGCGCTCGGCAGCGGCGACCTCACGGACGCCCAACTGCCAAGCGGCCAGGTCGTCGGCCTCCGGCGCGCGGAACGGCTCCGCGGCAAGGCGCTGCTCGAGCAGAGCGAGGCCCGCCTCGGCGGCACCGAGATCATCACCGGCGCCAGGGAGGCTGACGTGCGCTCCGCGCGACGTGAGGCCGGCGTCGGCGATGAGCCGGCTCAGGAACTGTGAGGCGGGCATGCCGAGCTCGGCGCGCAGTGTCTCCTGGGAGAGCCCGGCGGAGAGCGGGTCGCGGGCGTGGTGCTGCTTGATCAGCTCGGCGACCTGGACCCGCCAGCCGTCGTACGCCACCGGCTCGACCCACCAGCCGTCGATGCTCTGGATCCCGTCGGGCGCGCTCTCCCCCGCGGCGACGAGGCCGAGACGTCGCATGTGGGCGATCTCGACCGCCCCCTCGCGCGCCAGCTTCGGCAGTACGTCGCCACCGGGCGGCATTGCGGCGAGGATCGCGGCGCGCCGGGCACCGTCGCCGCGTCTGCGCAGCCGTGGCGGCTCGGGATCGAGCACACCCACTCCACCGAGCACGGCGTGACCTCCCGGGGCACGGAGGAGGAGCCGGTCGCCGGCGACGAGCGGCGCCGGGCGCTCCAAGGTCAGGCGGGCGTGTGTGGGGTCGAAGGAGCGCAGCCGTGCCGGGATCGCGGCCGTGCCGACGTGGACGACGACGTGCGCCGGGACCTCGTCGAGCGGCTCGCCGGTGAAGCGTCGTACGTCCAGGACCTGCGTGTCGGGCCAGGCACCGGGGGTGACGAGGGCGTCGCCGCGCCCCACCTCGTCGGTGGCGACACCGCGCAGGTTGAGCGCGACCCGGTCGACCGGCAGCAGTTCGGCGGCAGCAACCCGCCGGCTCTCCTGCCCGCGGATCTGGACCGTGGTCGCAGACCCACGCGGCCCGACGACCGTGAGCCTGTCGCCGCGACGCAACGTACCGGCCGTCAGGGTGCCGGTGACGACGGTGCCCGCGCCGGTGATGCTGAACGACCTGTCGAGCCAAAGTCGGACCCGCTCGTCGGTCGGTGGCGAGGGCAGCGCGCCGAGGACGGCGTCCAAGGTGCGTCGCAGTTCGTCCATCCCCTCGCCGGTGACGGCGGAGACCGCCACGATCGGCGCGTCTGCCAAGCCGGTCTCGGCGAACTCGTCGCGCGCACGCGCCATCACCTCCTCCACCCGCTCCGGGGCGCGGTCGGCACGCGTGACCACGATGACGCCGTGCTCGATGCCGAGGGCCGCGAGGGCGTCCCGGTGGTCGGTGGACTGCACCGACCAGCCCTCGTCGGCCGCAACCACGAAGCAGACGACCCCGACCGGGCCGACGCCGGCGAGCATGTTCGCGACGAACCGCTCGTGACCCGGCACGTCGACGAACGCCACCTCACGACCCGAGGGCAGCGTGGTCCAGACGAAGCCGAGGTCGATGGTGAGGCCACGGCGGCGTTCCTCCGTCCACCGGTCGGGCTCCATCCCGGTGAGCGCACGGACGAGCGTGCTCTTGCCGTGGTCGACGTGTCCGGCGGTGGCGACGACGTGAGTCGTCACGGCCGTACCGCCCTCAACGCCGCGGCGAGGGCACGGATCAAGGCATCGTCCTCGGCCGGCGGCACGCAGCGCGGATCGACGAGACAGGCGCCGTCAGTGACCCGCGCGAGGACGGCAGACTGCCCGGCCCGCAGCGGCGCGGCGACCTCCTCGGGCAGGCTGACGGCCCAGCCGGCCAGCGGGAATCCGGGCGCTCCGCCACCGCCCACCCGGCCGTCGTGCTGCACGACCGGGGCGCCACCGACCGCCGCAGCGATCCGCTCCGCCCGCCGGCGAAGCTCATCGGGATCCGCGTGCAGAGCCCGGGCCACCGGGGTCGGCCCGCCGTTGAGAGTCGCCTCCAGCGCGGCCAGCGCGAGCTTGTCGGCACGGAAGGCGCGCGCCAACGGATGCCGCGCGAGCTGCTGAACGAGGTCGGCGCGGCCCAGGACGATGCCGGCCTGGGGTCCGCCGAGCAGCTTGTCGCCGCTCATGATCACCAGGTCTGCTCCCGCGGCGAGAGCCGTGGCGGCGTCAGGCTCGTCGGGCAGCGCCGGGTCCGGCCGGAGCAGGCCGCTGCCGAGGTCGGCGACGAGGGGCAGGCCGTGCTCAGCGGCCACCTCGCTCAGCACGGGCAGGTTCACCGCCGCAGTGAAGCCCTCGACCCGAAAGTTGCTCGGGTGCACCTTGAGCAGGCAGCCGGTCTCCGGTCCGATCGCGTCGGCGTAGTCGGCCAGGTGGGTGCGGTTGGTGGTGCCGACCTCTCGCAGACGAGCGCCGGTCGAAATGATCAGGTCCGTGAGTCGGAAGCCGGCGCCGATCTCGATCAGCTCGCCTCGCGAGACGATCACGTCGCCGGACCCGGCGAGCGTCGTGGTGGCGAGACTGAGGGCAGCCGCGCCGTTGTTGACGACGAGGGCGTCCTCGGCAGCCGGGCAGGCGTCGAGCAGCGCCGCGCGGGCGGCGACACCCCGCCGCGAGCGAGTACCGGTGGCCAGGTCGAGCTCGATGTCGACGTACCGGCTGGCGGCGACGACCGCATCGACGGCGGCGTCCGAGAGCGGCGCCCGACCGAGGTTGGTGTGCACCACCACTCCGGTGGCGTTGAGGACCGGACGGAGCGAGCTGGGACGGCGATCGGCGAGCGCGGCCAGGAACGCGGCCTCCACGTCCTCCGGCGGCAGCTCGCCGGCGCGGGCCCGCTCCTGAAGGTCGTGGACGAGCGCTCGCACCGCGTCCGCGCCGAGCTCCGTCTCCCGTGCCTGCGGCATGCCGAGCAGATGGTCGGTGCGCGGGATGAGTCGCCGCGGGTCGGCCTCGCTCATGTCCCCTCCCTGGATCTGCAGATCTCGAGATCTGGCGGAGGCGGACGGGAATCGAACCCGCCAGACCGAGATGCTCGGCCTCACCGGTGTTGAAGACCGGGGGGACCACCAGGAACCCAGACGCCTCCGTGCGGGCCTATCCAACCACCTCCGCCTCGGCACCCGGCGCAGCCACCGGTGCCGTGACCCCATCGCCTACCGTGAGGCCATGACGACCACCTCGCGCCGCCTCACCGAGTACGCGCACGGCGGCGGCTGCGCCTGCAAGATCCCGCCGGGTGAGCTCGAGGATGCGGTCCGCGGCCTCGTCGGCCAGGCCGGGCCGGACATCCTCGTGGGCCTGGACGCGGGCGACGACGGCGCGGTGGTCCGGGTCCGCGACGACCTTGCCGTGATCTCGACGGCCGACTTCTTCACTCCGGTCGTGGACGACGCCTACGACTGGGGACGGATCGCGGCGGCCAACGCCCTCTCCGACGTCTACGCCATGGGAGGACATCCGGTCGTGGCGATCAACCTGGTCGGCTGGCCCCGGGGGGTGCTGCCGATGGAGCTGCTCGGCGAGGTCCTGCGCGGCGGCCTCGACGTGGCCGCCGAGGCCTGCTGCCCGGTGATCGGCGGTCACACCGTCGACGACCCCGAGCCGAAGTACGGCATGGCGGTGACCGGCACCGTCCACCCCGACCGACTCCTGCGCAACGACGCGGCCGAGCCCGGCCTCCCGCTGACGCTGACCAAGCCGATCGGCGTCGGGCTGCTCAACAACCGGCACAAGAGCACCGGCGAGGTCTTTCCCGAGGCGATCGAGGTGATGACCCGACTCAACCGGGACGCCTCGGAGGCGGCGCTGTCGGCCGGTGCTCGCTCCGGCACCGACGTGACCGGCTTCGGCCTCCTCGGCCATCTGTACAAGCTGGCACGTGCGTCCGGCGTCGGCGCCGTCATCGACCGTACGGCGGTGCCGACCGTCACGGGCGCCATGGAGGCGCTTGCCGAGGGATTCGTCTCCGGTGGCACACGCCGCAACCTCGACTGGGTCGGCCCCCACGTGAGCGCCGGCCCCGGCATTGGCGAGGACGACCTCCTCCTCCTCGCCGATGCCCAGACCTCCGGTGGCCTGCTGGTCGTCGGCGAGGTGCCGGGCTATCCGGTGATCGGTCACACCGTTGCGGCAAGCCCCGGCGAGGCGGGACCCATCGAGGTCCGCTGAGCCCTAGCCCGCCGTGGTGATGGAGTCGCCGGTCTGACCGGCCGCCCGACGGGCGGCGAGGCGACGCTTCTGCGGCTCGATCGTGTAGCGCGGGTCCTTGGCCGAGTGGATGCCCGCCTCGAAGACGCCGAAACGGGTGAGGGCCGACGCCGCCATCAGGGCTGCCCCGGAGAGGATCGCGGTGGGCCGCCACCGTCCGCCGACCAGGGTGCCGATCGCGCCGGCGACCGCAAGCCGCTCGCTCCACCGCAGCATGGTGCCCGGGTGGCCGTGGTGCAGGGGCTCGGCGGCGACCGGGTCCATCCGCCGCTCCATGAGTTTCATCGCGGTGAGGTCGCCCGCGACACCGAGCACCGCCAGGGTCCGCGCCGGCCCGGTCTCGGCGGTCGGCGTCGTGATCATCGCCATCCCGGCCGCGGCCAGGCTCGCCGAGCTGACGAACACGAACGGCAGGTCACGGTGGGTGGCGTTCCACGTGGGTACGGCGGTGTCGGCCAGCAGCACCGCCGTGTACACCGCCAGCGGCGGTGCGAAGGCCGCCGCCTGCAGGCCCGCCGGCCCCTCGAGGAGACGCAGCAGCCGCCGCAGCGGACCGAGCGGCAGTCGCTCGCCGAGCATCCGGTCCACCTCGTTGGCCACGGTCAGGGCGAGGCCGCCGCTGTAGGCACTCAGGATCCAGGAGCCGACGCTCATCGGCGAGGTGACCTTGAAGGTCCGCAGCATGTTGTAGAACCGGTCGGGGCGGCCGAGGTCAGCCACCAGCGCGATGCCGCCGAGGCCGACCGCGCCCATGGAGGCGAGCCGCGCGTTGCGGCGCAGGAGGGGCCGCTTGGTGAGCTGGGCGCCCGCCGCGATCAGCCCGGAGCCGCCGGCGACACCCCCGAGGAAGAGGTACGCCGCCACCTCGTGACCCCACGGCGGCGGTTTCACGACAGGCCGGCCGTAGTAGGAGGTGAACTCGACGTCCGGGACCATGAAGACCTCGCGGCTGCCGTCGCCGCCGTGGTGCTGGCCCGGGCGGCGTCCTTGGCCGACCGCCCGTCGCCGCTTGCGGCGAGGCGGCTCCGGAGGCCGGAACGAGTCGAACTCTGAGGTGGTCATCGGCGTCCTCCCAGGAACGAGATCGCGGCAGCGGCGAGCATGCCTGCCGCAGCGATGCCCGCCCGCTTGTACATCGTCATCAGGTCGGCCGTGCAGACTCTCGGGTCCGGCGGCAGGCCATAGACCTCAGGCTCGTCGAGCAGCAGGAACACCGAGCCGGTGCCCCCGACGCCGTCGTTCTCGTTGGCGCCGTAGAGCCGTGCCTCGGTGAGGCCCTGGGCATGGAGCTGGGCGACCCGCTCCTTGGCATCGGCGACAAGCTCGTCGTGGTCCCCGAACTTGATCGAGGTCGTCGGACACGTCTTGGCGCAGGCCGGGGTCTCGTCATCGAGCAGCCGGTCGTAGCAGAGCGTGCACTTCTGTGCGACGCCGCGCTTGGGCACGTCGGGCTGCTCGCCCTTCTTCTCACCGCGCTGCGTGGTCGGCGCGGCCGTGCCGTCGGCGCGACGTTCGACGACCCCGAACGGGCAGCCCGCCACGCAGGTGCCGCAGCCGTTGCAGACGTCGTCCTGAATGACGACGGTGCCGAACTCGGTCCGGAAGAGGGCCCCCGTGGGACAGACGTCGAGGCAGCCGGCGTGGGTGCAGTGCTTGCAGACGTCCGAGGCCATCAGCCAGCGGAACTCGGGGGTGTCGGGCGGGGTGGTGTCGACCGTCTCCGGGAGGACGGCCGTGGCCGCGGCGCCCGGCATCGAGGGCATGCCGAGATCGACCAGGGCTCGGCCTGTCTCCCGAGCCTCCTCGATCCGCGCCCGGTCCTGCTCGATGAAGGCGACGTGACGCCAGGTGCTCGCTCCGAGCGAGACGGTGTTGTCATACGACATCGCCGTGAGCTCGAGGTCGCCGTCGCGCGGGTTGCGGTTCCACTCCTTGCACGCCACCTCGCACGCCTTGCAGCCGATACAGATTGACGTGTCGGTGAAGAAGCCCTTGCGCGGCCTCTCGAGCGTCCAGTGTGCGTCTGCCGACGGGTCGGTCGGGCCGCTGAGTTGTCCCATCAGGTCCTCCGGGGTTCGTCGAGGTCGGGCCGGGTGAGGCGCTGGTTGTCGGTCTCCACCGTGATGCCCGCGCGTTCCTGGTACTCGCGCACCAGGTCGAGCAGTGCCTGCCCCGTGGGTCGACGGCCGGCGATGATGTCGCAGGAGGCCACCTTGGACTCCTGGATCTGGGTATTGGGGTCGAGGAAGACGCCGAGCAGATCGTTGGCCGCGTCGCCGCTGACGACGGCGTGCGAGCCGACGCCCCAGTGATAGGGCAACCCGATCTGCTGGACGTCGCGTCCGTTGATCGTCAGCGTACGCATCCGGTCCGTCACCAAGACTCGGGCCTCGATCGCGGCCCGAGGCGAGATCAGCGTCGCCCATCCGCCGTTCTCCAGGCCCCGCTCCTCGGCGAGCTGTGGCGAGATCTCGCAGAACATCTCCGGCTGCAGCTCCGAGAGGTAGGGGAGCCACCGGCTCATGCCGCCCGCGGTGTGGTGCTCGGTGAGCCGGTAGGTGGTGAAGACGTAGGGGTACACCGTCACCCCGGCCTCCCCGGCACTCGGGGCGCCGAAGTTGTCCTCACGGGCGATGATCATCCGGTTCGGGCTCTGCTGCTGCGGATAGAGCGAGTTCTTCACCGGGGACTCGTGCGGCTCGTAGTGCGTGGGCAGCGGCCCGTCGACCAGGCCCTTCGGCGCGAAGAGCCAGCCCTTGCCGTCGGCCTGCATGATGAACGGGTCGTCGCCTGCCAGCCCCTCGGGGCCACCGACCCCGGCGGGCGGCCGGGTGTGCGGCGCGAGGTCGACCGGGAAATCCGGTACGTCGTCGCCGACCCAGCGCCCCTGCTCCTCGTCCCACCAGAGGAACCTCTTGCGCTCGCTCCAGGGCTTGCCGTCCGGGTCCGCCGAGGCACGGTTGTAGAGCAGTCGCCGGTTGGCGGGCCAGGCCCAGCCCCAGTCGGCGGCGATCGGTCCGGGTCCCCCGCCGGGGGCGCGGTTCGCGGACTGGTTGACCCCGTCGGCGTAGATGCCGGCGTAGAGCCAGCAGCCGCTGGCCGTGGTGCCGTCGGCCTTGAGCTCGGTGTAGGCGGAGACGGCCTTGCCGGCGTCCGGCCCGGTGAGGTTCCAGCCGTTGATCTCCGCGACGACGGAGACGGGATCAGGCTCGCCGTGCTCGTCCAGGGGATAGTCCCAGGTCAGGTCGAGCAGGGGCCGGTCACGTTCGTCGGTGGAGCCCGCCAGCTTCTCCCGGATGCGCTGGCCGAGCCGGTAGAAGAACTCGAGCTCGCTCTGGCACTCCCCCGGCGGGGCGAGCGCCTGATGACGCCACTGCACGAGTCGCTGGGTCTGAGTGAAGGAGCCGGCCTTCTCCACATGCGTCGCGGCGGGCATGAAGAAGACCTCGGTCCCGATGTCCTCCGTGCGGAGCTCGCCGGAGTCGATCTCGGGGCCCTCCTTCCACCAAGTGGCCGACTCGATCATGCTGAAGTCACGCACCACGAGCCACTTCAGGTGGGCCATGCCCAGGCGCTGCATCCGCCCGTTGGCCGAGCCCACCGCAGGGTTCTGTCCGAGGACGAAGTACCCCTCCACCTCGTCGGCCAGCATGCCGAGCACGGTCTGGTAGGTGCCGTGCGCGCCGGTCAGCCGGGGCAGATAGTCGTAGGCCCAGTCGTTCTCCGCCGTGGCAGCGTCTCCCCACCATGCCTTGAGCAGACTCACCGTGTAGGCGTCGGAGTTGGCCCAGAAGCCCTTCACGTTGCTCGACCCGATCGCCGCGATGTACTCCGCCAGCGTGTCGTGCGCGCCGGCCTTGGGCATCGGCAGGTAGCCGGGCAGCAGATTGAACAACGTCGGGATGTCGGTGGAGCCCTGGATGCTGGCGTGGCCGCGCAGCGCCATGACCCCGCCACCGGGGCGACCCATGTTGCCCAGCAGCAGCTGCAGGATCGACGCCGTGCGGATGAACTGCGCCCCGAACGTGTGCTGCGTCCAGCCGGTGGCGTAGCCGAAGCAGGTGGTGCGCTCGCGTCCTGAGTTCTCGGTGACCGCCCGGGCGAGGTAGTCGAAGTCCTCGGCACTGATCCCACACAGGTCCTGGACCATCTCCGGCGTGTAGCGCGAGAAGTGTCGCTTCAGGATCTGGAAGACGGTGCGGGGATGCTGAAGGGTCTCGTCGCGCAGGACCTCTCGGCCCTGGAGCGCGGGACCACCGCTGCCGTACGCGTCGCCGGCCGCGCGGTCGGCCCTGCTCTTGCCGGACTCGGCGTCCCCGCCCAGCGGCCCCGTGCCCGGGCCCTCGGTGTCGGGGTGGTCGTACGCCCACGTACTGAGGTCGTACTGCCCCGTCTCCGGGTCGTAGCCCGAGAAGAGGCCGTGCAGGTCCTCGGTGTCGCGGAACTCCCCGTTGATCAGCGTCGCGGCGTTGGTGTAGGCGACGACGTACTCCTTGAACCAGAGGTCGTTCGTGATCACGTGGTTGATCAGCGCACCCAGGAGGACGACGTCGGAGCCGGCCCGGATCGGGATGTGCTTGTCGGCGACGGCACCCGTTCGGGTGAAGCGCGGGTCGACGTGGATGACCTTGGCACCGCGCGCCTTGGCCTCCGCCACCCACTGGAAGCCCACCGGGTGTGCCTCGGCCATGTTCCCGCCCTGCAGCACGATGCAGTCAGCGTTGGCCATGTCCTGCAACGGCTGTGTGGCACCACCGCGTCCGAAGGAGGCTCCCAGACCGGGAACCGTGGCGGAGTGTCAAATACGAGCCTGGTTCTCGATCTGGATCGCGCCGGCCGCGGTGAAGAGCTTCTTGATCAGGTAGTTCTCTTCGTTGTCGAGCGTGGCTCCGCCGAGTGAGGCGATGGCCATCGTGCGCCGCAGCAGCCGGTCCTTCTCGTCGCGCTCCTGCCAACCGTTGCGGCGGCTCTCGATGAAGCGGTCGGCGATCATGTCGGTGGCGGTCTCGAGGTCGAGGCGCTCCCACTCGGTGGCGTGCGGCCGACGGTAGAGGACCTCGGTGATGCGGCCCGGGGCGTTGACCAGTTGCTCGCTGGCCGACCCCTTGGGGCACAGTCGGCCACGCGAGATGGGCGAGTCCGGGTCGCCCTCGATCTGGATGACCTTCTCGTCCTTGACGTAGACCCGCTGGCCGCAGCCCACCGCACAGAAGGGACACACGCTCTGTACGACACGGTCGGCAGTGGCGGTGCGCGGAACGATCTTCCTGGTGTGCGCCGACTGGACGGCGGGGCCGCGCCCGAAGCGGTCACCCGACTTCGCCTGGCGGAAGACGGGCCACTCGAGAGGACTCCAGGCGGCCATGGACCACAGCGTAGCTCTGCACCCCCGACCGCGGTCGAGGCGCGAGCATGCGACGGGGATCCTGAACGCTCATCTCCCAGGCGGACGACAGTGCCACGCGGGCAGGGGGCGGGCGAGGCCGCGCCGCAGCCAGATCGGATGGCCGCAGACGGTGGCGACGCGCGCGTAGTCGGTGACGAGGGACGTCTCGACCTGGTGGTCGGCGTCCAGGCCCCAATCGTGCAGGCCGTCCCAGCCCACGACCCACGTCGGCGCCTTGACCGGATCGCGGAGCGTGGCCGCGAGCAGCGTCAGTTGCGGATCGAGCGTGCGCAGCGGAAGGCTCCACGAGTAGGGGTACGCGGGGCGGAGGCCGGAGGCCGCGATGACGTTGGGATGTGTGTAGAGCACGACCAGGGAGTCCGCCGGCTCTGCGGCGGCATGGAGCCAGTAGCCGGTCGCCTCGATCGTGTTGACCTCGGTCAGCTCCTCAGCGGCGGCCGGTGTCACGCCGAGCGTCACGACGACCGGCGCGATGACGAAGAGCCGCACGAAGCGACGGGCCCGCCCGCGCTGGACGGCCAGGGTGCCGGCAGCGAGGGTCATCATCGGCGAGATGCCGATGAGGTAGTGCGGCCAGTAGCTGCCGCCCAGCAGCACCCCGACGAGCTCAGCCAGGCCTGCAGCGGCGGCCGCGAGGAAGAGGGGCGAGCGGAGGTTGATCGAGCGCCGTCCGGCGACGATCAGCGCGCCGAGGAGCGTGATGATCCCACTGCCCAGCGCGAGCCAGACCAGCTCGGACATGCGCTGGTCCTGGTCGGCGTCGGACCAGCGCGTGAGGACGCTCGCGGCGTCGACGCGGAATCCGTACATCGCGAAGACGAGGTCGTGGATGCCGCCGTTGGCGCGCGCCCAGACGAGCGCGACCACGGTGGGCACGAGCAGCCCCACGAGCACCGAGGCCGCGACGACAGCGAGCCGCCGGCGCCGCTCCACCTGCCGCCGTCCGACGTACAGCTCGGCGAGGCCGAGGACGCCGAGGAAGACGGCCGCATCGACGAAGTTCTGCTTCGTGAGGACGGCGGCGGCCGAGGCCGCACCTGCCACGAACCCCAGCACCACGGCCCATCGGTTCACCGCGGTGCCACGGACCGCATGCAGCCCTGCGGCGACCGCGGTCATCGTCCAGGTCGCTGCGACCAGCTCGCCGTTGAGCGCGAAGGTCTCGGTGAGCGGCGTGTTCATCAGGAAGAACGCCGTCCAGGCGGCCCAGGCCGCGGCCTTCGGACCACGCACCGCCCAGCCGGCCCACGCCGCCACGAGCACGAAGCACGCCGCGACGATGCCCGCCATGACGCGGACGCCGTGGGAGCCGAGCAGGTCGGCGATCCGGAAGACCGCGATCAGTCCCGGCGGCCGGTCCACCCACTGCGAGCCGTAGAGCTGCCCGCCCCCGTCGGACCACCACCGCGCCACCATCGCGAAGCCGCCCTCGTCGGAGAGCAGCGGCCCGTCGACGTACAGCAGATGGAGCGCGAGCGTGCCGAGGCAGGCGAGCCCGACGAGGAG
This sequence comes from Nocardioides sp. Kera G14, assembly GCF_020715565.1. Classification (NCBI taxonomy): domain Bacteria; kingdom Bacillati; phylum Actinomycetota; class Actinomycetes; order Propionibacteriales; family Nocardioidaceae; genus Nocardioides; species Nocardioides sp. Kera G14. Next base: position 405,785 of record NZ_CP085839.1, on the reverse strand, counting down.
TCGGATCGGAGGTCGTACGCCGGCAAGCACGCCTTCGACGTTACGTCGACGGACATGGCGGCAACCTGACCGTCACACCGGAGCGGCCCAGCGCACCTTACGGACGACGAAGGCCGGATCCGATGGATCGGATCCGGCCTTCACTCATCGCGTGGAGGTAAGGGGATTCGAACCCCTGGCCTCTTCGATGCGAACGAAGCGCGCTACCAGCTGCGCCATACCCCCGCGAGTGCGTGGATGAGGCTAGCACCGGGCCTTTGTGGAGCTGAAATCAGGCTCCACTCGCGCGGCGCTGGGTGGCCTGCTCGGCGCTTGTCACCGCTGCTGCGCGGACCGCGTCGGCCTCGCGGGCCAACGCGGAGTCGGCCTCGGTACGGCCCGAGGTCCACACGCCGGTGGAGTCCAGGTCGATGGTCACCGTCCGGCGCGGGGCCGCGGTCTTGGTGACGTACGTCGGCAGCGGAGCCTGCACGGGCTCCCAGGTGCCGTCGGCGAGGGGCTCGGTGATGACCGGGATGTCGGTGGTGGCGTCGGCCTCCAGCACGGCGACGGTCAGCGCGGCGGACTCCTCCTCCGTGTGAGCAGGCCCGGACCCGGCGGTGAGCGAGCGGCCCTTCCCGGGTGAGCGAGCGCCCTTTCGCTCGTTCCTCACCATCAGGCGGCAGGCGACGAGCCAGGCGACGATGACGGCTGCGGGAACGGCCAGCCATGCCCAACTGATGACCTGGCCGGCAGCGGTGGCGGCGGTGGCGGCGAAGAGGAAGATCAGGACGCCGAGGACACGGCGACGGCGGCGGGCGGCTGAGATCGGTGGGCGCTTCGCCTGGCCGCCACTGGGCAGGTGCAGCCGACCGGACTGGGTGGTCTCGAGCAGGGAGTCCAGGAGGATCTCCTCGACGATGACCTCGACCGGCTTCTCGTCGGTGACCTCGGGAGTGTGGGCGGCAGCCGGCTCGACCGCTTTGGCGGGCATGCTGCCCGGAGCGCTGGGCGGCGTGGCCGGGACGAGCGCGGACTTGCGGCGACTGATCGCCTCACGGCGCGCGAGAACACGGATCCGCTCGGAGAAGGTGGTGACCGTGCGGGTCCGGGCGCCGGCATCGTGATGCTCGAGCGCCTTCGGGATGAGGTAGGCGGCCCACGCCACGGCGAGGGCGACGAAGATCAACGCGCTGGGGTCCACGCATTGAGATTAAGTGCGATCAGTGTGACTGGTGTGACTCGACACGCCCGATGAGGCCACCCGGCGGCCATTCCTCGCGCGTGATGGCGAAGTTCATGTGGTCCCGCCACTCGCCGTCGATGTGCAGGTAGCGCGGCGAGTAGCCGACCTGCCCGATCTCGAGCTTCTCCACGATGCGCAGCGAGTTGGCGTTCTCGGGTCGGATCGACACCTCGATCCGGTGCAGCCCGGCCGCGAAGCAGTGGTCGATCACGAGCGCCACCGCGCGTGGCATCACACCGCGTCCGGCGAAGGAGACGTCGATCCAGTAACCGACCGAGGCGAACATCGCCGAGCCGCGCACGATGTTGGAGACCGTCACCTGACCGGCGAAGCGGCCGTCGACGTCGACGGCGAAGGGCAGGGTGGTGCCGCGGCGTGCAGCCCTGCGCTGTCGGCGTACGAGGGCGGCGAAGGTGGCAGGACGCGCGTCGCCGCCGGGCGGGACGGTCGCATCCCAGGGCGCGAGCCAGGCGGCGCTACGACGGCGCGCGGTCGCCCACGCCATGCCGTCGCGCATCGCCAGCGGCCGGACGGCGACCTCGCCTGAGTGCAGGGTCGCAGGCCAGAGCTTGGGGGTGGTCATCGGGTCGTCGCGGCTCAGTGGTCGCTGCCGAGGATCTGGGCGAGGGCATGCTCGAGCACCGGACGCAGGGTCTCGAGCGCGTCGCTCACTCCCCCGCGCGACCCGGGAAGGTTCACGACCAGACAGTCACCGATCGTGCCGGCCACGCCCCGCGACAGCATCGCGCTCGGCACGCCCTTCGCGATGCCTGCGGCACGGATCGCCTCGGCGATGCCGGGCACCTCGCGGTCGAGCAACGGTCGGGTGACCTCGGGTGTCTCGTCGGTCGGCGTCAGGCCGGTGCCACCCGTGGTGAGGACGAGCCGCGCACCCTGCATGACGTACGTCGAGATCGCCTGTCCCACCGGCTGACCGTCCGGCACGACGGCGGCCGGTGACACCGAGAAGCCCATCCCTGCAAGGAAGTCGACGATCAGCGGACCGGTGACGTCCTCATAGATCCCGGCGGCCGCGCGGTTGGACGCGACGACGACTCCGGCCTTCAGCGCTGCCATGAGCCGCTCTTGCCGCCCGTCTTGGACTCGACCCGGATGTCGGTGATGACCGCGCCCTTGTCGACCGCCTTCACCATGTCGACGACGGTGAGCGCGGCGACGGAGACGGCGGTGAGCGCCTCCATCTCGACGCCCGTCCGATCGGTGGTGCGGACGGTCGCGGTGATCGCGACGGCGTCGTCGAGCACCTTCATGTCGACGCTGACTCCGCTGATCGCGAGCGGGTGGCAGAGCGGGACCAGCTCGGGGGTGCGCTTGGCGCCCATGATGCCGGCGATCCGGGCGACCCCGAGGGCATCACCCTTGGGCACGCCCTCGCCGCGGAGGAGTGCCACGACCTCGGCCGACACGAGCACCCGTCCGGTGGCCACGGCGCTCCGATCGGTGACGTCCTTCGCCGTCACGTCCACCATTCGGGCGGCGCCGGTCTCGTCAAGGTGCGTAAGGCCCCTTTCGGGCGTGACCGAGGGCCCATTCGGCGTGTCAGTCATCGAAGGCCAGCACCTCCACCTCGGCGCCCTCGGGCAGTGCGGTCACCTCTTCGGGGATCACGATCAGGCAGGTGGCGACGGCAAGGTCACCGAGGAGGTGGGAGGCCGCGCCGCCGGCGACCGAGACGGTCCGGCCAGGGCCGTCTGCGGCGTCACTGCCGAGCACGCCGCGCAGGAACTGACGACGCCCCGGCATCGAACTGACCGGCTCGGTGAGCCGCGCGGTCGCCGTGGTCGGCGCCTCGGGGTAGACGCCCATCAGCCGCCGCAGCGCGGGGCGGACGAAGAGCTGGAAGGAGACGTAGGCGGAGACGGGATTGCCGGGCAGCGCGAAGACGGGCACGGGGTCCTCGCGGTCGGCGCCGACGTACCCGAACCCCTGGGGCTTGCCGGGCTGCATGGCGACCGGGCCGAACCAGACGCCGCGGGGCGCGAGCGCCTCCTTGACGACGTCGTAGTCACCTGCCGACACCCCGCCGGACGTGACCACGAGATCCGCCCGCACCAGCTGGTCGTCGAGCGCCTCGAGGAAGGCGTCGGGCTCGTCGGGGACGATCCCGACGCGGTAGGCGATCGCACCGGCCGCCTTGGCCGCAGCCGCGAGGAGGAACGAGTTCGAGTCGTGGATCGAGTCAGGGCCCAGCGGCCTGCCCGGCTCACGCAGCTCGCTGCCCGTCGAGAGCACGACCACACGCGGCCGCGGACGGGCGGGCACCGACGCATGGCCGGTCGCCGCGAGGAGCCCGAGCTGGCGCGGCCCCAGGATCGTGCCGGCGGAGAGGATCAGGTCGTCCCGGCGTACGTCGTCACCCTCACGCCGCACGTGCTGACCCTGTCCCGACGGGGCCTGGGTGATCGTCACCGAGGCGACACCTCGATCGGTCCACTCGTAGGGCACGACGGTGTCTGCACCGACCGGCAGCGGCGCCCCGGTCATGATCTTGCCGGCGGCCCTGGGCGGGAGTGCGAGGAGCGTGGCGGCACCCGCGGCGTTCTCGCCGACCACGGGTAGCACGACGGGCGACCCCTCCGAGGCAGTGGCGACGTCGCGCCATGCCACGGCGTATCCGTCCATCGAGGAGTTGTCGAAGCCGGGCAGCGAGACGAGCGCGGTCACGTCCGTCGCGGCCGCGAGACCCAGGGTCTCGAGCAGCGGCATCGGATAGGCCGCGAGCGGGGTCAGGTCGGCCAGGACCTTGTCGCGGTACTCCTCGACCGAGAGCGGGGAGGTGTCAGGCACCAGACGACAGTACCGAGTCGGGGTCGACCCGTTGTGCGCCGGCGCCGCTGAGCTCGACCTCGCCGATGACCTGGACGCCGCGTCCGAAGGTGAAGTCGCCCTTGACCTTGAGGGCGTTGGCCTTCTTCAGCGAGGGGGTGCCGTCGGGGAACCGCTTCTCGAACTCGGAGACGAGCTTGTAGTAGTTGTCGTCGAGGTCGATGTAGGGGATCTCCTCCACGGTCTGGTCCAGGACGAAGTCGGCGCCCATGTCGTAGACGTCGGAGCGGAGCACGAGGAGGTCGTTGGTGGTCTTGACCGGGACGAACCGGTTGCGGCCGACCTCGATCAGGGTGGCGCCCTCGAAGACCTCGATCGCGGCACCCATGGCGGTCTCGATCTGCACGACCTTCGGGCTCTTGGGGTCGGCGGGGTCGACGTTCTTCACGTTGCGGATGAGCGGCAGGCCGAGGATCCCGCCGCGGGCGTCGAGGGTGTCCCGCATCGCGACGAGGTCGAACCAGAGGTTGTTGGTGGACATGAAGCGGTGCTTGTCCAGGTTGGCCAGCGCGGAGCGGTCCTCGGGCAGCGTCTGCGCGGTCTCGCGCAGCACGATCCGGCCGTCGGACTTCCGGCGGGCGAAGTGACCGCCCTTGCGGTCGCTCGGGGTGCGCTTGACGGCCTCGATCGCGAACGGGGCGCCGCTGCCGGCGAACCAGCCCGCGACCTTGGGGTCCGGGGTGGCACCGAGGTTGTCGGAGTTGGAGACGAAGACGTAACGGAAGCCCTCGTCGATGAGCTGGTCGAGCAGGCCGGTGCCCCGCAGGGCGGTGTAGAGGTCACCGTGACCGGGCGGACACCACTCCTGGGTCGGGTCCTTGGGCCACTCCACCGGCGTGAGGTCGGACTCCAGGAGCTTGGGCTCCATGTTCTGCAGGAACTCCAGCGGCAGGCCCTCCACGGGCAGCTCGGTGTACCGCGCCAGCGCGGCGAGGGTGTCGCCGGTGGTGCGGAAGGAGTTCATGAAGAGGATCGGCAGGGGCGCCTGGTGGGCTTGGCGCAGGTGCAGGATCTGCCGTGCGGTCACGTCCAGGAAGGAGAGGCCCTTGCGCACACAGAGCAGCGACTTGGCGCGGTCCATGCCCATCGAGGTCCCTAGACCACCGTTGAGCTTGATCACCACCGTGGCACGCAGCGCGTCGACCGCGGCTGCGTCATCGACCTCGACATCGGCCAAGGCCGGCATGTCGAGGGGCTCAATGGACGATTCCGGAATCATCCCGGTCTCACCGTGCTCCAACAGGCGGTAATAGTGGGCAAAGGTCTCAATCGCGACCTTGTCCACGCCCGCCTCCCGCATCTTGGCGGTGGCCTGCTGCAGCCCTGCGCTACCCATAGGGGCGATCGTAGGGTGCTGTCGTGAGCAAGTGGGAACCGAGCGCTGGAAAAACGGCGTTACGTGACCAGTTACTCACCTCCCGCAACCGCCACTCCCTCGTGCAGATCGGCCGATCCGCGCGCGACCTGAGCAGTGTGGCGATGGCGCATCCGGTCGTACGCCGGGCCGCGACCGTGGCCGCCTACGTCTCCATCGGCTCCGAGCCGGGCACCGGTCACCTGCTCGACGCCCTGCTGCTCGCCGGCAAGCGCGTGATCCTTCCGGTGCTGCTGCCGGACAACGACCTCGAGTGGGCGGTCCACACCGGGCGACTGGTCCCCGCTCGCCGCGGGCTGCTCGAGCCGGACGGTCCGCTGCTCGGCCCCGAGGCGGTCGTGGGCGCCGACCTCGTCCTCGTTCCCGGCCTGGCCGTCTCGAGGACCGGCGAGCGACTCGGTCGCGGTGGCGGCTCCTACGACCGGGCGCTCGCCCGCGTGACGCCTGGGACCGACGTGTGGATCGTGCTCTATCCGGAGGAGGTCGGGGTCGACGTACCGACCGAGGTGCACGACCGGCCCGTGACCGGCGCGCTCACGCCCTCGGGAATCACGCTCTTCTCCTGAGCGTCTATATTCTTGGCACTCGCAACGCCTGAGTGCCAAGCCTGATCCCTGAAGGAGTGACCGTGCCGACCTACCAGTACGCCTGCACCGAGTGTGGCCACGCATTCGAGCAGGTGCAGAGCTTCTCCGAGGCCTCACTCACCGAGTGCCCGCAGTGCTCGGGCCGGCTGCGCAAGCTCTACAACGCCGTCGGCGTCGTCTTCAAGGGCAGCGGCTTCTACCGCAACGACTCACGCAGCTCCTCAGCCGACTCCGGAAGCTCGAACGGCTCGGGCAGCTCCGACAAGGCCGGCGCAAGCACGACGCCCGCCCCCAGCGCGGGAGCGGGCGCGGCAGCGTCCTCGTCATCGACGACCTCGTCGTCGTCGAGCGACTGACTCAGACGTTCTTGGCGGCCAGCAGGTCGCGGATCTCGTTGAGCACGTCGAGCTCGGTGGCGCCCGGCTCCGGCTCGGGGAAGAAGCGCTCCTTGGCCTTCGTGTAGGGCGCCACGATGGCGAAGTACACGATCGCCGCCAGGACGACGAACGCGATGAGCGCGGTGATCAGCGCCCCGACGTGGACGCCACCCGGGTGGTAGGACGAGAAGTCAGGCGTACCGCCGGCCTTGCCGACCAGGTCCATGATGACCGTCACCATGGCCTTGACGACCGTCGCGAAGGCACCGCCGATGACGAAGGCGACGGCCAGCGACACCAGGTCGCCCTGCAGCAGGAACTTCTTGAAGCCATTCATAGCTGTTCTCCTGTGATCCAGTGATGTGGGTTCCGGAGACCCCCGAGCAGGTCGAACCTAGTGATCCCAGCTGAAGGTGAGAACACTCCTCACCGCGGCATTGGTCACCGGTCCGACGGCACTCGCCTCGACTCCGATGATGACGAGACGTCCTGCGGCCGAGTCCATGACGCCGTTTTCTGCACTCGTCGATGACCCCGATCGTGGCACGTCCAGCACCAGTACGTCGTCAGCAACGGCCACGGTCCCGGCCGATGTCGCGTCGCCTGCTCCCGAGGTGTCCGTGGCGAGGACGGTCAGCCTGTCCCCCGGCTCCAGCAGGTCGGCCATGCCGGCGTCGGGCAGCCGCACCGGAATGGGGACCAGGCCGGGATGGGCCGCGCCGAGGCGGGCGCCCAGGGAGGCCGGCGGCGCCTCGACCACCGATGGCTCAGGCTGAGGCGGTCGCAGCACCTGCAGGCCGGCGCCGACCGCGACAGCCGCGAGCAGCCCGGCCAGGAGTCGCCGGTGGCCGAGCACGAGCCGGCGCAGGCGCCGGTGGAGCGAGTCCCGAGAAACCATGGCCGCGAGGCTAGGTCGGATCCTCGCTCAGCGTCCGGGGTTGTCCACAGGGCCGGAGCGGTCAGGGGCTCTCAGACGTTGCCGTGGTGGGGCGGCTTCTGCTCCTTGAGCCACTGGTCGGAACCACGCTGCTCGCGCGGCTGCTCACGATCGTCGGAGGTGGTCTCGGGGAGGACGTCCCCGAAGATCTCGGCGAGGCGACGCCGGCGCTTCCACTCCGGCTCGGGCGTCGGCGTACGGGCGGAGGCGTCGCTCATGTGCAGAGACCGGCGTTCTCGAGCGCCTTGTTCTCCTCCGCCGTGCGGCCGTTGGCCTCGAGCGTCGGCGACGGAGAAGGGCTCGACGTCGCGGAGCTACTCTCCGACGGGCTGCTGGACGGGCTCTCCGAGGGCGACGTGGAGGGCGACTCCGACGGCGTCGGCGTGGGGCTTGCGCTCTGTCCGGGAAGGTGGTTGACGCTGATCGCGTCAGTCGTCAGGTCGGCGGGAAGCTGCTTGTCGTGGAGCAGCTTGCGCCACACCTCCGCGGCCTCCGGCTTCCAGACGACGCGGTTCGGATCCCACGACGGGGGCTCCCACGGGATGGTGATGAACCGGATGCCACTGCTGCCGACACCCTTGAACTGCAGCGCCAGCTTCGCGAGCTGTGTGATGTCCATGTCGAGGGTGAGGGACTTGGTCGCCGCGTCGAGGAAGCGCGTCACCTTGATGGGATTCGCCAGCGTGTCCGCGGAGAGGACCTGGCTGACCATCGCCCCGATGAAGGCCTGTTGGCGCTTCACGCGGCCGATGTCGGAGCCGTCCCCGATGCCGTGGCGGACGCGTACGTAGGCCAGCGCCGCCTTGCCGGAGATCTTGCGCGTCCCCTTCTTGATGAAGATGCCGTACTCCTCGGAGTGGATGTCCTCCGGGACGCAGACCTCGACGCCGCCCACCGCGTCGACCATGTTCTTGAAGCTGCCGAAGTTGACCGACACGAAGTGGTCGACCTTGATGTGGGTGTTCTGCTCGAACTGGGCGATCGTGCAGGCCTCTCCGCCGATCGCGTAGGCCGCGTTCCACATCTGCTGCGTCGCGGCCGGGTGGATGACGGACTTGTCGTCCTTGTCCTTGCACGCGGGCCGGTCGACGAGCGAGTCGCGCGGGATGGAGACGCCGTACGCCGACTTCCGGTCGGCCGACAGGTGCAACAGGATCGTCGTGTCCGAGCCTCCCTCGCCGTTGAGCCCGTCGATGTTGCAGCCGTCGCAGTCGCGGGTGTCGGTGCCCATCACGAGGATGTTGATCGGGCCCTTCGGGCCGACGTCCGCCGGCTTCGTCGGGCGTGCACTGAGGATGTCGTCAGTGACGTCGATGCGGTTCAGGTTGCCGTTGAGGTGGCGGTAGAAGTAGGCCACCGACATGGCGGAGATGAGGGCGAGCACCACCAGCGTGGAGAGCAGCACCTTGGCGACGGTGTGCCGCCGGCGGGTCCTGGCCCGGCGCTTGCCCCGCCCGGTGCGCGAGGTCGGTCGCACCGCGACGCGCGGGTCGCGCGGCGCAGCGTCAGCGCGATCCTCCACCTCGGTCACCCTCCCCATTCTGCCGCCGGTCCCTGAGAAACACCCAAAGCGACGAGAGCTCCCGGGAGGCGGAGACTGTGCCCCAGGCCAGAGTCGAACTGGCGACCTTTCGCTTAGGAGGCGGCTGCTCTATCCACTGAGCTACTGGGGCGACGGCGTTGCGTCGGCCCATCCTCTCGCATCGGCCGCGGCAGTCCGAATCGGCCTCACCGAGGACCCTTGGGACCTTGGTCCCGAGTTTCGTAGCGTCGCGTTTGCCGGCTCGTTGGAGGGGTAGAAGGCGGCACAGGGAGCCCGCTCGGGGAGGGAAAGTCATGGAGATCCTGACAGTTGCGCTCAGTGACTTCAGTCGGCGCAGTCGTTCGGTGGTGGCGCGTCACAGCGAGACCATGCTGACACGTGGCCTGGAGCGCGGTGAGCAGGTCATCCTCAGCGACGACGACTTCCACTGGGTGGCCACGGTCGCCGATGTGGACTTCGAGATCGCAGACACGCTCTACCGTCTCGAGCTCGGCGTCCGGCTGGAGGCCGACGAGGTCGCCGACCGCGTCCGCCAGCCGACGGGTGGCCCGTTGCAGCGCCACGACCTCCTGGACCTGCTCGGGCACCTGCGCGCCTCGCGGCAGTTCCTCGAGACGCGCCTCGCGCGCGCCCAGCTCTGACCAGGACCGACCCGGGACCGACCGGGGCCGCATAGCCCACCTGGGCCATGCGTGGCACCGGCCGCACATTTTCCGCGCTTCGCTGTCGGAAATGCTGCGACTTTCGTCCTACCTGCCGATGATGCACCCATGGGACAGGGAGGGAACGTGCGCGTATTTCTCGTGGACGACCACGAAATCGTGCGTCGGGGCGTCAAGAGCCTGCTGGAATCCGAAGGAGACATCGAGGTCGTCGGGGAAGCCGACACGGCCGCCGGTGCACTCCCCGCGATCCTGGCGGCGAAGCCGGACGTCTGTGTGCTCGACGCGAATCTGCCGGACGGCTCCGGCATCGATGTGTGCCGTGAGGTCCGCGCCTCGAACCCGGACATCAAGGCTCTGATCCTGACGTCGTACGACGACGACAACGCGATCTCCGCCGCGATCCTCGCGGGTGCGGCCGGCTTCGTGCTCAAGCAGATCGAGGGCAACTCGCTGGTCAGCGGGGTGCGCCTGATCGCGTCCGGCCACAGCCTGATCGACCCTGCCGTCGCGGCCCGGGTGGTGCAGCAGGTGCAGTTCCACCGCCGCACCCTCGACCTGATGGCCGACCTCACGCCGCAGCAGTCGAAGATCCTCTTCCTCATCGCCGAGGGCCTCACCAACCGGCAGATCGCCGAGAGGCTCTTCCTCGCGGAAAAGACGGTCAAGAACCACGTCACCGGCCTCCTGGCCCGTCTCGGCGTGCAGCACCGCACCCAGGCGGCCGTGCTGGCACTCAAGCTCCGCGGTGACCAGTCGGGTGTCGCCGTACCGCAGCAGCGGGTCGGCTCCCGCGCAGGCCTGCTCAGCGAACTCATCCGCTGACCCATCTCCGCCACCACGGCCGGCATCCTCTCGGGGATGCCGGCCGTGGTGATTTCTCGCCTCCGGTGTGCCGCAGACGAGGCATCTGCGGGAAAGGCACAGAGCCCCCGGGAGCAGCGATCTCCCGGGGGCTCTGTGGGTCTGTGTGGCAGGCCGGCTCAGAGCTTGAACTGCCCGACCAGGCTCTTGAGCTCTCCTGCCATCGTGGTGAGCTCGGTGGCGGACGACAGGGTGTTCTGTGCACCCTGACGCGTCTCGGAGGCCGCGGAGGCCACCTGGGTGACGTCCTCGGCGATGCCGTTGGCACCGGCGGCAGCCTCGGTCACCGAACGAGCGATCTCGTTGGTGGTCGCGGTCTGCTCCTCGACCGCCGAGGCGATCGTGGTCTGGATGTCGTTGATCTTGGCGATGACCTCGGTGATCCGACTGATGGCACCGACGGCACCGGCCGTGTCGCTCTGGATGGCCTCGATCTTCTGGCCGATCTCCTCGGTGGCCTTGGCGGTCTCCTTGGCGAGCTCCTTGACCTCGTTGGCGACGACCGCGAAGCCCTTGCCGGCGTCTCCGGCACGGGCGGCCTCGATGGTCGCGTTGAGGGCCAGCAGGTTGGTCTGCTGGGCGATCGAGGTGATCACCTTGATGACCTGCCCGATCTCCGCGCTCGACTCACCGAGCGAGGCGACGGTGCCCTGGGCCTCGGAGGCGACGGTGACCGCAGCGGTGGCGACCGAGGCGGCCTCGGTGGCGTTCTTCGCGATCTCGCGGATCGAGGCCGTCATCTCCTCGGCCGCCGTGGCGACGGTCTGGATGGAGGCGCTGACCTGGACCGAGGCGGACGAGGCCGAGGCGGCACGGTCGGAGGTGAGGGAAGCGCCCTCGCCCATGCCCTCGCTCAGCACCGTCAGCTGCTCGGCAGCGACGGAGACGCCGTCGGCCGTCTGGCCGATGGTCCCCATGCTGGCCCGGAGCGCGTCGAGCAGCTTGCGCAGCCCGGCGGCCATGAGGCCGACGTTGTCGTCGCCGTCGATGTCGACCGTCTGCGTCAGGTCCCCGGCGGCCGCGGCCTCGACCATGCTCAGGAGCTTGGCGACCTTCGTCGCGGTCTCCTCGGCAGCGGCCTTCTCCGCCGCGTCGCGCTCGAGCTTGGCGGCGGTGTCGGAGACGATCCGGGCGACGCTGCGCAACGCGTCGATCCGGGCCTGGCTCCAGTCCAGCTCGTGGGTGGAGATGAAGTCCATCACGCCCTTGACCTCACCCTCGACCGAGACCGGGAACGAGACGCCGGACTTCACGCCGGCGCGCAGGGCGACGGGGAGCCGGACGCAGTCGGTCAACTGGGACATGTCCGGGCAGAAGAAGACGTCGTTGCGCTCCCAGGCACGCCCCGCGAGGCCGACGCCCCGGCGGAACCGCGCGGCCTTGGTGGCCGCGCTGAACTCGGCCGAGACCATGCCACTCTCGAGCGTGTTGACCAGCTCACCGTCCCTCACGATCGCGGCCGAGCCGTACTCGACGCCGAAGGCTCGACGGACCGTGTCGAGGGCGATCTGGACGGCCTGCTCCGGGTTGGTGGCGCTGGCGATGGCTGCGAGGACGGCGTTGACGGCCTCGGTGTTGGCACGGGCGTCTTCGGCCTCGGCCGCGATGCGGAGCTTGTCGGTGATGACCTCCCACGAGGCCATGGCACCGATGTGGTTGCCGTCCTTGTCCGTGATCGGCGACACGTTGAGGTCCAGCGTCTCCGGGCCGACCTGGATGTTGGCGCGACGCGGCAGGTTCTTCGCGTCCGCGAGGATCCCGCGCTGATAGGCCGGGGTCTTGTGGAAGATGTCGAGGGAGCTGCCCACGACGTCGTCGGCCCTGACGGGCAGGAACTGCTCGAGGCTGCGGAGCGTGGTGAGCGAGGCGGGGTTCATGTAGGTGATGACGAAGTCGCGGTCGGCGAACATCATGTTCGTCGGCGCGTTGTCCATCATCGAGCGGACCTGGGCCATCTCGTTCTCGAGACGCACCTTCTCCGTGACGACCTCCCAGGTCGCCATGGCGCCGACGTACTGGCCCTGCGAGTCGGTGATCGGCGAGACCAGCAGGTCGAGGATCTCGGGGCCGACGTTGATGTTGGCCCGCCGCGGCAGGGAGCTGGCGCTCTTGAGGATGCCGCGCTGGTAACTCGGGTTCTTGTGGAAGATGTCGAGGGAGCTGCCGACGACATCGTCGGCGCGGACCGGGAGGAACTCCTCCAGGCCGCGGAGCGTCTCGAGGGACGCGGAGTTCATGTAACGGATGACGAGGTCACGGTCGGCGAACATCATGTTCGTCGGCGAGTTCTCCATCATGGAGGCGAAGAGCTCGGCGCTGAGGCCGTGCGCCCCGCCCAGAGGGGCCGGCGCCGCCGGCTCCGTCTCAAGCGCGGTCATGGGTTTCCTCCGGGGGGTTCGGGCACGGTCGTCACGTCGACCGCACGGTCTGCGTCGAGGACGAGGAGGATGGCCTCGGGCAGCGGTCGTACGCCGTCGATGACCTCCTTGACGCTCTCGGGCAGGTTGGAAGGCGCCGGTTCGATCTCGAGACCGGCGGTGTCGATCACGTCCCCGATGTCGTCGACGAGGAGGCTCACTACTTCTCCTCGACTACGGACGATCACGTTCATGGGCAGCGTCCCCTCGGGACGCGGCGGCAGGCCCAGGCGGACCCGCATGTCGACGGCCGTCACGATCTGGCCGCGCAGGTTGATCAGCCCGCGGACGGCCTCACTCGCGCGCGGGACGGGTGTCATCGGCTGGGTGCGGAGCACCTCCTGGACCTCGGCGACGTCGACGCCGAAGAAGAGGCCGGCGACCCAGAACGAGCAGTACTGGTTGACGGTCGTCCGACTGTCGTGGGTGGCCGTGCTCATCAGTTCACTCCTGCGCGGGTGACGACGGCCTCGAGGTCGACGAGGTCCGTCACGTGCTCCTGGACGATGGCCGAGCCCGTCACGCCGGGACGGCGACCGGTCTCGGTCGGGACGATGTGGGTGTCGACGACGTCGAGCACCCGGTCGATGACGATGCCCACGGAGCGGTTGTCCAGCTCGTGTACGACGACAGACAGCTGCTCCGAGTGGGTGGAGGTGTCCGGCAGGCCGATCGCGGAGGCCAGGCGCACGAGCGGCAGGATGCCGTCGCGGTACTGGACGACCTCGAAGCCGCCGGAGCGCTCGATCCGGTCGAGGGAGAACTCCTCGAGTCGGGCGACCGACGAGAGCGGCAGCGCGGCGCGGCGGCCCGCCGAGACCTCGAGGACGAGTAGGGCCGCCATGCCCTCAGCGTCGTCGTCCTTGGACTTGGGCTCGACGAGGTCGCTCTGGACCGCGCCGATCTTCTGCGTGTCGGCGACACCGGAGACGTCGAGGATCAGGGCGACCCGGCCGTCGCCCATGATCGCGGCGCCGGCGTACATCGTCAGGGATTTGAGCTGGCGACCGATCGGCTTGACCACGATCTCCTGGGTGTCGTGCACCTCGGAGACGCAGAGGCCGAAGCGGATGTCGTCGCTCTGCAGGACGACCACCGTGAGGGCATCGGTCTCGGGGCGGGGGCCGCCGAGCGCCTCGGTGAGGCTGACCAGCGGGAGCAGTCGACCGCGGAGGCGGAGGACCGGACCACCGGCGAGCTCCTCTACGTCACGGGCGAGGTTCTCGCCCTCGATCCGGACGAGCTCGACGAGGTTGGCCTGCGGGATCGCGTAACGCTCCTCGCCCTCACCGACGATGAGCGCCGGGATGATCGCGAGCGTCAGCGGGATGCGGACGCGGACGGTGGAGCCCTTGCCGACCTCGGAGATGACGTCGACGGAGCCGCCGATGCGCTCGATGTTGGTGCGGACGACGTCCATGCCGACACCCCGCCCGGAGACGTTGGTGACCTCGGCGGCGGTGGAGAAGCCGGGGCGGAAGATCAGGTTGACGATCTCCTTGGAGTCCATCCGGCTGGCCTGGTCGCGGGTGATGAGGCCTCGCTCGACGGCGACGTCCGCGATCTTCTGCGGGTTGATGCCCTTGCCGTCATCGGTGATCTCGACCACGACCTGGCCGGACTCGTGGAAAGCGCGGAGCAGGAGCTTGCCCATCCGCGGCTTGCCGGCGGCGACGCGGTCGGCGGGCAGCTCGATGCCGTGGTCCATGGAGTTGCGGACCAGGTGGGTCAGCGGGCCCTTGAGTGCCTCGAGGAGTGAGCGGTCGAGCTCGGTCTCGTGCCCGTCCATCTGGAGGTCGACCTCGCGGCCGAGCTGGTGCGACAGGTCGCGCACCATCCGCGGCATCTTCGACCAGACCTGGCCGATGGGCTGCATGCGCGTCTTCATCACGCTCTCCTGCAGCTCGGAGGCGACGAGGTCGAGGCGCTGCGAGGCTCGGACGAGCTCGACGTCGTCGTTGCCGTTGGCGCGCTGGAGGATCTGGTTGCGGGTCAGCACGAGCTCACCGACCAGCTGCATCAGGTTGTCGAGCAGGTCGACGTCGACGCGGATGCTGGAGTCGACCGCGCTGCGGCGCTCGCTGCCGTCGGCCTCCTCGGCGGGCTCCGCGCTGCGGCGCTCGACGCCGTCCCACTCGGCCTCGGCGGGCTCGGCCGGCTCGGGCTCGGGCTCGGCGTCGGGCTCGGCCGGCTCGGGCTCGGGCTCGGGCTCGGGCTTAACTGCTGGTGAATCGGTCGCCTCAGCCGCGGAGCGACCGGGTTCACCAGCAGTTATCGCGCTGGCGACGGCGCCGGCGCGTACGTCGACCTCACCGTCGAGGATCGCCTGAATCCGTGCGGCCACAGGGTCGACGTCGACCGCGGGGTCGCTGTCGGCGCCGGTGCGCTCGATGACGTCGAGCAGCGCACGGACCGTGTCGACCATGGTGAGCAGGGCGTCGCCGATGACGGGGGTGATCGTCATCTCTCCGTCGCGGAGCTTGGAGAGAAGCGTCTCACCGACGTGCGTCAGCCGCTCGAGGCGGCCGAAGGCGAGGAAGCCCGACGTGCCCTTGATCGTGTGGATCGTGCGGAAGATGCTCGAAAGGAGCTCCCGACTTGCCGGGTGTTGCTCGAGGTCGACCAGGTCTTGGTCCAGCTGGTCGAGGTTCTCGTGGCTCTCCACGAGGAACTCAGCGATGATCTCGGCGTCGTCGTCCATGTTGGCGCCCCCTTCCGAGGGAGCCAATCGGCCGCTACTCCTTGGGCTTGAGCGCTTCCGAGAGGGCGTCAGAGAGCGAGGCGACGGCCGCCTCCGACGGCGATGCGGACTCCTGGTTGGAGGTGGCGAGCTCGGCGAGGAGCTCGGCGCGATGCACGGTCACCGAGCGGGGCGCGTCGATGCCGACGCGCACGACGTCACCACGCACCTCGAGGATGGTGACGGTGACCTCGTCGCCGATGACGACGCTCTCCCCCACCCGACGGCTCAGGACCAGCATGGGTCCGACCCTACCGGCCGGGATGCCTCACGGGAGCAGAGGCGCGTCGACGGCCAGACTCGCGTCGTCGAGGATCACCTGCATCCCACGGCCGATCGTCGTATTGACGATCATCGGCGCCAGCATGTTGACCGTGGTGGTGGCCAGGGCCGGGCCCGCGTGCACGATCAGCAGCACGAGGACGTCGTTGACGTCCTCGATCTCCAGCGCTGCCACGGTCTCGTCGTCGATGACCGGCACGTAGTCGGGGTAGAACGTCGAGGACGGCACGGTCAGGAACTTGAGCCCGGCCTGGTCGAGCGAGCGCAGTTCGCCGAGGACACCCGCCTCATCGAGGTGCTCGAGCGTGAAGCGGAGCGCCTCGGGGAAGCCGGGCATCGGGTGCGCGAGTTCGATGACGGGCAGCGTCGAGCAGCCGAGGGTGGTCGTCACGTCGGCCACGTTACCGGTCAGCGTGCTCACGACAGGAAGTCCAGCAGGCTCGGCTGCAGGGTCTTGCCGGTCGCGGCGAGAGCCGCCTGGTAGGCGGTCTCCGACTGCTGCACGTTGAGCGTGGTCTCGGCGAGGTCGGCGTCCTCGACGTCCGAGAGGGACGTCTGGAGCTGGAGCGTCGCCTGGCTGGCGAGGTCGGAGGCCTTGGTGAGCCGGTTCATCCGGGCCCCCTCGTCCGACTGGGCGCTCGTGATCCGGGTGAGGTCCGCCTGGAGATTGGCGATGCCCTCCTGGATCGCCTCGTCCGAGTCGGTCGAGGACGTGGAGGACAGGGCTGTCGCGAGGTCGGAGAGGTGCTTGAAGATGTTGTCGTCGTCCGGGCCGAAGACGTCCTGAGCCCGGGAGTCGACCCGTACCTGCACCCCGGAGCCGACACGGCGCAGAACCTCGCCGTCGTCGCCAGCGTAGGTGCCGTCGTCGTTGTAGGCGACCGAACCCGACGTCGTACCCCCGAAGACGGGACGGCCGAGATAGTCGGTGTTCGCCGACTGCAGCACGCTCTCGCGGATCTGGTCGAGCTCGGAGGCGATGGAGTCGCGCGAGGCCTGGGACATCGAGCCGCTGTTCGCGCCCTGCAGCGCCAACGTGTTGGCACGCTGGATCTGGTCCGTGATGCCGCTGAGCGTGGAGTCGATCGTCGACAGCCAGGCCTGGCCGTCCTCCGCGTTGCGGCCGTACTGGGTCTGCTCGGCGAGCGCGCTGCGCACGCGCAAAGCGGTGTTGGTGCCGGCGGGGTCATCGGAGGGGCGGTTGAGCTTCTTGCCGGTCTCGAGCTGCTCCTCGTACTTCGACATCCGGGAGAGTCCGCTCATGACGGCGGTCATGCTGCGGTTCGACAGCATCTGCTGGGTGACGCGGGTGATGGCCATGGTCGCTCTCCTCAGTTCTTCATGTTGATGAGGGTGTCGAGGATGGAGTCGAGGGTCGACATGACCTTCGCTGCCGCCTCGTAGGCGTGCTGCGCCGCCACGAGATTGACCGTCTCCTCGTCGAGGTTGACTCCGACCTGCTGCTGCTGCTCGTCCTCGACCTGGTCGGTGAGGGTCTGCTGCGTCGCCACGCGCGAGTTGAGCGAGGAGACCTTCGCGCCGAAGGACGTGACCATCGAGCCGTAGTCCGAGGTGATCGACGTGGTGAGGCTGAGCGCATCGGCGTTGCCACCGTCGAGGTCTGCACTGCCGTCCGTCGTGTACGTCGGCGGCGTGGTCGAGGTGTCGACGGTGACCGTGCTGGACGCGGCGATCAGGTTCGGGTCGTCGACGACCGTCTGCGCGACGGCGAGGGTCCCCGCCGGGTCGGCAGGGTCGTAGCTGAGCAGGTCGCCGCCCAGTGCCCCGTAGAGGTCCTTGCCCTTCGCGTTCTGGGCGTTGAGCTGGTCGGCCAAGGACGTGGCGATCGCGTCGAGCGCCGTCTTCTGATCCGCCAGGGTGCCGTTGACGACGTCGGTGATGCCGCCGAGCTGGCCCGAGAGGTTCCCCTGCGTGGAGTCCACGGTGGCCAGGGTTGTCGGCGGCGTCGCCCGGTCGGTCACCGTGTAGGAGAGGTCGCCGGTCGTCGCGTCCGTCTGGACCGACATCTGGTTGGCGGTGTCCCCCTTGACGAGCGCGAAGCTCGACGCTCCGCCAGCGACGGGGACGTTCACGTTGTAGCGGCCGTCGGGCGCGACGGTGACCACGCCGCCGACGAGCTTCGCCAGGTTGAGTGCGATGGTGTCGCGCTGGTCCTCGAGGTCGCCGACGTCGGAGCCGTTGCTCTGGGCGGTGTAGATCTTCTTGTTCAGGTCGGCGAGCTGGGAGGCGCCGTCGTTGATCTGCGTGACGGTCAGGCCGGCGTTGGTCCGCTGGTCGGATGCCTCCTGCGTGACGTTGTCCGACTGGGTGCGGATCGCCGCGCTGAGCGCGTCCGCCTTGGCCACGACCGTCTGCCGGGCGGCCATGCCGCCCGGGTCGCTGACGAGATCCTGCAGCGAGGAGTTGAAGTCGCTGATGGCCTGGTTGATGCCATCGACCCCGGGCTCGTTGATCGCGGTCTCGACGCGGTCGAGGATCGTCTGCTGGGTGGTGAGGTAGCTGAGGGTGCCGTTCTCACGTCGTACGCGCGCGTCGAGGAGCCCGTCGGTCATCCGCTGGACGGCGCTGGTCGTCACACCGTCGCCGTGGCCGTCGTACGTCGCGTAGAGGGTCGACTGGCCGGTGCCGCCGACCTCGGCCGCGACCGCACGACGGCGCACGTAGCCGTCGGTGTCGACGTTGGAGACGTTGTTGTTGGCGACGTCGAGGGCGATCTGCTGGTAGCGCAAACCGCTGAGCGCCGTGTTGAGGCCGCTGAAGGTGCCGGTCATCGGGTCACAGGCTCCTGTCGACGAGGCGCGGACGTGGGGCGGCGACGACCGCCTCACCGGTGGGGGTGTAGCTCTGCTCGGTCGAGGCCGCGCCGATGGCGAGCAGGGTCTCCCGGGCGGAGCGGTAGCCCGCGGTGATGAGCGTCTTGTTGGACTCCGAGAGGTCGGCGATGTCCCGCGTGAGACCGACGAGGGCGTCGCGGTGCTCCATCAGGATCGAGCGCCACGGCTCCGCGGCAGCGTCCGCGAGTGCGGTGAGGCCCGGGTTCGGGCCGAGGCCGACGTTCTCGCCGGCCTCGTCGGCCGCCATGGCGCGCAGGACCTCGGTCTCACGCACGGTGACGAGGAGATCCTCGATCTCGCGGTTGGCGTGGGCGAGCCAGCGACTGCGCCCGCTGGCGAGCACCAGCTGCTCGATCTCGAGCTTGTAGGCGAGGAGCTCGAGGAGCTCACGCTCGCGCCACAGGACCAGGGACAGCTTCTCCATCAGGCAGACACATCCACATAGACGGCGGGGCGCTCCGCGCGACCCCACGAACGGAAACGATGGGTGCCACGCAGGCGCTCGCTGGTCGCGGCCATCACGGCCGGGATCGCGTCGATAAGCTTCTGCTGGCGGGCGGCGAGCTCACGGGCCCGCTCGACGAGGTGCTCCGGAATAGGCCCCTCGAGACTGACGACTGCCCAGTCGGTGACTGCGTCGACGTTGAGCTCGGCGACGAGGGTCTCCGCGCCGGCGAGGTTCGCCTCGAGCCGCTCCAGGGCCTCGGCCCAGGCGAGCTCGGCACTCATGACGCCACCGCGCCCAGGAGCGCCGCCTGCTTGAAGGTGTCGGCGAGCTCGCTGCTGCGGAGCAGCGCCTCGGCGGCGGCCTTCTCGTCCTGCTCGACGTTCGCCTTGATCAGCTGACGGCTGATCCAGTCGTAGAGCGCGAGCAGCTGGCGGCCGGCCGGCATCTCGTCGACCTCGTGGGTCGAGATCAGGTGGAAGACGATCCGCTGGCCGTGCTGGAAGTGGGTGTTGGCCTCCTGGCGGTTGCCCGCCTGGACGGCCCGCAGGCCGCGCTCACAGTCCAGGACCAGCCGGTCGAACAGCATCACGAAGAGCCTCAACGGACTGGCCGTGTTGACGGAGGCGTTCTGATAGGCAGCCCGAGGGTCACGCATCGTCGTCATGCCAGACCTATCGGCACCTAGTCGCTGGAGTCGAGGCTTTCGATCGCCGAGGTGAGCCAGGACTGCTGGGTGGTGAGCTTGCTCATCGCGGTCTCGAGCGCGGTGTACTGCGTCTGGAGGCTGGCCTGCTTGGCGGTCAGCCTGTCGTCCCACTGGGAGATCTCGTCGTTGAGCGTGGTGATGATGCCGTGGTTGCTCTTCATCCCCGAGATCATCTGGGTGAGGCTGCCGTCGCTCGCGAGGATCGTGTTATCGCTCTGCAGGCCCTTGGTGCCCGAGATGGACTTGGCCGCCTTGACCAGGCGCGCCGCGAAGCCGTCCGAGCCGGCGATCGCCTCCTGCACGCCGCTGGGGTCCTTGGCGTAGGCGGCGGCGAAGGTGGTGGCGTCGAAGGTGAACTGGCCGTCGCGGTCGATCTCGATGCCGTAGTCGTTCAGCACACCCTTGCCGTCGGACGTGTAGATCGTGTTGATCAGTTGATTGGCCAGGGCGCGGATCGAGCTGTCGCCGGCGAGCACCCCTGCGTCCGAGGCGGCTGTGCCACTGCTGGTGTCGTCGATGGTGCCATACGACGTCGCCGAGCTGAGGTCGTCCAGGACGGAGTTCAGCTGCGAGATCATCGCGGCCACGGCCGTCGAGCGGGACGTGGCGTCGGTGGTGACGCTGACCTGGGAGACGGTCGAGCTCGACGCGCCGGCACCGAGGGCGATGTCCACCCCGGGGAGCACATCGTCGAACGTGTTGGACCGCGAGGTGACGGCGATGTCGCCGACCGTGATCTTCGCGCTCTTCCCTGCCGTCGAGCTGGCGGTGCCGAGCGAGAGGCCGTCACCGCTGAGTCCCACGGTGCCTTCGCCGGTCTTGGCGTCGGTGAGCAGCACCCGGTAGGTGCCGTCCCCGAGGCTCACGCTGGCGGCGCTGACCAGGGACTCACCGTCGCTGCCCTTGAGGGCGTTCAGGTTGGCGAGGATGGTCTTGAGCGTGCCGTCGCCCGTGTCGACCGACGCGGTGGTCCCGTCGGCGAGCGTGAGGGTGAGAGAGTTCGGCGCGTCGGTCGTCGACGGGGTCGCGACGACGTCGGTGAGCGCGTGCGCGTCGCTGAAGCTGAGGGTGGCCGCGGTCGCGCGCTGTGTGACGGCGACGGTCAGGCTCGCGGCGCTCGCCGTGCTGTCGGCGGTGACGCTGATGTTGCTGTCGGAGGATTTCGCGGTGAGCGACTGCCAGGTACTGCCGCTCTCGAAGCTGGCGGCGGACGTGCCCATTGCGGCGATCCCGGAGTTGAGGGTCTGCATCGCGGAGAGCTTGGCCTGCTCGGTCGCCAGTCGGGTCTTGAGTGCGTCCTGGGGCGCCTGCTCGACCGCCATCAGAGCGCTGATGATGCTCGTGGTATCCAGCCCACTGGCGATGCCGCTGAACGTGATGGTCGAGCCACTCGTGCTCGCGGTACTGGTCGAGCTGGTCGTGGACGTCATGTCAGCCTCCGGGGTTCACGTTCGGGGTGAAAGGGGTGAACCCGGGTGGGCGCCTTCTGGGTCTCCCCAGCGCGCGACCCACCCGGGTTCGCCAGAATCACTGCAGGAGCGAGAGGACGCTCTGCGCGTTCTGGTTGGCCTTGCTGAGCATCGACGTACCAGCCTGCGAGAGGATCTGGGTACGCGTGTAGTTGCTCATTTCCGAGGCCATGTCGGTGTCCTGGATGGCGCTGTTCGACGCCTGCAGGTTCGTCTGCGTGACCGACAGGTTGTTGATGGTGTGCTGCAGGCGGTTCTGGTAGGCACCGAGGTTCGCTCGGAGCGTCGAGACGTTCTGCAGACCCTTGTCCAGGTCGTCAAGGGCGTTCGACCACGTGGTGGCGTCGTCGCTGCCCTTCAGGTTGGCCGCAGCACCGAGAAGCGCGGAGCCGGAGAGGTCGACCTTGTTGGTGCCGGTCTTGGTCAGGTCGATGTTGAGCTGGTTACCGGCCTGGTTGGTGACCGAGCGGGCACCGATCTGGAAGTGGAGGTTGGCAGAACCGGAGAGGATCTTGTTGCCGTTGAACTCCGTGGTGTTGGCGATGCGGTCGAGCTCCTTGGAGAGCTGGCCGATCTCGGTGACGATGTTGCCCTTGGCCGCCGAGTCGTTGGAGTCGTTCGCGCCCTGAACGGTGAGGGTGCGGACACGCTGCAGGATGGACTGAGTCTCGGACAGAGCACCGTCGGCGGTCTGAACGACGTTGATACCGTCCTGGGCGTTGCGGACAGCCTGGCCGGTGCCGTTGATCTGGGCGGTGAGGCCCTGGCTGATGGCGAGGCCGGCGGCGTCGTCGGCCGCCTTGTTGATCCGCAGACCGGAGGAGAGACGCTCGACCGACGTGCTCATCGACGACTGCGTCGAGGTGAGGTTGCGGTACGCGGTGAGGGCGTCGATGTTGGTGTTGATGCGAAGGCTCATGTGGTTTTCCTTCCTGGAGGTGAAGCCTGAGTTCGGAGCCCGTCCGTGGGCTTCCAGCCGGGATGATCGGCTCCCCCTGAGCGCACCTGAGCAACAATTCCGGCATTTTTCCGAACCCCGGACCTCGGATCGGGACCGTCCCAGCCGATCGATCACCTCGTGAAGATCTTTGCCTGGTCCACCGCGTTGGCGACCGACGCGTCCTTCCACTACCGGATCAACGCGCCCCTGACGGAGCTCGCCTACCAGGGCCACGCCGAGGTCGGGGTGGGACCGGTGCTGCAGCACGACGCTCAGGTCGACGTACTCATCGGCCACCGCCTCGCCGCACCAGAGTACGTCGACGGGTGGGCCGGCTTCGGTGACCGCGCACTCCTCGTGCTCGAGCACGACGACGACTACGTGAACTTCCGCTCCGACCACCCGACGTTCCAGCACGGCATGTCGTGGCAGGACTACACCGACTGGGGCCGCGACTCGGTGATCCGCTCGCTGCAACTGGCCGACCTCATCACCGTCTCGGTACCCCACCTCGCCGAGGTCTACCGCCAGCACACCGACGCCGAGATCGTCGTGCTGCACAACACCGTCGACGAGGTACTCCTCGAGGTCCCGCAGCGAGAGCGCCAGCCCGGTGAGCAGCTGATCGTCGGGTGGGGCGGCACCGGCAGCCACGCCCGTGACTGGCAGCTCTGCGGTCGCGGCGTGAAGTACGGCCTCACCAAGGCCGACGCCCACATGGTGATGATGGGCAGCGACTTCCGTCCGGTCCTGGGCTACCGCGACAGCTCGTTCGTGCAGTGGACGGACGTGATCAGTGACTACTACCTGGCCATCCACGGCTGGCACGTCGTCATAGCGCCCCTCACCGATGAGCAGTGGAGCCGGTCCAAGAGCCCGCTCAAGGCCCTCGAGGCCGCCGCGCTCGGAGTACCGGCCGTGGTCGGCGACGCGACGCCGTACCGCGACTTCATCGTGCACGGGGAGACCGGCTTCCTCTGCCGCACCGACGACGACTGGATGAAGGCGATCCGCGCCCTCGGCAACGACGAGGAGATGCGGCGCGCGATGGGCCTGGCCGCCCGCGAACGTGCGCGTGGCTTCATCGCCTCGGAGTGGGCGCCGACCTGGGCGGAGACCTACCGCAATGCCCTTGCCCGCAAGGGACTGCTGGCCGGCACCGCCCGATGAGCAGCATCCGCACCCTCGTCTGGCGCGGCGACTTCGACGCCAGCTTCCTCTACCGCCTCGCGCTGCCGTTGAGCGCGGCGTACGACCAGGGCCTGACCGACGTCGCCTTCCTGGACTGGGGCAACACCGGCGAGACCGTCCCGGACGTGCTCGTCGCACAGCGCCTGATGACCCCGGAGATGGCCGACCAATTCACCTCGGCCGTGGCCCGCCTGAAGGTGCTCGAGTACGACGACGACCTGCTCGCCCTGCGCGCCGACAGCCGTGTCTTCCACAGCCTCGACCGGCGTCTCTACCTCGATCAGTGGGTGCCCGCGATGGCCCGCGCCCTGGCGAGCGCCGACCTCGTCACCGTCTCGGTCGCACCGCTGGCCGAGCGCCTCCGCGCGCACACCGACGCACCGACCGTCGTGCTGCCCAACACGATCCACGGCAGCCTGCTGTCGCTGCCCTCCCCACAGCGGGCCGACGGCGAGCAGCTCAAGGTCGGATGGGGTGGCACCGGCACCCACGACACAGGGTGGATGGACCATGGCCCGGGCATCGCCCGCGGGCTCAAGGCCGCGAAGGCCCGGATGATCATGATCGGCTCGGACTACAGCTTCCTGCTCAACCACCCGGTGGAGTTCCGGCCCGGCACCGAGTCACTGTCGGAGTACTACGGCCTGATCAGTGATCTGCACGTGATGCTCGCGCCGCTGCGGGACGACGACTTCAACCGCTCGAAGTCACCGCTCAAGGCACTGGAGGCCGCAGCCCTCGGCATCCCTACGGTGGCCGCCGCGGCCGGCCCCTACCCGGACTTCGTCATCGACGGCGAGACCGGCTTCCTATGCCGCACCCGCAACGACTGGGAACGCGCGCTCAAGGCTCTGGCGTACGACGAGGACCGCCGTCGCACGATGGGCGCGGCCGCCCGCGAACGGGCCCGCACCCTCGTCACGGGCGAATGGGCCGCACGATGGGTCGAGACCTACCGCGAGGCCCTCGCCTCGAAGCACGCGATCGCTGGGATCTGAGGGTCGGTATCCGACCCTCAGATCCCGGGGATCGCGAGCTGGATCGGTTCAGCCGGCCTCGTCGTACTGGCCCCGGCTGGCCTCGACGACGGTGAGGCCGCGGCGGGCACTCTCGGCGTGGCGGGCGGCGACGGCCGCGAAGTAGGACTCACGACGGCGGCTGGCGCAGCCGCCCTCCTTGCCGACCGGCTGCACCAGCGACGGCTCGAGCTGGCTGTTGAGCGCATCGCGCAGCAGTACGAGCGCCTCGGCGCGCATCTGCGAGATCCGGGAGTCGGTCACACCGAGCTCGGCGGCGATGTCGGCCATCGGGCGCTCGGCGAAGAAGTAGTCCTGGACCACGATGCGCAGCCGCTCGGGGAGCTCCTCGATCGCCTCAGCCAGGTAGACCAGCTTCTCCTGGTGCTCCAGCAACGCCTCCGGACTCGGGGCGCGGGTCGGGATGAGTTCATCGAGCGAGGCGGTCGTCGCACCGTGCAGCGACAGGATCTGCGCGCGGGCGACGTCGTCCTCGTTGGCAGCGACCTCCTCGACGCTCATCCCGAGCGCGGAGGCGACCTCGGCGACGGACGGTGTCCGGCCGAGGGCGGAGGTCAGCCTGGTGCGGGTCTCCTCGAGGTCTCGGGCACGGCGGCGTACGGACCGCGAGGCCCAGTCGACGCTGCGGAGTTCGTCGAGGATCGCCCCGCGGATGCGGGTGGCGGCGTAACGCTCGAAGGGGACGCCACGCTCGGCGTCATAGGCCTTGGCGGCCTGGACCAGAGCGGTCAGGCCTGCCGAGGTCAGGTCATCGCGGCTGACATGCGAGGGGACGCGACCCATCGTCTCGCGGACGATGTGGCCCACCAGCGGCATGGTGCTGGTGATCAGCAGCTCGTGTGCGACGCGGGGGTCGTCGCTCGGGGGAATGTGCTCGGTCACGGACGAAACTGTGTCAAGCCAGACACGCCCGTAGGGCACTTTGGTCCAGCTTCCACCCCGATCAGCTGCAAATCAGGACAGAGGTCCCGGAGTCCCGGACCCCGGCGGAGGGCCCTAGGTCCCGACCTGCATAGACATGCATGCGCGGGCCACCCGGTGGGGGAGGTGGGGAAGCGGCAGGACCTCGTCCGCCAGACCCGCCATCGCAACCGCGCCGGGCATGCCCCACACGACCGAGCTGGCCTCGTCCTGCACCAGGACACGGGCACCCTTCTCGGCAAGCGCGCGGACTCCCTCGAGTCCGTCCTGGCCCATCCCGGTCAGGATCGTGGCGACCGCGCGGCCGCCGTACACCTCCGACGCCGTCCGGAAGAGGACGTCCACGGCAGGGCGGCAGAAGTTCTCCTGCGGCCCCTGGTCCAGCTTGAGGGCCACTCCCCCGGCCCGTGCGACGACGCGGACGTGGAAGTCGCCGGGTGCCAGCAGCACCGTCCCCGCCCTCGGTACGTCGCCCTCCACCGCCTCACGCACGGTGAACGGTGAGATCTTGTCGAGTCGCTGGGCGAGCATCGTGGTGAAGACCGGCGGCATGTGCTGGACGACGAGCACCGGCACCGGGAGGTGGGCCGGCAGGTCGGTGAGCAGCGTGGCGAGCGCGTCGGGACCGCCGGTGGAGCAGCCGATGAGGAGGACCTCCGGCGGGCCGGCGTGGGCCTTCGTCCCACTGACGACGGGTTCAGCGCGACGCGGCCTGGGCGCCGGGGTGGCAGGAGCCAGCAGGCGCATGCCCGCGAGCGCACGGATCCGCGGGACGAGCTGGTCGCGGACGGAGGCGAGTCCCTCGGCGACGGAGCCGGTGTTCGACGGCTTGGTCACGTAGTCCGAGGCACCGCGCGAGAGCGCCTCGAGGGTCGCGGCCGCGCCGCGCTCAGTGAGCGTGGAGAACATGATGACGGGCAGGCGCGGGTGCGACGCGCGGATCCGCTCGAGTGCACCGAGTCCGTCGAGGCGGGGCATCTCGATGTCGAGCGTGACCACGTCGGGCTGCAGCTCCTCCACCATGTCGATGGCCTCGAGACCGTCGCGCGCCTTGCCCACGATCTCGATCTCATGTGCGTCCAGGAGGGCCGAGGCGATCAGCCTTCTGATGAGGGCCGAGTCGTCGACGATGAGCACACGGATCACGCGCCTTCCATCGGCCCCACCCATGGCCGCATGAGCATCCTGTCCCACACCTCAGGACCTCTCAGAAATTCCGGCCTGTGCCCGATGGACAACCCGTGGCAATGTCAGCGACCAGCTTCCAGCTCATCTCGACGCTCGTGCGTCGGGAGACGGCGATGGTCTACTACGACGAGGCGAAGGACTACCTCGTCGAGGCCCGCCTGCTGCCGCTCGCGGCCGCCGCCGGCTTCGGGAACGACGTCGACGCCTACATCA
Source organism: Nocardioides sp. Kera G14 (assembly GCF_020715565.1). NCBI lineage: Bacteria > Bacillati > Actinomycetota > Actinomycetes > Propionibacteriales > Nocardioidaceae > Nocardioides > Nocardioides sp. Kera G14. The sequence goes on along the minus strand of NZ_CP085839.1, from coordinate 378,961 downwards.
AGCGGGTGACGGTCGACCCGGTCGAGCGCCGCAGGGCCGTGGACGCGCTGACGATCAACGAGACCAGTTGGTACCGCGACCTGTCGCCGTACCAGGCCTTCACCGAGCACATGCTGCCCCGCCTCCTGGAGACGCGTGCTGCCTCCCGGCACCTGCGGATCTGGTCCGCGGCCTGCTCGAGCGGCCAGGAGGCGTACTCGATCGCGATGCTGCTCGACCAGCACCTGCCGGCCGGCTGGACGGCCGAGATCCTCGCGACGGACGTCTCCGAGGCGATGGTGGCGCGGGTGGCCACGGGGCGTTACAGCCAGGTCGAGATGAACCGCGGCCTGCCCGCGACGAGCCTGGTGAAGTACTTCACCCGGGTGGGCAGCGAATGGGAGGTCGTCCCGCAGCTGAGGCAGATGGTCCGCGCCCGCTCCCTCAACCTCGCCGAGCCGTTCCTCGGCGTCGGCGGCTTCGACGTCATCCTCCTGCGCAACGTCCTCATCTACTTCGAGGCGAGCATGAAGTACGACATCCTCCGCCGGATCCACCACCACCTGGACCACGACGGTTATCTCCTGCTGGGCTCCACCGAGACGACCCTCGACATGCCCGCCCACGTCGCCGACCTCTGGCGCACTGAGCCCCTGGGCCGGGTCCAGGCTCACCGCAGCACCTCATCCACTCCTCTCGCCTCACCGATCGGAGCATGACCATATGCGCGCGATGATCATCGACGACTCCCGAGCCATGCGGAGCATCCTGCGACGCATCGTCTCCGAGCTGGACTTCGAGACCTCCGAGGCCGGTCACGGCCAGGAGGCGCTCGACCAGTTCAACGCGGGCGAGGTCCCCGACCTCTGCCTGGTCGACTGGAACATGCCGGTGATGAACGGCTACGAGTTCATCACCGCCGTCCGCTCCAACCCCGACTGGCGCAGGGTCACGCTGATGATGGTGACCACCGAGTCCGAGCAGACGCAGATCGTGCGGGCGCTGGCCGCCGGCGCCCACGAGTACGTCATCAAGCCGTTCACGCCCGATGCCATCGTCGAGAAGCTGGAGCTCCTCGGCCTTCTCGAGAGGGGAGTCGCCTAGCCATGACTCTTGCACCCGAACAGACCGACGTCGCCGCCGTCGTCGGGCAGGTCTGGAGCAGCTTCCTCGGTGAGGAGCAGCCGCTCCTCCCCACTCCCGCCGCTGCCGGGCCGTTCGTCGAGCCGTGCTGGTCTGCCGCCGTGTCGATCAGCGGCGGCTGGGACGCGACCGTGACGGTCGAGGTCTCCGCCGAGCTCGCCGTCGCGCTCACGCGCCTGATGCTGGGCTTCGGTGACGACGACGCGCTCGAGGACGGCGACGTCGCCGACGCCGTCGGAGAGCTGGTCAACATGGTCGGCGGCAACATCAAGTCGCTCATGCCCGGCCCGAGCGTGCTGTCGCTCCCGGCCGTGGCCGCCGGCCGCTCCGCTCATCCGAGCGGTGCGATGGAGGTCTCCCGCTTCGACGGCACCTGGGCAGCGCTGCCCGTGCGCGTCAGCGTGCACGTCCTCTCCCAGAACTGAACCTCTCCCCCACGACAACAACGCGAGAAGAGAGACCCATGAAGATCATCGTCGCCGACGACAGCCGGGTGATGCGCCAGATCATCATCCGCACCCTGCGCCAGGCGGGCATGAGCGGGCACGACATCGTCGAGGCCGAGAACGGCCGCGACTGCCTGGACAAGGTGGTCGTGGAGAAGCCGGACCTCGTGCTGTCCGACTGGAACATGCCCGAGATGAACGGCATCGACTGCCTGCAGGCACTGCGCTCCGCGGGCAACGAGGTGAAGTTCGGCTTCGTCACATCCGAAGGCTCCGACGACATGCGCGCCCGGGCCTCGCAGGCCGGTGCGCTCTTCCTGATCGCGAAGCCGTTCACGGCTGAGACGTTCGACGAGCACCTGAAGGACGTGCTGGTCTGATGCAGACCTACCTCCCGACCCACCTGCCGACCCCGAAGCAGGTCCGCGACCTCCTGGTCGACCTGCTCGGCAAGGAGGTGACGCTCTCCCAGTCCGCGCCGTTCGCGCCCGGGCCGAACCAGCCGGCGTCGATCGCGGTCTACACCGACGACTCGCTCCGGCCGATGGCCCTCATCGCCGGTGACCTCAAGTTCTCCGCGTACGCCGGCGGGGCGCTGGCCCTCGTCCCGTTGAAGTCCGCCGACGAGGCGGTCGAGGCGGGCACGTTGGACCAGACGCTCGCCGAGACGCTCTACGAGGTGCTGAACATCGCCTCGTCGATGTTCAACGAGCCGAACCATGCACACCTGCGTCTGCACCAGCTCCATCCCGCCGGCGTACCGCTGGACCCGATGGTGCGTGCCCAGGCGCTCACCCTCGGTCGTCGCGAGGACCTCAGCGTGGACATCGCCGGCTACGGCGTCGGCCGCCTCAGCCTCGTGATGATCGCCTGACCCCTCCGCCGAATCCCTGGTTTCCTCCCGCCGAATCCGGCCCTTCCTCCCGCCGAGTGGGGACATTCCTGATGCCGACCCCGACCCTGTCGCTGGCGCTCATCGTCAAGGACGAGGAGCGTTGTCTGGCGCGCTGCCTCAGCTCCACGGCGGGACTCTTCGACGAGACCGTCGTCCTGGACACCGGCTCGACGGACCGCACCGTAGCGATCGCCGACGAGCACGGCGCCACGGTGCACACCTTCGCGTGGGTGGACGACTTCGCCGCGGCACGGAACGCCGCGATCGCGCACACGAGCGGTGACTGGGTGCTCATGCTCGACGCCGACGAGTGGCTCCTGCCCGGCGCGGACGCAGTCCTCGCCGACGTACGACGACAGGCACCGACCTTCGTCGGGGAGATCGACGTTGCCAGCACCATCGGGCTCCGGACGGCAGGGGACCCCGGACTCGACGGCAGGAAGCCCGGGACTCGGCGGGAGGAGAGCCCGGATTCGGCAGTGGACGGGGGGACGACGGCGTCGGGATGGATTCCACGACTGCTGCCACGCGGTGTCCGCTGGACCGGCCGGATCCACGAGCAGCCCGACTGGAGCGGACCGATCCTCCGCACCGGGATCCGGGCCGGCCATGACGGCTACACACCCGAGCTGATCGCCGCCAAGCGCGGCCGCAACGCCGCCCTGCTGCGCACCGAGCTGCAGGAGCAGCCGGATGACGCCTACCTGCTGCTCCAGCTCGGCCGCGCGCTCGAATCCGACCGGGAGTACGCCGACGCGGCCGACACCTACCTCCGCGCACTCTCCCTCACCGACCCCGCAGTGCCCGCACGCCATGACCTGGTGGTGCGCCTGCTCTTCACGCTCGGCCAGGCCGACCGGACGCAGGAGGCGCTCGACGTCGCCGACGCCGAGGGCACGCGCTGGAGTGAGTCACCGGACTTCCACTTCTGCCTCGGCGACCTGCTGCTCACCCACGGCATCGCGCACCCGGAGGACACGACCCAGGTGTTGCCGATGATCGAGGGCGCGTGGCTGCGGGCCCTCGAGATCGGCGATCGACCCGACCTGGTCGGAGCCGTCGCCGGACGGGGCGGCCACCTGGCGGCGTACAACCTTGCGGTCCTCTACGAATCCATGGGCCAGCCCGGGCGAGCATCCGAGTTCCACCAGCGATCTCGGGACCTTCGACCCCTCAGGTAGCACCGGGCAGGGCCGAAGGGAAAGGCCGAGCACGGATAGCTCGCACCACCCGCCGAAGGATCGGCTTCCCCCGATCGGCATCACCAGATGCCGGCTCTTCGAGAGGGCTGCATCCGTGTCCTTTGGTGTCTCCAGCGACGTCACGCTGACCCTGCACACCGCGCTCAACGGCCTGACCCAGCGGCAGGACGTCATCTCCGACGACATCGCGAACGTCGACACCCCGAACTTCCGGGCGCAGTCGGTCGACTTCGAGTCCTCGCTCCAGCAGGCGATCAGCGATGGTGAGTTCGACGGCTCCGACTCGGTCGTGACGACCTCGACCGACACGCAGACCCCCGTCGGCGCCAACGGCAACAACGTCGACCTCCGCAAGGAGACGATGGCGATGATCCAGACCCAGTACTCGTACCAGATGGTCGGCCGCGCGCTCTCCGACCAGTACTCACTGCTCAAGACCGCTGCGGCGGGTGGTGCGTGACATGGGCGCCTTCGACATGCTCAGCATCGCCAACACGTCGCTCGGTGCACACCAGACCTGGCTCGACGCGCTGTCGGACAACATCGCCAACGTCAACACGGTGACCTCGACCAGCCAGTCGGCGTACCAGGCGAAGTTCGCCGTCTTCACGCCTGACGCCAACGGTGGGGTCGACGTGGCCGGTTTCGCCCAGAGCAGCGCCGAGGGGATCGAGGTCTCCTCCCCCGACAGCCCGCTCGCCGACGCCGACGGCATGGTGCGCGAGCCCGACATCGACATGAGCAGCCAGATGAGCCAGCTGATCATGGCCCAGCGCGGCTACCAGTCCTCCGTCCAGGTGACGAAGTCCGCCCAGGACACCTACGACTCCGCGCTCTCGATCGGCGCAAAGTGAGATGAGCATCTCCGGTATCGAGGCCGTCAGCGGCTTCTCCCCCAGCAACTTCCTCAGCATCGGCGACACCGACGCCACGGCGAGCACGTCGGCGACGTCTGCCACCGGAGCGACCGGCACCGACTTCAGCGCGATGCTCGGCGAGGGCATCGACAGCCTCGAGGCCAAGACCGACAAGGCGGCCGACCTGTCGGTCAAGGCGGCCACCGGTGACCTGAGCAGCATCCATGACTACACGATCGCGGCGTCCGAGGCGCAGCTCGCGACCCAGCTCACCACGGCAGTGCGCGACAAGGCGGTCTCGGCCTTCCAGCAGATCATGCAGATGACGGTCTGAAGCAGAGACGATGCGCGAGAGACTGACCGGCCAGCTCGGCCGCTACACCCGGACCTTCGCCGACTTCACGGTCGGCCAGAAGGCGGTCGCCCTTGTCGGCACCGCTGCACTCCTCCTCGGAGGCTTCCTCGTCTTCAAGTGGGCCAGCGCACCGACGTACTCACCCCTCTACTCCAGCCTGAGCGGGACCGACGCCTCCGCGGTCGTCGACGAGCTCGACAAGGAGGGCGTGAAGTACGAGCTGACCAACGGCGGCTCGACGATCATGGTGCCGCAGTCCGAGGTCTACACCGCCCGCGTGGCGCTGGCGGGCAAGAACCTGCCGGCCAGCGACGACGGCGGCTACGCCCTGCTCGACAACCAGAACCTCTCGACGTCCGACTTCCAGGAGCAGACGAACTTCAAGCGGGCGATGGAGGGTGAGCTGACCAAGACCATCGAGGCGATCGACGGCGTCCAGACCGCCGTCGTCCACCTCGCGATCCCGGAGAAGGAGGTCTTCAGCGACGAGCAGGACCCGACCACCGCATCGGTGCTGGTGAAGACGGCGATCGGCAGCACGCTCAGCCAGGAGCAGGTGCAGGCGATCGTCCACCTCGTCGCCTCCTCGATCGACGGGCTCGACCCCGACAACGTGACCGTCGCCGATGCGACCGGCAAGGTGCTGACCGTCCAGGACGACACGGCTGCCGGCGCCGCCAGCACGCAGCTGCAGGAGGTCCAGAACTTCCAGAACCAGATGCAGGCGCAGATCCAGGCCGTGCTCGACCGCGTCGTCGGCCCGGGCAACGCGACCGCCACCGTCACGGCCGCGCTCAACTTCGACAAGACCACGACGAAGAGTCGCAAGTACACCTACGACAAGACCGTCCCGCCGCTCTCGGAGTCGTCGCAGACCGAGAGCTACAACGGCACCGGCGACGCGGAGAGCTCCGCGGTCGGCGGCGTCGTTGGCCCCGACGGCCAGATGGACCCGACCAGCACCGCGAGCGGCGCGCCGTCGGACTACAAGAGCGAGACGGCGACCAAGGACAACGCCGTCGGCCAGGTGGACCAGGAGATCGAGTCGGCCCCCGGGCAGGTCGCCGGACTGCACACCAGCGTCATCCTCGACGCCAACAAGATCGGGCAGATCCAGCCCGCCGACATCAAGAACGTCGTCTCCGCTGCGATCGGCATCGACACCACGCGTGGCGACACGATCGACGTCAGCTCGATGCCGTTCGACCGCACGACCGAGACGGCCGCCGCCAAGGAGCTCGCCAAGGCCGAGGCCGCCCAGGCAAGCGCCCAGCGCATGACGTGGATCCGCGACGGTGGCATCGCCGCGCTGGTCCTCCTCATCCTCCTGCTCGCCTGGCTCAAGGCGCGCCGCAAGGCCAAGGCCCGCGAGGTCGCGACGTCGTACGTCGTGGAGCAGCTGCGTGCCGACGCCGAGTCCCGCGCCGCAGCCCAGGAGCTCGAGGCCGGCCGGATGATGGCCGAGCTCGAGAACTCCGTGACCCCGCTCGAACTCAACCCCGTCGACGAGATCCGGGACCAGCTCAACACCCTCGTGGAGAGCCAGCCCGAGGACGTCGCCGCCCTGCTCCGTGGATGGCTGGTGGACCAGAAGTCATGAGCACGATGACCCCTGCCCTCGCTGTCATGGCTGCCTCCGGTGGCTCGCTGTCCGGCTCGCTCGGCGTCCGCAAGGCCGCGATCCTGCTGGTCAACCTCGGCCAGGAGAAGGCTGCCGCCGTGCTCAAGCACATGGGCGACTCCGAGGTCGAGGCGATCACCGCCCAGATCTCCCAGCTGGACATGATCACCTCGGCGGAGACCGACGAGGTCCTCACCGAGTTCCACCAGCTGATGCAGGCCCGCGCCCACATCGCACAGGGCGGCTTCAACTTCGCCCAGGAGCTGCTCAACAGCTCGATCGGCGAGGAGCGCGCCCAGGAGATCATCGACCGTCTGCACGCCGCCGCGGTCCAGATGCCCTTCCAGTTCCTGCACCGCGCCGACCCGGCACAGCTGCGCGGCTTCATCGCCGAGGAGCACCCGCAGGTGATCGCGCTCGTCCTCGCGCACATGACACCGGACAAGGCCTCGCTGCTCCTCTCCGGCCTGCCCAACTACCTGCAGGCGATCGTCGCCCACCGCATCGCGGTGATGGACCGTACGTCGCCCGAGATCGTGCGAGCGGTCGAATCGGTGCTGGAGCGCAAGCTCTCCTCGATGCTGCAGCCGGCCGAGGTCTCCCGCGTCGGCGGCGTCGACCCGCTCGTCAACATCATCAACCGCTCCGACCGCCCGACCGAGCGGATGATCGTCGAGGGCCTCGAGAACCTCGACCCAGCGCTCGCCGACGAGGTCAAGAGCCGGATGTTCATGTTCGAGGACATCGTCGGTCTCGACGACCGCTCCGTGCAGCAGGTGCTCCGCCAGGTCGACACCGCCGACCTGTCGCTGGCCCTCAAGGGCGTCTCGACCCAGGTCAAGAACAAGATCACCGACAACCTGTCGGAGCGTGCGGCCGAGAACCTCCTCGACGAGGTCGAGATGCTCGGAGCCGTCCGCCTCGCCCAGGTGGAGGAAGCGCAGCAGTCGATCATCCGCACCATCCGCCAGCTCGAGGAGCAGGGCCAGATCACGGTCCGTCGCGGCAACGACGACGAGTTCGTCGTCTGACCGGCTGAGCTGCGATGTCCTTCGACCACCAGGTGATCCGACGAGGTTCCGGCGCTCCGCTGGAGACCCTGACCACGCCCGACCTGCCCCGCGGCGAGATCGAGCACACGGAGCTCGCCAGGACCGTCCTCGGCGAGGTCGCCGAGAAGGCCCGCACCGAGGCACGCGCCCAGGGCTACCTCGTCGGCTGGTCCGAGGGTCGTCGCGACGCCCAGCAGACCGCCGACCAACTCGCCCGCGAGCACGAGGCCGCCCGGCTCGAGAGCGAAGCGCGTCGCACGGCCGAACATGCCGCGGCGGTCCAGGCACTCGCCACCGCCGCAGCCGAGGTGCGTGGCCTGCTCGAGTCGCTCGCCGCGGCCGTCGAGTCCCAGGCGACCCACCTGGCGTGGTCCCTCACCGAGACGCTCGTCGGGCACCAGCTCTCCGTGCTGGAGGCTCCCGACGTCGTACGTCGTGTGCTCGATGTCCTTCCCGCCGTGCCGACCGGCCTCGTCCGGTTCCACCCGAGTGTCGCCTCCGAGCCGGCCGTGCGCGAGCTCGTCGACGCCGGCCTCGAGATCCTCGGCGACCCCCGCCTCGGCCCCGCCGACGCCCTCGTCGAGTCCAACGGTGCCGTCACCGACCTCCGGATCAGCGCTGCCATGGAGCGGGTCCGCGCCGTGCTCACCGACGACTCGGGCGAAGCGTGACCGTTCCTGCGCCGATCTGCGACGACACGCTGGCAGTTCCGGCGTGTCGCGCCGTGGCGCCGCACAAACGGACAACCTCATGATCCTCACCCCCGAGTGCGCCGAGCTCGCGCGCGAGGCGGCTGCTCCCCAGCGACTCGGGACCGTGGCCGGCATCGTCGGCCTCCAGCTCGAGATCGCCGGTCTCGCGGCCGCCGTCGGTGACCTGGTCGCTGTCGACACCAGCGCCGGCGAGCTGCTCGCCGAGGTCGCCGCACTGAGGCCCGGTGCGTTGGTCTGCCTACCGCTCGGCCCGCTCTACGGTGTGCGCGTCGGCGACCTCGTCCGCCACACCGGCGGCCCGCTGCGGATCGCCGTCGGGCCGGAGCTGCTGGGACGTGTGCTCGACGGACTCGGCCGGCCGATCGACGGCGGTCCCCCGATCGACCACCTCGCCCGGGTCAGCGTCGACAACGAGGCGCCCAACGCCATGCAGCGCCCACGGATCGAGGACCCACTCCTCCTCGGCGTACGGGCCATGGACTCCCTCACCCCGTGCGGCCGCGGTCAGCGCATCGGCATCATGGCCGGCTCCGGCGTCGGGAAGTCGTCACTGCTCTCGATGATCGCGCGTGGCACGTCAGCCGACGTCAACGTGATCGCCCTCGTCGGCGAGCGCGGTCGCGAGGTCCGCGAGTTCCTCGACAACGACCTCGGAGCTGAGGGTCTCGCGCGCAGCGTCGTCGTCGTGGCCACCTCCGACGCCCCCGCGGTCGAGCGGCTGCGCAGCGCCTTCGTCGCCACCCGCATCGCCGAGTCCTTCCGCGACGCCGGTAAGGACGTCGTGCTGATGATGGACTCGCTTACGCGTGTGGCCATGGCCCAGCGCGAGATCGGGCTGTCGGCAGGAGAACCGCCCGCCACCCGCGGCTACCCGCCATCGGTCTTCGGGATCATGCCGCGCCTCCTCGAGCGTGCCGGCACCTCGCCGCACGGCTCGATCACCGGGCTCTACACCGTCCTCGTCGAGGGCGACGACATGCAGGACCCCATCGGCGACACCGCCCGCTCGATCCTCGACGGCCACCTGGTGTTGTCCAGGGCTCTCGCCACATCCGGCCACTTCCCCGCGATCGATGTGCTCGAGTCGATCTCGCGTCTCCAGACGACGGTCACCACGAAGGAGCAGCAGGCCGACGCTCGTCGCCTGCGCCAGCTCCTCGCCGCGCATCGCAACGTCAAGGAGCTCGTCGAGATCGGGGCGTACGCTGCCGGCTCGGACCCCGACGCCGACGTGGCCATCGGGCTGCTGCCGAGGATCAACGACTTCCTGCGCCAGCGCATGGACGAGCGCATCGACGACACCTGGGCGCGCCTGCACTCCCTCGTCGGCACCTGACCCGGGATCCTTGGGAAATCGGGACCCTCCGGACGCTCAGGTCCCAGCCGGCCACACCGATGTGAATCATCGAGCGACGGATTGCTCACCCCCGCCGACGGACCGGCAGCCTCGAACACCCCCGAACCGAAGGCGACTTCCTGTGTCCGTCCGCACCGGCTCCGCTGACCGTGGTCTCTCCGCGGTCGCGCGCGTCCGCGGCGTCAAGGAGTCCGAGAGCCTCCTCGTCCTGCAGCACGCACTGATCGAGCAGCGTGAGCGCGAGGAGCGCCTCGCGCAGCTCCAGGCCCAGCTCCGCGCCGCTGCCGCCCTCGAGGCCGAGATCCTCGGCGCCGGCACCCCCGGTGCCCTCCTGACCCTCCAGATGAACCTCGGCCAGCTCAACGACTCCATCCAGCAGGCACGCAGCGAGATCGCCGTCGCCGAGCACATCACCGAGTCGGCCCGCTCCCGTTGGGAGTCCGACAAGACCCAGCTCTCCGCCGTCGAGCAGCTCCTCGAGCGCCGCGCGGACGAGCGCCGTGTCGAGCGCGACCGCCTGATCGCCAAGGACGCCGACGACCTCGCAGGGCAGGCCTGGGCCCGCAACCGCGAGGCAGGTGACGCATGAGCGCCATGGGATCGCCCACTCGCATCACCTCCATCCGGGCCTCGCTCGCTGGCGCTCGCTCGTGTCCTCCGGAGGTGGCTTCGTGAGCATCTCGTCCGTGATGGATCGGATCACCTCGATCCAAGGCCAGATCGAGCAGCTGTCCACCTTCGCCACCAGCACCGCGTCGGACACCAGCGCCACGGAGTTCGGCGACGAGCTGACCAGCGCCCTGGGGGCGACCACGTCCGCCCGGACCGCCACCGGCACGGCGGCGACCACGGACACCGCGGACGTCTCGGCCCAACAGCAGCAGGTGATCTCGGCCGCCGAGTCCGCCCTCGGCCTGCCCTACGTCTGGGGCGGCAACTCGCTCACCACCGGCGTGGACTGCTCCGGCCTCGTGCAGCAGGCCTACAAGACCATCGGCGTCGACCTCCCGAGGCTCTCAGCCGACCAGGCCAGGTCCGGCACGGCCGTCGCCTCGATGGCCGACGCCAAGCCCGGCGACCTGCTGGCGTGGGACAACTCCAGCCGCAACAACGGCGCCGACCACATCGCGATCTACCTCGGCGACGGCACAATGATCGAGGCACCGCACACCGGCGCGAAGGTCCGCATCGTCGACGTACCGTCCACCCCGGACTACATCCGCCGGATCATCGGCAACGACGCCACCAGCGCCCGTACGTCGACCACCGCCAGCGTGGCCAGCACCATCCCGACGAGCGTCGGCAAGGAGTCGGTCGCCACCGCCCGCTCCGCCTATGACCTCCAGGCCCTCTTCTCGGGAGCCAGCTGATGACCACGATGTCCCTGCTCCCATCGATGCCGACCCCGTCGAGCACCCCGAGCCCGCGCACCCGCGGCCGCAGTGACTCCGAGACGCACACCAACGCCCACACCCGTCGCGACACCTCCGACGCGACGACGCCGCGTGCCCGCCGCAAGGACACCTCCGACGCAGCGGCCGACCAGCCCGCCGGGGAGGGAACGTCGGTCACCTCCCCGACGGACTTCGAGCTCGCGCTCCAGTCCGCGATGGCCGGCACGGTGACCCCGCCCCCAGCGACGGCAGCCCAGGCCAGCACGGCCGCGGGGGTGCCCGCAGACTCCGCCGCTCCCTCCCTTCTCGCCGCGGCAGCCACGCTGCCTGCCGCCCCCGCTCACCCGGGCAGCACGAGCAACCCCCTCTCCGCCACGCTGCCCGGGTCCACGTCCCCGGCACTCGCCACCAGCCCGACCGGAGCCCCGGGCACCCCAGACGTCGTGGCCAACCCCACGACGGCCGCGCCGGTCGCCGACGCAACACCGCCTGCAGCGTCGGCGCCGGCAGCGACCGTGCGAAGCACCAACACAGCGCAGAACACCAGTACGCAGCACATCGACACCCCCACCCCGGCGAGCGCCGACGCCACCCCGACCGGGCCGGCAGCGCCGGCAGACGCCACGGGCGCCCCCTCGACGAACGCGGGCGGCGCGGACTCGGGCGCGCCGCGCGAGTTCGGAAACGAGCGCCAGCGAGTGACGCTGTCCGAGGTCAGCGGCGCGCCCGGGTCCGCGTCGCCCGCCCCCGGTGCGGAGGTGGCACAGTTGCTGGCGCAGGCGCCGGCGTCGCCCACCACAGCAGCACAGTCCACCCCGGCGCACACCGAAGCCGTAGCCCGCCAGGTCTTCCCGGAGATCGCCCAGTTCACCCAGACCGCCACGCCCGGCACCCACCGGCTGGCGATCACCCTCCACCCCGAGGACCTCGGCGAGGTCAAGGTGACGCTGGTGATGCGGGCGGGTGAGCTGCAGGTGCACCTCGACGCCGACACTCCGGCCGCACGCGCCGCACTCGCCAGCGGATCCCACGACCTGAACCGCATGCTCGAGCTCACCGCGCCCACGGACACCCGTGTCGTCGTACGCGAGGCCGGGACGGGCGCCCACACCGACACCCGTCAGCAGAACGGCCAGCAGAATGGCCAGACCGGCCTGGAGCAAGGCGCCACCGGGCAGCAGCGCCAGGGCCGCCACGACGCCCAGCAGTCGCAGCAGTCAGAGCAGTTCGCGGAGTTCGCCAGCGTCCTGTCGACGCCCGCGCGCACAACGGCTCCGGTCACGGAGTCGACCACTACCACCACGAGCCCAGCCGGTCGCCTCGACCGGCTGATGTGAGGAGCAGAACGTGACCGTCTCAGCCGTCGAGGGCACCACCAACGGCATCCTGGCGCTGGCCAACGCCGCGTCGGGCACCAGCTCGACGACCGCGTCGTCGAGCGAGGACCAAGACATGTACCTCCAGCTCATGGTGGCCCAGATGAAGTACCAGGACCCCATGAACCCGGTGAGCACCACCGACATGCTGTCGCAGAACGCACAGTTCGAGTCACTCACGCAACTGCAGGACATCAACGACGAGCTCAGCCAGGTGCTCTCCGCCCAGCTGTCGTTCGGCGCGATGGGGATGCTCGGCCAGACGGTCGCCTACACCGACGCCAACGGCGTCTCCGCCACCGGCACTCCGAGCGCCGTCAACTTCACCTCCACGGGCCCCGTGCTCACCATCGGGGACGCCTCTGTCCCCGTCGCGTCGGTCACCGGCGTGAGCAGCCCCTCCACCAGCACCTCCAGCACTTCAACCAGCTCTAGCAGCCAGGAGTAAGACCATGCTTCGTTCCCTCTTCGCCGGCATCAGCGGCCTGCGCGTCAACCAGACCATGCTCGACGTGACCGGCAACAACATCGCCAACGCCAACACGACCGGCTTCAAGTCCTCGACCACGGTCTTCCAGGACACGCTCTCCCAGATGCTCACCGCGGGCTCGGTCCCGACCGCGCAGACGGGTGGCACGAACCCGATCCAGATCGGGCTCGGCGTCCAGCTGGCCTCGACCTCGGGCAACTTCACCCAGGGCTCGGCCCAGACCACCGGTCGCGCCACCGACCTGATGATCAGCGGTGACGGGTTCTTCATCCTCGGCAGCGGCTCGGACAACGCCACGGGCGAGCAGCCGAACCAGGTCTACACGCGGGCCGGCTCCTTCTCCTGGGACAACTCCGGCAACCTGGTCGCACCGGACGGCAAGTTCGTGATGGGCAACGAGGCCGACCCGACCGGCTACACGTACACCACGGACCCGGCCACCGGCGCCTACACCGCGACGGCGACGTACGCCGTCTCCGGCACTCCCACGACCAACACGCTCACGAGCCTGCACCAGATCCAGACGATCACCGTCGCGACCGACGCCGACGGCAACCCCGTCGCTACCGGGGACGCCAGCGCCACGGGCTCCTACACGGCCACGCTGACCTCGTACGAGATCGGCTCCGACGGCGTCATCCGGGGCACGTACGACGACGGCATCAAGCGCGACATGGGCAAGCTCGAGCTGGCGACCTTCACCAACACCCAAGGCCTCAACAAGGTCGGGGACACCGAGTTCGCGCAGGCCGCCAACTCCGGCCAGGCGCAGATCGGCGACGCCGGCTCGGCAGGACACGGCAACCTCACTGCCGGTGCGCTCGAGATGTCGAACGTCGACCTCGCCCAGGAGTTCACCAACCTGATCCTCGCCCAGCGTGGCTTCGAGGCGTCGTCGAAGGTGATCACGACCTCCGACTCGATCCTCGAGGACCTCATCCAGATGAAGCGCTGAGCCCTTCCGCACTACCACCGGCCCGCCGAATCGCTCAGGAAGCGACTCGGCGGGCCGAACTCCATTTCGCGCGGCCATGGACGGCCACGTGAATCAGGCGGCGCACAAGGACGGTGCATGATGATCACGCTGACGAGACTCTCCGGTTCGCAGTTCCTGCTGAACGCCGATCTGATCGAGCGCGTCGACAGCACGCCCGACACGGTGATCACCCTCGTCGACGGCAAGAAGTACGTCGTGTCCGAGTCGATCGGCGACGTACTCGATGCTGTGGTGGCCTATCGCGGCGAGATCGTCGCCCTGGGCTCGCTCCTCGACGCCGCCCACGCCCATGCGCAGTCGATGAAGCACGGCGCCCCCGCTCCGCGCCGCGGTGAGCCCAAGCTCGCGTCCGTCGCGTCCCACCCCTCCGCCCTGCACGTGCACGGCGTCGAACGCACCGGAGGAGACGCCTGATGAAGAAGGACCACGCAGCGACACTCGGCGTCGCCCTCGGCTTCGTCGTCATCATCGGGTCCAACATCATGGAGGGCGGCAACCCGACGGCGTTGCTGCTCCCGGCTCCGATGGTGCTCGTCTTCGGCGTCACCATCCTCGTCAGCGTCGCCGGCGGCACCATGGCCGACGCCAAGGCGATCTTCCCCAACCTCAAGAAGGCGTTCGGCGGAGGCGTCGCCCCAGCGGGCGAGCTCGTCCCGACCGTCGTCTCGCTCGCCGAGAAGGCTCGGCGCGAGGGCCTGCTCGCGCTCGAGGACGGCCTCCGCGACGTCGAGGACCCGTTCCTGGTCAAGGGCGTCACGATGGCGATCGACGGCACCGACCCCGAGGAGCTCCGCGACATCCTCGAGGGCGAGGTCTACGCCAAGAAGCTGGCCGACAAGCATGCCTCGAAGTTCTTCTCCGACGCCGGCGCCTACTCCCCCACGATCGGCATCATCGGCACGGTCATGGGGCTGGTGCACGTGCTGGAGAACCTCTCCACGCCCGAGACACTGGGCCCGCTCATCGCCTCCGCCTTCGTCGCCACCCTCTGGGGTGTCTGTGCCGCGAACGTCCTGTGGTTCCCCATCGGCAAGCGCCTGCAGCGGCTCAGCGACCTGGAGGTCGCGCGGATGGAGCTCACCATCGAGGGCGTCTCCGCGATCCAGGCCGGCTCCAACCCCCGCCTCGTCGCCGAGAAGCTCAGGTCCCTGCTGCCCGCCTCGGAGCAGGACGCGCCAGGTGAGAAGGCGGCCTGACCATGTCCCGGAACTCCCGCCGGCGGGAGGTGCACGAGGAGCACGATGAGGGCGCCGAACGCTGGCTCGTGACGTACGCCGACATGCTGACGCTCCTGATGGTGCTCTTCATCATCATGTTCGCGATGTCGACCGTGGACGACAAGAAGTACCAGGCACTCAAGAGCGGTCTCGCGGCCGGTTTCGGCCACACCGCCAACATCCTCGACGGCCAGACCGCCGACATCACGGAGGCGGGGCAACAGGCCACGGACATGAGCGGCTCCCTGGAGAACGAGCTCTCGCTCACCCAGAAGTCCGCCGTGGCCAAGGAGGTCGCGAAGGAGAACCAGGCCGTGCAGGAGCGCGCCTCGGCAGCCGCCCAGGCGGAGGTCGACGACCTGACCCGGCTCTGGTCCCGGATCCACAGGGCGCTGGCGAAGCAGGGACTCGCCGACGACGTGCAGGCACAGATCGACGAGCGCGGTCTGGTGATCTCGCTGGTGTCACGCCACATCGTCTTCCAGCCGAACCTCGCCGACCTGACCGCGCGCGGCCAGCAGATCCTCAACACGCTGGCACCTGCGCTGAAGCGCCTCACCGAGCCGATCGAGGTCGACGGCCACACCAACCAGGTGAAGGTGAAGCCGAAGTACTACGCGACCGACTGGGACCTCTCGTCGGCCCGCGCCATCGCCGCGCTGCGGTGGCTCAACGAGCACAACGGCCTTCCGGCCGGGCGCCTCAGCGCCACCGGATTCGGCCACACCAAGCCGCTGATCGATCCGAAGGCGCCCGGCTCGCAGGACATCAACAAACGGGTCGACATCATCGTGCTCTCACAGGCGCCCGCCGAGACCCGCGAGAAGTTCAACCAGGTCCAGAACTCACTCAAACCCGTGTACAGCGACACCCAGGGAGGGACGTCATGACCGTCACCGCCATGCCCAAGAACGACGAGGAGGCACAGCCGAAGAAGAAGCCGATACGCCTGATCGCCTTCGTCCTCGTCCTCGTGATCGCCGCCGGTGCCGGCTGGTTCCTCGTGCTCAAGCCCAAGGAGGCGACCGGCAAGCCGGCCGCGCCGAAGCCCGGCGCGGTGCTCAAGCTCGACTCGCTCCAGATCAACCTCACCGACGGCCACTACCTCCGGGTCGGCATCGCGCTGCAGTTCACCGACAAGGTGGCGGCCGAGGCGGTGACCGAGATCGACGGCTCCAAGGCCCTCGACGCCGAGATCGCCACCTTCAGCGGTCTCTCGATGGCCCAGGTGATGGCCAAGGGTGCGCGCGACTCGTTCAAGGCCCAGCTCCTCGCCCAGCTGAAGAAGCGCTACGAGGACGAGCCGGTCATGGACGTCTACTACACGGAGTTCGTCACCCAGTGAGGGACCCGGGACCAAGTACTCATGGGTCCCAATTCCTCAGAAGGTCCTCGCGGGCGCCGATCACATCGGCGTGAGCACCACAGCGCCCTCCCGGAACCGCCGTCGCGGCCGCTCCGGCGAGCCGGTCCCCTACGACTTCCGGCGACCGATCCAGCTGTCCCGTGAACACTCGCGGACCCTCCAACTGGCGTTCGACGGCTTCGCCCGCCAGGCCTCGACGGTCTTCACGTCCTCGATGCGGACGGTCTGCACGGTGGCGCTGCTCGACATTGAGCAGCGCACCTATGCGGAGTACGTCGACTCGCTGGACAGCCAGACCTACATGACGCTCTTCTCGGCCGAACCGCTCCCGGGCGTCTGCATGCTCGAGATGCCGATGCACGCGATCTTCTCCTGCATCGACCACATGCTCGGCGGGCCCGGCTCCGACGACCAGCCCAACCGTCCCCTGACGGAGATCGAGAGCAACGTTGCGCGCGGCCTCATCGAGCGCCTGCTCAGCGAGATGCAGTACTACTTCAACTCCATCGTCCCGGTCGACCCCGAGCTCCTCCGGGTGGAGTACAACCCGCAGTTCGCCCAGGTCGCCGCCACCGCCGACGTGATGGTCGTCTTCACCTTCGAGCTCAAGATCAACGAGCGCGAGCAGAAGATGACGATCTGCATGCCGTTCAGCGGGCTCGGCTCACACCTGACCCACGCCGCCCAGCCCGGTCCGCTCTCGGACCGCGAGCGCGCCCAGCGTGCTGCCGCCGCCGAGACGCTGCAGCAGCAGTTCGGCACCGTGCCCGTCCAGGTCTCGATCCGTTTCCGATCGACCAACCTCGGCCCTTCCGCGATCAGCTCGCTCCGACCCGGCGACGTACTCCGCCTGGACCACCTGGCCACGGCGCCGCTGGACGTGACCGTCGCCGGCAACACGTTCGCCCACGCCACTCCCGGCACCCGCGGCCAGAAGCTCGCGGCCCTCATCGTCGACACCCCACGCGACCCCCGCAAGGAGCAGAACTCATGACCGACTTCACCGCTGCCGCCAAGGAGGCCACGGCCACCGCGGCCGCCGAGGCCGCCGCACTCGTGATGCCGGCCATCGAGCCGCTCAGCGCGGGCCCGGCGCAGCCCGGCTCCCCGCACGTCACCGCGGCCTTCGCGCGCGCCGCCGTCGCGGACCTCGAGCCGCCGGCGGCGGGTCGCGTTGCCATCCTCGTGGGCGCCGACCTCACCAACGCCCTCGACAGCGGACCGCTCGGCGGCCTCGAGCTGCATGTCGCGATCGCCCCGGCCCTCGAGGCGCTCTGCGGCCAGCTCGGCAGCCGGGCCCGCAACGCCCGCACCGTCGACCTCACCGACGTCCTCGGTGAGCTGGGCGAGCCGTTCATGACGGTCCCGCTCATCGGCCTGGGCATCGACGCCGCGGTCCTGCTCAACGACGACGCCCTCACCGGCGCCCGCGAGCCGCTCCCCGAGGAGCAGCCCGGGCCGGCGTACGTCGACCCGACGGTCGCCAGCGCCTCCCAGGCCGTCACGGCTCCGCTCGCGGATCTCTCGGTCGCGGCCCAGACGGCGGCTGCCCAGGCCGCCGCTGCCCCGGCGCAGTCGGCGGCGCCGTTCCTCGGCACGGTCCCCAGTCAGCGCGGGCTGGAGATGCTGCACGGCGTGGACATGGAGGTGACCGTCGAGCTCGGCCGGACCCGCATGACCGTCCGCGACCTGCTCGCTCTCTCCCCCGGCGCGGTGCTCGAGCTCGACCGTGCTGCCGGGAGCCCCGCGGACCTCCTGGTCAACGGCCGCCTCATCGCCCGCGGCGAGGTCGTCGTGGTCGACGAGGACTTCGGGCTCCGCGTCACCGAGATCCTCGACGACGCCACAGCCTCGACGGTGGCCTGACCCATGCTCGGCTCCTCCAGCGAGGGAGCCGGGCTGGACGACACCATCGGACTCGTCCTTCGTCTGGTCTTCTCCCTGGCCCTGGTCCTCGGGCTGCTCCTCCTCATCGCGAAGTTCGCGAACCGCCGTTTCAAGGGCCGCTCCGGTGCGGCGATCCAGGTCGTCCACCGTCAGCAGCTCAGCCGCTCCAGCTCGGTCGCCGTCGTCACCGTCGGCACCCGCGTCCTCGTCCTCGGTAGCACCGAGCAGCAGGTCACGCTCCTGACCGAGGTCGAGCCGGACGAGGTCGGCCTCGACCCCGACACGATGCTTCCCGAGGACCAGCCGAGCCAGCACGCCGAAAGGGCGACCGCGCCCCTCCGAAAGGGCGCTTCCTTCCGCCCCCACGGACCACTCGGCGGCTCGATCCTCAGCCCCGACACGTGGCGGCAGACGTGGGCGCAGCTCCGCGGCGAGGTCGACCGGGCTGTCGACGTACCGGACGAGAAGCAGGCCTCCTGATGCGCAGCCTCCTCACCCCGCGGTCCCTGTGGCTGCTCGGGGCGACGACCGCCGCCCTGGTGGTGGCGCCCGGTGCCGTGCTCGGCGCCGCCTTCGCGGCACCGGGTGGCCCCGCCGGGCCGACGAAGCCCGACGGCCCGACCGTCGAGGTCAACCTCCAGGGACTCACTGACAAGCCGAGCAACTCGCTCGTCACGATCATCGTCCTGACCCTGTTGTCCGTGGCGCCGGCGATCCTGCTGACCTGCACGAGCTTCACGAAGATCCTCGTGGTGCTGGGCCTGACGCGTAACGCGCTGGGCCTGCAGACCAGCCCGCCTAACCAGGTGCTGGCCGGTCTCGCGCTCTTCCTGAGCCTCTTCATCATGGCTCCCGTCGTATCCCAGGTGAGCGACGCCGGCATCCAGCCCTACCTCAAGGGCGACAAGACCACGTCCCAGGCGTGGAAGGCCGGCATCAAGCCGCTGCAGGAGTTCATGCTCAAGAACACCGACGACCACGAGCTGATGCTGCTCACCTCGGTCGCCAAGCGTGACCTCCCGAAGGACCGCGAGGACGTCGCGCTCAGCACCCTCGTCCCGGCGTTCGTCCTCAGCGAGCTCAAAGACGCCTTCATCATCGGCTTCATCATCTTCATCCCGTTCCTCGTCATCGACGTGGTCGTCTCGGGAGCCCTGATGGCGCTGGGCATGATGATGATGCCGCCGGTGATGGTGTCGCTCCCCTTCAAGCTGCTGCTCTTCGTCCTCGTGGACGGATGGGCGCTCGTGATCCGCGCACTCGTCGGGAGCTACGGATGATCCCGCACCTCATCGCCGCGACTCCGCTGGAGATCACCGACAGCACGATCATCGAGCTGGCGCTCAAGACCATGCTCGTCGCGGCCAAGCTCTCGGCGCCCTTCCTGGTGACCTCCCTGGTCATCGGGTTCACGATCTCGCTCTTCCAGTCGATGACCCAGATCCAGGAGGCGACCCTCGCCTTCGTCCCGAAGGTGATCGGCGTCGCGATGGCGCTGCTCTTCTGCGGCAACTGGATGCTGCACACGATGATCACCTTCACGACGCAGCTCTTCGAGCGCATCCCCTCACTGCTCAACTGACGCGGCGCAACGGACCGAGCGATGACAGCGAACATCACCCTCGACGGAGCGCAGATCATGGCGTTCCTCCTGGCCAGCGTGCGGATCGTCGCCTGGCTCGTCGTCGCGCCGCCCTTCAACACCCGCTCCATCCCGGTCATGGCCAAGGTGGTCCTGGCGGTCGGCCTGGCGATGGTCGTCTCCGGCACGATCGCCGACGACCGGCTCCCGACCACGACCCCCGAGCTGCTGATGACCGCGCTCAACCAGGTCCTCATCGGGCTGTCGATGGGGTTCGTCGTGCAACTGCTCTTCACGGCGATCTCCATGGCCGGCGCGATGATCGACAACTTCGGCCAGTTCGCCATGGTGGCGGCGTACGACCCGCTGGCCATGACCAGCAACTCGGTCTTCGGCCGGTTCTACCAGTGGATCGCGACGGCGATCATGGTCGTCTCCGGAGCGCACCTCATCGTGATCGGCGGGCTGCTGAAGACCTTCGAGTTCCTGCCGCTCGACGGCACACCGGACTTCAGCGGCTGGCAGCCGGTCACCATGACCGCCTTCCGGATGCTGCTCACCACGAGCGTCCAGATCGCGCTGCCGCTGGTGGCCGTGCTCTTCATCGCCGACCTCGCGCTGGCACTGCTCACCAAGGTCGCGCCTGCGCTCAACGCGATGAGCATCATGTTCCCCGCCAAGATCGGACTCACGCTGCTTCTCGTCGGAGCGAGCTTCCCCATGCTGCCCAAGGTGGTCGACATGCTCAGCAACCTCTCCCTCGAGGCCATGTCCACCATGTCGGGAGCCAGCTGATGGCCGAGGCGGGCGAGGACAGGAGCGAGAAGCCCACAGGCAAGAAGAAGGGCGAGGCCCGCAAGGAGGGCCGGATCGCCCGCACCCCCGAGCTGGGCTCCTGGATCTCCCTGCTCGTCGTCGGCTTCGTCATCGGCCCGCTCCTCTCCCGCGAGCTCACCTCCCTCCAGCGCCTCTTCCACGAGAGCCTCCGGAGCATCGAGGACCCCAGCGTGCCGGTCGCCCTGCGGATGCTGCGCGACGGCGGGCGGCAGATGTTCTTCGCGGTCCTCACGCTCTCCGTCATCGTGCTCGCCATCGGCGTCGTCGCCTCGGTCGCCCAGGGCGGGTTCCTGATGGCGCCGAAGCGGATCAAGCCGAAGTTCAGCCAGCTCAACCTGATCAAGGGCTTCAAGCACCTCTTCGGCAAGGAGACCCTGTGGAAGGGCGCGAAGATGCTGATCAAGTCGGCGATCGTGGGCCTCGTCGCCTGGCGGGCGATCGTCGAGATCATGCCGCTGGTGGGCGGCCTGGTGCCGGTCGACGTGGTGCTCGGGCTGGTCCGCGTCCGGGCCCTCGCGCTGATCCGGACGATCGGCCTGATCGGTCTCGGTTTCGCCATCGCGGACTACGTCATCACGCGCCGCAGGCACAACAAGTCACTCATGATGACCAAGTCCGAGGTGAAGCAGGAGTTCAAGAACTCCGAGGGCGACCCACTCGTGAAGAACGCGATCCGCTCGAAGCAGCGCGCGATGGCCCGCCAGCGGATGATCGCCGACGTCGCCGACGCCGACGTGCTCCTCGTGAACCCGACCCACATCGCGATCGCGCTGAAGTACGACGCCGACAAGGGCGCGCCGCGTGTCGTGGCCCGCGGCGCCGGCGCGATCGCGCAGAAGATCCGCCTCGCCGCGGCGGAGAACCGCGTGCCGCTGGTCCACGACGTGCCGCTGGCGCGTGCGCTCTACCGCTCGTGCACCGTCGGCTCCGAGATCCCACGCGAGCTCTGGTCCGCCGTCGCGCAGGTCCTCGCCTTCGTGATCACTCGGCGGAACAAGGGGCAGTACGGCGGCGAGCACCGCACCCCGCGCCCTCACAGCCGCGAGCCGCTCCCCGAGGTCCCGCCCGCCGGCCGGCGACGCCCCCGGGTGACCACCACGCAGGAGCATCTCGCCTGACAGCGATCCCACAGGGTCGACTCGAGGGTTCGGACAATCTCCGCTGGCGTACTAGGGGCAGTTCACCCCCTAGTCGCTTGGAGTTCGCCCCATGTCTCAGTCCGTTCTGTACCTTGCCGACCTCGCCGCGATCTCGCTGCTCGTCTTCGGGTTCTTCCTCCGGAGGCACCATCGTCCGGAGCTGATCGTCGCCTTCCTGACGACCAACATCGGCGTCCTCGCCGTGAGCACCGCGCTCACCACCAGCACCATCGGGGCCGGCCTCGGACTGGGGCTCTTCGGGATCCTGTCGATCATCCGCCTGCGCTCCGAGGAGCTCACCCAGACCGAGATCGCCTACTACTTCGGAGCTCTGACCCTCGGTCTCCTCGCCGGCCTGGACTCCACTCCGGGCGCAACGGACCTCGGACTGATGGCCCTCGTCCTCGTCGCCATCGCGGTCGGCGACCACCCCCGGGTCGCGCCCCGGCCGAAGAGCCAGCAGATCCTCGTCGACCGCGCCTACCTCGACGAGACCGCCCTGCGCGCCCACCTCGAGGGCATCCTCGGCGCCACGATCGTCTCGACGAAGGTCGTGCGCACGGACATCGTCAACGACACGACGCTGGTCGACGTCCGCTACCGGCTCTCCGCCGCTGAGCTCACCGTCCCGACGCCGATGCCTGAGGTCGTCCGATGACCGCCCTGACCGCCGATCGGCTGCCCGACCTGGCGCCGATCACCCTCGACGAACTCGTCGCCGAGGCCGAACTGCTGGCCCGCGTCGACCGGAAGTACATCGTTCCCTGCGCCGAGGCCTGGGATGCGCTGGCCGACGTACGCCAGGAGGCACGGATCCTCGAGATCGACGGCCGGCGCGAGTTCGGCTACCACTCGACCTACCTCGACACTCCTGCCCTCACCAGCTTCCTGAGCTCCGGCCGGGCGCAACGAGGCCGGTGGAAGGTCCGCACTCGCTCCTACCTCGACACCGGCGGCAGCTGGCTCGAGGTCAAGACCGGCGGTCCCCGGGGCCAGAACGTCAAGCAGCGCATCGAGGCTCCGGAGGACGGCACCCTGACCGCCGAGGGGCTCGGCTTCCTCGCCGGGATCATCGGAGGCGGCGCAGCCGACGACCTCCTGCCCGTCCTCGTCACGACCTACAGGCGGACCACCCTCCTGCTTCCCCGGTCAGGCGCGCGCGTCACGGTTGATGCCGACCTTCGCTGGCAGTCGCTGGCGCACGGCGGTGGTCTCGACCTGCCGGGACGGGTGGTGATCGAGACCAAGACCGGGTCGACCCCCTCCGAGGTCGACCGCCTGCTGTGGTCCCGCGGCCACCGGCCGGTCCGGATCTCGAAGTACGGCGCCGGGATGGCCGCCCTCCACCCCGACCTGCCCCATCTCAAGTGGCACCGAGTGATGCAGCAGCACCTCCTCCCCACCTCACTCACCTCCCGACCCAGCGAAGGACACTCCCGATGAACCTCTCCCGCCTCCGCCGTGGCCTCGCCGCCACCGCGGTCTCCATGACGCTCGTGACGCTCAGCGCGTGTGGCGCCTCCACCACCGCCGGCTCCTCCACCACAAGCTCCGGCTCCGGCTCGAGCACCAGTGTGAGTGCCGCGGCCTTCACCACCCCGGCCGACACCCACGCCGATGCCGACGACGGTGATTACGACGCCACGGACGCGACCATGATCACCCTCGCGGACGGTGCGAGCACCGTCGACGGCGACGGTGCGAGCGTCAAGGGTGACGTCGTCACCATCACCGCGGCCGGCACCTATATCCTCTCCGGCACCCTGTCGGACGGCCAGGTCGTGGTGAACAGCACCGGCGAGGGCAAGGTCAAGCTCGTCCTCGACGGTGTCGACCTCACCTCTGCCTCCACCTCCCCTGTCGTGGTGACGGCGGCGGACGAGGCGGTCGTGATCCTCGCGGACGGCTCGAACAACACCCTCTCCGACTCCTCGGCCTCCGGTTCCGACGACGACACCGAGGACGCCCCGACCGCGACGCTCTTCTCGATGGCGGACCTCACGATCGCCGGCAGCGGCTCCCTCGACGTGACGGGCGCGAGCAACGACGCGATCGCCAGCAAGGACGGGCTGGTCATCCTGTCGGGCACCATCAAGGTCGACGCCGTCGACGACGGCATCCGCGGCAAGGACTACCTCGCCATCGAGGGTGGCACCGTCTCGGTGACGGCCGGCGGCGACGGCCTCAAGTCCGACAACGACACCACCGGTGAGCTCGGCTGGATCCAGCTCGACGCCGGCACCGTCAGCGTCTCGGCAGGCTCGCAGGGGGCCGACGCCGTCGGGGCGATCTACGTCGCAGACGGCACGCTGACCATCCCGAAGTCTGAGGAGGGCCTGCAGGCGGCCGTCATCACCATCTCCGGTGGCACGGTGGCGATCACCGCGAGCGACGACGGGATCAACGCCACCTCGCACACCGCGCAGGGCGGCAGCGAGCAGGCGGAGGACGGCGTCCTTGCCACGATCAGCGGCGGCACCGTCACCATCGCGGCCGGCAGCGACGGCCTCGACTCCAACGGCTCGGCCACCATCAGCGGTGGCACCGTCGCCATCAGCGCCCAGACCGGTGGCGGCGGCAACGGAGCCCTCGACGTCAACGGCACCCTGACCGCACCCGACGTCGCGACCGTCGACACGAGCGGTGTCGGATCCGGAGAGCGGGTGACCCTCACTGATGCCGACGGCACGGTCGTCGCCAGCTTCGTCCGGACCGGTACGGCGACCTCCCAGGTCGTCCTCGCCGACGGCCTGACCTCCGGCGAGACGTACACCGTCTACACCGGTGACTCGACGTCGGCGACGAGCGTCGACGGCCTGACCAAGGCCGGCACGGTGACCGCGACCGACTCCAGCGCAGCCTCGACGTCGATGGGCGGCGGCGGTGGCCGGGGCGGCGGCTTCGGCGGCGGACCCGGCGGCCGTCCCGGAAGCACCTCGGACTCGCAGGGCACGAGCTCATGAGCGCCGGACGTCGCGCGGTCAGCCGCCGAGCGTTCCTCGTGGGCGGGGCCGCCGTGGCCCTGTCCGCGGGCAGCGCGAGCGCCTGGGCCCTCGACCGCTACGTCGTCGATCACGTCGACGTCTCCGACACCTCGGCCTACGAGGCGGCCTCAGGCAGCACGGGCACCACGCTGGACACCTCGGAGGCCACGGCCACCGACTCACAGTGGAGTGCCGACGGCACCACGGTGAAGGTCTCGACGGTGAAGAGCGGCTCTGGGAGCGACGCCCTCGCGTACTTCGTCGCCGACCTCGTCCTCACCGACGCGACCGTCCTGCGCACGGGGTTCGCGAACGGGGAGTTCGGCCAGAACATCGTGGAGAACACCTCGACCATCGCGAAGGCGAACAACGCGGTCTTCGCGGTCAACGGTGACTACTACGGGTTCCGGAGCACGGGGATGGAGGTGCGCAACGGCGTCGCCTATCGCGACAGCGGCGCTCGGGAGGGCATCGCCTTCTATCAGGACGGCCACGTCGAGCTCTACGACGAGACCACGACCAGCGCCAAGGCGCTCGTGGACAACGGGGCCTGGACGACGCTGTCCTTCGGACCGGCGCTGGTCAAGGGCGGCAAGGTCCTCGACGGCATCGACGACGTCGAGATCGACACCAACTTCGGCAACCACTCCATCCAGGGGCGCCAGCCGCGCACGGCCGTCGGCGTGATCGACACCAACCACCTGGTGTTCGTCGTCGTCGACGGTCGCTCGGAGGGATACAGCCGAGGGGTCACGATGACGGAGCTGGCCGAGATCTTCACCTCTCTGGGAGCGCAGACGGCCTACAACCTCGACGGTGGCGGCTCGTCGACGATGTACTTCCAGGGCGACGTCATCAACCGGCCGAGCAACAACGGCGGCTCCGAGCGAGGCGTCTCCGACATCCTCTACATCGCGGGGTGAGCGGTGATGTCGACCCAGCCGCTGAGACCGGCGCCCTTCATCCTGATTCCCGCCTACCAGCCGGGGGCGACCCTGCCACTGCTGGTGGGCGAGCTCCGCGGCCTCCGCCCCGACGTCGACGTCCTGGTCGTGGATGACGGCTCCGGCCCCGTGTTCCGTGCGGTCTTCGCCGCCGCGGCGGCAGCGGGCGCCCGCGTCGAACACCTGCAGGTCAACGGAGGCAAGGGCCACGCGCTCAAGGTCGGCATGGGAATGCTCGCCGGGCTGGGCAGACCCGTCGTCTCTGCGGATGCCGACGGACAGCACAGCGCGGCGGACATCCTGCGGGTGGCCGACTCCACCGGCGACGCGCCGGACCACCTGGTCCTCGGCGTACGCGCGTTCGACACCACCGTGCCGGTCCGCAGCCGCCTCGGCAACGACGCGACCCGACTGCTCTTCCGGCTCGCCACCGGACAGCGACTGCGCGACACCCAGACGGGGCTCCGTGGCTTCCCCGCACCCCTGCTGCCATGGCTCGTCGGGATCGAGGGCGAACGCTACGAGTACGAGCTGACCATGCTACTGCGCGCAGCCAGGTCAGGACTGGAGCTGCGGACGATCCCGATCGAGACCATCTACCTCGACGACAACGCCTCGTCCCACTTCCGCCCCGTGGCGGACTCGATGCGGATCTACCTGCCCCTGCTGGGCTTCCTGGCCTCCTCGCTCCTGGCGTTCACGGTGGACGTGGTGGCTCTGATCGCCTTCAGCTCCGTGCTGGACTCGCTGCTAGCGGCCGTGGTCGCGGCACGGGTGACCAGCGCCTCGCTCAACTTCGTGGTCAACCGCCGCATGGTCTTCGACCGCCATCGGGAGTCCCGGGTGTCCCGCTCGGCGTGGCGCTATGCCCTGCTGGCGACCGGGCTCCTGGCGCTCAACTACCTCGTCCTGTCCGGCCTCCAGGGCCTGGGCGCACCGCTCCTGCTCGCCAAGCTGGGCACCGAGGTGGCACTGGTGGTCATCAGCTACAGCGTCCAGAGCCGCGTCGTGTTCTCCGCCCCGAGACGCCGGCCGGCCGACGCCGATTCCTTGCAGCCTTCCTAACGTGATCTCGGGAGACTCCCAGAATCAGGATGGAGGCTTGTAGCCATGACCCAGACCCAGACGGAGCTCCTCCGCGCCGACGGATCACCGCTGCGGATACTCGTCGTCGATGACGAGACCAACATCGCGGAGCTGATCTGCATGGCGCTGCGCTACGAGGGC
The DNA here is from genome assembly GCF_020715565.1 of Nocardioides sp. Kera G14. Lineage (NCBI taxonomy): Bacteria > Bacillati > Actinomycetota > Actinomycetes > Propionibacteriales > Nocardioidaceae > Nocardioides > Nocardioides sp. Kera G14. The sequence continues at coordinate 351,901 of NZ_CP085839.1, read as the reverse complement.
TGGGAGACGGCCATGGCCCACACGGGCCTCAAGGCGGTCAACGCGGCCAGGGAGTTCGAACCGGACGCCGTCGTCCTCGACGTCATGCTCCCCGACTTCGACGGCGTGGAGGTGCTGCGACGTATCCGCGGCTTGCGCCCGGAGCTCCCGGTCGTGTTCCTCACCGCACGCGACGCGGTCGAGGACAGGATCGCAGGACTCTCCGCGGGCGGCGACGACTACGTCACCAAGCCGTTCAGCCTCGAGGAGGTCATCGTACGCCTTCGCGGGCTGCTCCGTCGGGCCGGCGCCCGTCAGGTGGACGCCTCCTCGCAGCTGACCGTCGGGGACCTCACCATGGACGAGGACGCCCACGAGGTCCGGCGCGCCGGCGAGGAGATCAACCTGACGCCGACCGAGTTCCAGCTGCTGCGCTACATGATGCGCAATCCGAAGCGGGTGCTCTCCAAGGCGCAGATGCTGGATCGGGTGTGGAACTACGACTTCGCGGGCCAGGACAACGTGGTCGAGCTCTTCATCTCCTACCTGCGCAAGAAGATCGACGCCGGTCGCGAGCCCATGATCCACACCATGCGCGGCGTGGGCTACGTGCTCAAGCCCGCCGCCGGTACGTCGAGCGCCTGACCGTGCGCCGCTCCCTGACGACCCGCCTGGTGGCGACGACGGTCGCCCTGGTCCTGGCCGTCTCGCTGCTGGTGGCGACCCTGACCGCGCTCGCACTGCACTCCTACCTCGGAGACCGCCTCGACAAGGACGTCGTCCGCACCGCCGACCGCTGGCACAGCCGAGGCCCGGCGGACGCGATCGACTCGATCTTCCAGGGCCGGAACCAGGAGGCCGGCACCCTGGTCGCTGTCGTGGGAGGCAGCACCCCGAAGGCCGTGATCCTCGGGCATGGCAACGGCGAGCAGGAGGCGGTGGACCTCGCACAGGCGACGGACCTGGCCGCGGTGCCGACCGACGGTGCCCTGCACGACGTCGACGTCCCGGGGTATGGCACCTACCGCGTGGTGGCGCAGGAGGTCGACGTCTCCGACACCGACGGGACCAGCGGCGCGGTCGTGGTCTCAGGCCTCCCCGTCGCCGAGGTCGACGACGTCGTCACCTCCCTCGTGCGGTGGGAGCTCGGCTTCATCGTCGTCGGGCTCATCACCGCGACCGCGGTCGGCCTGCTGATCGTCCGCCGACAACTCGGGCCGCTGCGTGAGGTCGCCAGCACCGCCCACGAGGTCGCCCAGCTCCCGCTCGCCGACGGTGACGTCGGCGTGACCTCGCGCGTGCCGGCGAGGCTGACCGACGAACGCACCGAGGTCGGCGCCGTGGGCGCCGCCCTCAATGTCCTGCTGGAGCACGTCGAGTCCTCACTGGCGGCACGAGAGCGCTCCGAGCAGCAGGTGCGCCGATTCGTCGCCGACGCGTCGCACGAGCTTCGTACACCGCTGACCACGATCCGCGGCTACGCCGACCTGGCCTCACAACGACCGGAGCAGATGCCCGCCGCGATCGCCAAGGTCAAGGAGGAGTCCGCGCGGATGAGCAGGTTGGTCGAGGACCTGCTGCAGCTCGCGCGACTGGACGCCGGGCGACCGCCGGTCCGCGAGGAGGTCGACCTCAGCAAGCTGCTCGCGGAGGTCGTCTCCGACACGCGCGTCGTGGACTCCGACCATCACTGGCGGCTGGCCGCCGGTGACCGGGTCCAGGTCGAGGGCGACCAGATGGCCCTGCACCAGGTGGCGACCAACCTGCTGAACAACGCTCGCAAGCACACCCCGGCCGGCACGACCGTGACGGTCACGACCACCTCCACCGGGTTCTCCGTGCACGATGACGGGCCCGGCTTCGAGCCCGAGCTGGTCCCGAGCGCCTTCCAGCGGTTCGTCCGCGGTGACTCCTCGCGGCAGCGCTCCGGCGCCGAGGGCGGGGCCGGTCTCGGCCTCGCGCTCGTGCAGGCGATCGTCGAGTCGCACGGCGGCACGGTCTCTCTGGCCTCCGAGCCCGGCGACACGACCATCACCGTGACCCTCTGAGCCCTGGCTCGGACCGCTCAGGTCCGACGTGGCGGCGCCGATAGGCGGACTGATCACCAGGATGGAGATCAGCTGATCGGCGCCACGGACGGCGCAACTCACCCGTTGCTCCGTCCCGGAAGGCCTGCGTTGAAGCAGCTCACCAAGCTCGGCGTGCCCGTCGGCATCGTCCTGATCGTGATCATGCTCGTCGTGCCGCTGCCGGCATTCATGCTCGACATGCTGATCGCCTTCAACATCGCCGGTGCCCTCCTCATCCTGCTCACGGCGATGTTCGTGGAGAAGCCGCTGGACTTCGCGGCGTTCCCGTCGATCCTGCTCGTGATGACGCTCTTCCGGCTCGCTCTCAACGTCTCCGCGACCCGACTGGTCCTGCTCCACGGCTTCGCCGGCAAGGTGATCGGCACCTTCGGCCACTTCGTCGTCGGCGGCTCGCTCATCGTCGGCCTGATCGTCTTCGTGATCCTCTTGATCATCCAGTTCATGGTCATCACCAACGGTGCCGGCCGGGTGGCCGAGGTCGGGGCCCGCTTCACCCTCGACGCCATGCCCGGCAAGCAGATGGCGATCGACGCCGACCTCAACTCAGGCCTCATCGACGAGGACCAGGCCCGCAAGCGCCGCGAGGAGGTCCACGCCGAGGCCGACTTCTACGGCGCGATGGACGGTGCCTCGAAGTTCGTGAAGGGCGACGCGGTCGCGGCCATCTTCATCACCGTCGTCAACCTCGTCGGCGGCTTCGGCATCGGTGTCCTCCAGTCGCACATGCCGATCAGCGAGGCGATCAACACCTACTCGCTTCTCAGCGTCGGCGACGGCCTCGTCTCCCAGATCCCCGCGCTGCTGCTCTCCGTCGCGACCGGCCTCATCGTCACCCGCTCGGTCTCCGACGAGGACATGGGCTCGGACATCCTGTCGCAGATCGGCAAGCGCAAGGCGCCGCTGCGCATCGCCGGCTTCGCCGCGCTCTCGCTCTGCCTCATCCCCGGCCTCCCGAAACTGCCCTTCCTCCTCGTCGGTGGCCTGATGCTCGTCTTCGCCTCCCGCATCGACGAGAGCACGCCGGCCGAGATCGCACTCGCCGGCGCCGGTACGCCGGACGGCGGGCCAGCCGCGCCCAGCGACTCCCCCGAGTCGCTGGCCAGCGAGATCCTCGTCGACCCGCTCGGCCTCGAGCTCAGCGCCGACATCATCGACCTCGTCGACGCGACCACCGGCGGCGACCTGCTCGACCGGGTCAAGGCATTGCGCAGGAAGATCGCCGGCGAGCTCGGCATCGTCATCCCGCCGGTGCGCACCCGCGACAACCTGGAGCTGCCGAACTCGACGTACGCCATCACACTCTTCGGCGTCGAGGTGGCGCGTGGTGCCGCGCCGCGCGACACGGTGCTGGCGATCGGCGACATGCTCAACTCGCTGCCGGGCACCGCGACCCGTGAACCGGTCTTCGGGCTGGACGCCAAGTGGATCCCCGCCGAGATGCGCCACCAGGCTGAGATCTCCGGCGCCACGGTCGTCGACCGCGCCTCCGTCATCACGACCCATCTGTCCGAGGTCGTCACCAAGCACGCCGGGCGCCTGCTCGGCCGCGAGGACGTCCGGCTCCTCACCGACGTCGTCCGCCGCACGCATCCCGTCGTCATCGAGGAGCTCACCCCGGTGCAGCTCAGTCTCGGCGAGATCCAGCGCGTGCTGCGCGGGCTGCTCGACGAGGGCGTCGCGGTCCGCGACCTGGTCCGGATCTTCGAGGCGCTCTCGCTGCGCGCCGCGGTCAGCAAGGACGTCGACGGCCTCGTCGAGTCCGCCCGGATGGCGCTCGGCCCGGCCCTCGTCGCGCCGTACCTCTCCGACGGCGCCGTCTCGGCGATCAGCTTCGACCCGGTGCTCGAGCAGAACATGTTCGAGAGCCTCCGCAGCAGCGACGCCGGCGCGGTCCTCGCGATCGATCCCGAGCTCGGCCAGAACATCCTCATCGCACTCTCGAACTTCGCCACCGCCGCCGAGAACACCGGTGCCCGTCCGGTCCTGGTCTGCGCCCCGCAGCTCCGGTTCGCCGTACGCCGCCTGGTCGAGCCCGCGCTCGAGCGGATGCCCGTCCTCTCCTACTCCGAGATCACCGGCGCCACCTCGGTCCGCTCCGTCGGCATCGTCACCGGCGAGCGGGCGGAGATGCCCGCGAGCCTCGCGGTGATGGCATGACCACCGAGGCCCTCGACCCGGACCTGCTCCGCGACCGCGGCACGATGCTCAAGGGGCTCCGGCCCGGCGGCGTCTCGGTGCCCCTCCTGATCGTCGCCACACTCGTCGCCTCCCCGGCAGTGATCCAGTGCCTGCACCACTCGATCACCTTCACCACGCTGATGGAGCGCTGGGTGGCCATCACCCTCGGCTGCTGGGCGATCAGCGAGGGCGTGCGTCGCTACGTCGCCCGGGCGCAGAAGCAGAACGAAACATCCGACCCATCGACGGTCACAGACGAAACCTCGGTTTCACCGGCGACACCGGATGTTCTTCCGATCGACACACTTTCTCCCTAGCCTCGACGGATTCCATCCGATCGATCCCTCGGGAGCAGCACGTGTCATTCCGACGCCCCGCCATCGTGGCCGCAGCCGCGCTGGCCACCGCACTCACCGCCACGGCCACACCGGCCCTGGCAGCCGGCTCATCGCTGACGCCGCCCAGCAGCTACACCTTCAAGGTCGACCCCACCACCGGCAGCGTCACCCTGCCGTCGTCCGGCGAAGCCATCCCGAACGTCGACTCCGTGAAGTCCGCGATCCGCGCCTACTACAACGCGTCGGGGGGCCTGGCGGACCGCACCTCGTCGAGCTACATCAGCGAGGTCTCCGGGATCATCGGCCAGATCGAGGCCCAGTACCCGGCGCTCAGCGACGCCGACAAGGGCACGAAGGCGATCGTCTTCGACACCGACGACACCCTCCTCTGGAACTACGACTACGAGGACAAGGGGTCCAACTTCAACTACAACGGCACGACCAACGCCCAGTGGGTGACGGGCAAGAACGCTGACAACACCGACTTCAGCTGCCCGAACGGTGACGAGGTCGGCGGCGCCTTCTGCTTCCCCGCCGTCCCCGGCACGCCCGCCCTGGTCAAGGACCTCGCGGCCAAGGGCTACGCGCTGTACGTCGTCACCGGCCGCCCGGCCTCGCAGAAGCAGGCCACGATCGACAACCTCAAGGCCGCCGGTTTCACCACCAGCTCGGGCGACCCTCTGATCCCGGACAGCCACGTCTTCACCAAGTGGGAGACCGGCGCGACGACGTACGACGCCAGCACCGTGCCGGACTACATCAAGAGTGGCGAGTGCTCCACGACCGTCACCGGGATCCCGCACTCCTACAAGTGCACGACGGTCGAGTACAAGGCCCAGACGCGTGAGCACATCGAGGACGCTGACGGCGTGGAGATCGTCGGCAACGTCGGTGACCAGCTCTCCGACCTCTGGGGCGGATACGCCAACAAGGCCTGGAAGATCCCCAACCCGACGTACTTCCTCGCCAGCCCCAACCTCGACGCGGTCCACATCGGCTCCGACGACGAGTCCGCGACGCTGCAGCCGGCGACGACGTACACGATGGCGCCGCTCACCACGGTGGCGACCGCCGCCGCGAAGGGTGACGGGATCCCCAACATCGACCCGGTCCGGGCCGAGATCCGCGCGTACTACAACGCGCCGTCCTCGACCGGCATCGCCGACAAGACCTCGTCCGCGTACATCACCGAGGTGACCGGTCTGATGAAGTCCTGGAGCTCCCGGATCGCCACGGACTGCAAGACTCAGGTGAACCGGATCGCCGCCGTCACCGCTGCCCACGCGGCCGCCCCGGCAGTCGTCGCGCACACCGCCAAGATGCTCAGGAAGGCCAAGACCGCCGTCCGCAAGGCGAAGCACAAGTCTCGCAAGGCCAAGCGTCGGGCGCATCGCACCCTCGTCCGCGCGCGCGCCAACTACAACACCGCGAAGTACAACCTCGCCCACCCCGCCAAGGTGCCGAACAAGCCCGCGATCGTGCTCGACAGCGATGACACCACGCTGTGGAACTACGACATGGAGGACGGGGCGATGAAGTTCGTCTACGACGCCGCCATCGGTGCGGACTGGACGCTCAACAAGAAGTTCCCGGCCGTCCCCGGCTCGGTAGCGCTCGCCAAGGCCGCCAAGGCCGCCGGCTGCACGATCATCGGTGTCACCGGTCGCACGAGTGACCAGGCCGAGGCCTCGGTCGAGAACCTCACCCAGGTGGGCTTCGTCGACAGCAAGGGCGCCCCGCTCTTCACCCCGGCGCTCTACTTCACCAAGTGGCTCACCGGAGCGACGACGTACGACGCGACCAAGGTGCCGTCCTACATCAACTCGAGCAACTGCTCGACCTCGGTGACGGGCATCGCCGGCTCCCTCAAGTGCACGACGCAGGAGTACAAGTCGGCCACCCGCAAGCACATCGAGAACGACCTGCACTACGACATCGTCGGCAACCTGGGCGACCAGTACTCCGACCTCGTCGGCGGGTTCGCGGACAAGACCTACAAGGTCCCGAACCCCACGTACTACCTGTGGCCGTGAGCCGCAGTTGAACCAAGCCGAGGGCCGGGGATCTCCCCGGCCCTCGGTGCGTCACAGGGTCCTTCGGGCGGGCGACCCCCGGTTTCAGGCTGGGCGGACGGCCGCCAGTAGGCTCCCTGCCGGAGGCTCCGTCGATCACCTCGCGGACCCCCGGGCCCTTAGCTCAGTTGGTAGAGCGTCGGACTTTTAATCCGCTGGTCGTCGGTTCGAGCCCGACAGGGCCTACAGACCGCGTCGGGTAGGACGGGTGGAGCACTGGCTCCTACGTCCTGCGGTAGAACCGGATGGTGCCGTCGGGGAGGCGCTCGTACGTGTAGTCGGGTGAGTGGATCCTGCGGTGGCCGGGTTTGCAGAGCAGGACCAGGTCCTTCAGGTCGGTCTTCCCGCCTTGGGACCAAGGGTTGAGGTGGTGGACCTCGGTCATGGCGGCCGGCACGTCGCAGCCTTCCTCGCTGCAGGTCGCCCGGAGCAGCATGAGCGCCTTCTTCTGAGCCTTCGACGCGAAGCGTGCCGTGCAGCCCAGATCAAGGACCTGGCCCTTGCCGTCGAGGACGGCGGGGATGATCCCGGCCTCACAGGCGAGGCGGCGGGCTTCGTGGGCGGTGATCCGTTCGACGCCGTTGGGGCCGAGGACGGTGGCGGCGGCGAGGTCGCGACGCAGGTCGGCCAGCGGGATGGTGACGATGAGTTCGGTGCCGGTGGTGCCGTGTTGCGGCATCGAGTTCGGGTCGATGTTCTCTAGCAGCTCGCAGAACGCGTGGCCGAGCTTCTTGTTGTTCGGCAGCTTCCACCACACCCTCTCACCCGCCTCATCGCCGGCCGCGTCCGCGAGTGCCTGCTTGTCGGCGGGGTCGTGCCGGGGGCTGGTGAAGGCGTGCAGCAGGTGGGCGAGGCGGGTGGCGGTGAGGTCGGGGACGACGATGGTGATCTTGGTGGTGCCGTCGTGCTTCTTCGCGAAGTTGAGCCGGGTCTTCTGGAACGCTGACTTCTCCTCCGCGGCGAGCTTCTTGGCTTCGCGGGCCTCGGTCCCGTCGGGGTCGATCACGTCCAACACCTGACGGGCCAGGACCCGGAGTTGGTTGGGGTTCCACCGCGACGCTTCGTCGACGAGGTGCGCCTCGGCGCGGGGGATCAACTCAGCCGCAGTGTCGTCCGGGAGGGCGTTCAGGGCGCGGGCGATGATCTCGGCCTGCTCGCGGTTCACCACCCCGGCACGCATCCCCGCCGCGACAGCGGGCCATGCTTCCAACGCTTCAGCAAGCCGTTTCTGGGCCTTCGCTTCCCGCGGCCCGAGGTGGGTCTCGTGCGCCAGCCACGCTGCGCTGTCATGTTTCCCGGCGTCGTCGGCGACCTGGGTCGCGGATGCCATGACGCGTGCCTGCAGTTCGGTGAGTTGGTTGTGCGCGGCGACCAGCTGCCGCAGGGCCTCTGCCTGAGCGGCGGGCGCCATGAACAGAGGATTCACGTCGGCCACATCGTTCAACGCGTCCCGGATCGCGTAGGCGGCACCGACGATCGGATGGGTCGGTTCGACGTACTGCACGACCATCGGGCACCTCCTTCGCAACACGGCAAACGGACCAGACCCCTGCCGAACAGCAGGTGGTCTCTCAACGTTCGCCGGCTCGAATGAGCGAAGGTGGATGTTCCTCGGCTGACCGATCGCTTCGACCCTGTGGACTGGGCCTCCTTCACGACCGGATACTCCGATCCTACTCCCGAGCGCCGACAAAACCAAGGAGGAAAGCGGAGAATCGCCTTATATTGCTGGGCTCCGACGATCGACGGGCGCCACGCCAGTCAGCCCGCCTCGCCACGTCCTGATGGCCTCGTGCTCCTCGTGAGTCAGCAAAGACAGCACCGGCGTCGGGTCGAGCTGAGCAACCGCCTCACGGAATGCACCTTCAGTGGTGGTGCCGTGGCGCTGGCAGATCTGCTCGCACGTGGCCTCTGCGTCGGGTCGACCTTGGGCGGCGGCAAGCGCGGCCCCGTTGCGAACGGATTCCATGTAGTCCTCGATGATGGCGTCCCGCTCGGCGCCCACGATCGCCAGCAGGAGCAGAGCGATGATGCCGGTGCGGTCGCGTCCACCGGCGCAGTGGAAGAGGACTCCACCTTCGGGGGCTTGCGCGAGGGCACTCAGCGCAGCGGCCGACCGCTCCGGGAGGTGCTCGAGGTGAGGGAGGAAGTAGAGCGCTGTTCCGACGAGCCCGTTGTCCCGGTAGTCCGCCCAGAAGGACGGGTTGTCGTCGAGACCATCGTGGTCGACGTACCGCACGGTCATCCATTCGGGTGATTCATATGGACGGGCATCACGCTCGACGGGTTGGCGGAGGTCCACGACCGTACGGATCCCGAGAGCATGGAGCTGTTGCCAACCGGCAGGGGTGACGGTGTGCAGGCTCTCCGATCGGAAGAAGACGCCGTGCGGCGTTCGGCCACCAACGACCAACGGAAGCCCACCGAGGTCGCGCGCGTTCTGGAGACCCTCGACCACCAAGTCTCGTCCTGCGCTGTCAACTTTCACGCCCAAGAAGCTACACAGCCGGACGAACCCGCTCCTCAGCCGCAGACGGCCGACAGCACCGTCCGGATCCCGCCGACCAACTCGTCGAACTCCGCGGTGTCGGCGACGAGCGGCGGACAGATGCCGAGGATCGCGCCGGTGGGCGTCGGGGTGACGCGGAGCATGATGCCGGCGTCGGAGAGGCCGTTCTCGATCTCCTTCGCGAGCAGGGCTCCGTCGGACACCGTGCCGGGCTTGAGCTCGATCGCGTAGAAGAAGCCCATGCCGCGTACGTCGCCGACGCAGTCGAGGTCGTACAACGACTCCAGCGCCGCGCGCAGCTCCGGCTCCTTCGCCAGCACGTGCTCGTTGAGCCGGAGCCGCTCCATGATCTCGAGGTTCTTCAGCGCGATCGCGCTCATCACCGGGTGGGCACCGAAGGTGTTGCCGTGCTTGAAGAGCGACGGTGCCTCGGTGAACGGTTCATAGACGCGGTCGCTCACCAGCACGGCGCCGATCACCGCGTGCGCCGACGAGAGCGCCTTGGCGGAGGTGAGGATGTCCGGTCGCAGGCCGATGCGCTGGGAGCCGAACCAGGTGCCGAGCCGGCCGTAGCCGGTGATGGTCTCATCGGCGACCAGCAGGATGCCGTACTTGTCCGCGAGCGCGCGCAGCCCCTCGGCGTAGCCCGCCGGCGGCGTCAACATGCCGCCGGCGTTCTGCACCGGCTCGACGATGATCATCGCGACGGTGCTCGGGCCCTCCTGCAGGATCCGCGCCTCCATGTCCTCGAGCAGGAAGGCGGCGTGCTCGGCCTCGGTCTCGCCCTCAGGACGCCCGTAGGCCTTGGTGTTGCGCACGTGCAGCGCGCCGGGCACGAGCGGCTCGAACGGTTCGCGATAGGCGGCGATGCCGTTGAGGCTGATCGCGCCGAGGGACACACCGTGGTACGCCGTCTCCCGCGCGATCGCCTTCCAGCGGTTCTCGCCCTTGAGCTTGAAGTACTGCCGCGCGATCTTCCAGCAGGTCTCCACACCCTCGCCGCCCGAGGGCGTGAACATCACGTGCGGCAGGTCGAGGTCACCGGCGAGCTCCGCAACTCGCGCCGAGAGCTCGATCGCCCGCGGATGGGTCGAGGCCCAGTTGGCGTGATAGCCCAGCGTGCGCAGCTGCTCGGCCGCCACCTCGGCGAACTCGTCGCCGTAGGAGTAGCCGACGTTGACGCAGAAGAGGTTCGACAGCGCGTCGAGGAAGCGGTTGCCGTCGCTGTCGTAGAGGTGACACCCCTCGCCGCGCACGATGACCCGCAGCTGCTCGGCCGCCCCGTCCGTCATGTCGCCGAAGTGCCGCCAGTTGTGGGCCGCGGAGGCCTCACGGAGCTTGGCGGTGTCGCTGAGGGGTTCGATCACGGACGTCATAGGGATGCGCTCCTGGCATGGGGCTGGCGGAGACCGGCGTGGGACGGCGTGGCAAGGTGCCGAATCGTTACGCCGTTGACCGTACGGCGACGCGTCAGCGTCCCGGAAGGCACGCAACCGAGGCGTAACCAGAAGCTCACACCCCGAGCGGTTTCAAGCCCGTGAGCCCCGAGCCGGTTACTGCTGCAGGAGGCTCAGCACGACCTGAGATGCCTTGGTGCCTGGGAGGGCATCGACTGGATCCTCCATGATCTCCGTCCAGACTGACGCCCGAAGATCGGCTCCGCCGCCGTCGATATGAGCGATCAGCGCCCTGAGCGGCATTTCCGGCACTACGGTGGCTGTTGCTGTAACCCGTCCCCCACCGGGTCGTTGAGTCGCTGATCACGGAAGTTTTCGGAAGGACGTCATGACTGAATCAGCCGATGGGCTTCTCGACCAGTGGCTGAACCGTCGCGGCACCCCCGCGTCGGACGCTGCTGAGTCGCCTGACGCGCTTTCTGACGTGACCGACGACGCGCCTGAGCCCGCCGACGACGCCGCTCCCGAGCCCGTGTCCGTCTCCGTGCCTGAGCCCGCCGACGAGCCGGCCCCTGAGCAGCCTGCCGAGCCCGAGGTGCCGGCCGATCCGTTCGGCACCTTCGCCGGGATCACCGACGAGCTCTCCCGCCTCGCGGGCGAGGGCACCCCGGCGCCCGCGGGTGCGGCGGAATCCGACGGACCCGCCTGGTCGGTGGCCGACTCCACACTCTTCGACCCCACCGAGACAGACGCGCCCCGGCCCAGCTACGACACCACAGCTGCGGTCATGGCCGCCTTCGCCGCCCTGGACAACCCGCCGGCAGAACCCGACCCGCAGCCGGAGCCGGAGCCGACCGAATCGGGCGAAGCGGGCGAGGTCGAGGAGCCTGCTCTCCCGACCAGCGAGACGGCCGGCACCGACGCCCTCCCCGCCGAGGAGTACGCCGACACCGAGCTCAGCGCGCACGACCTCACCGTCCCGTCGGGCGAGGTCGATGAGCCCGTCGCGACGATCGAGCCCGCAGTGGAGCCGGAGACGGAGCCGGCCGTCGAGCCGACACCTGAGCCGGTGGTGGAGCCCGAACCGACCCCGGCCACCCCGGCCGCTCCCGAGCCCGTCGTCGAGCCGGCACCGGAGCCCGTCGTCGAGCCCGCGCCTGAGCCGGAGAGCAAGCCCGTCCCCGAGCCGGACGTCCAGCCGGAGCCCGAGCCGCTCCCGGCGACTGAGCCCGACCCCGCACCGAACTCCACCCCGGAGCCCGCGGCGGAGCCTGCTCCTGAGCCGCTGCCCTCGACCGAACCCGAGCCCCAGCCGGAGCCGGACTCTCAGCCCGAACCGGTGCAGCCCCAGGTCGAGGCGCCCGCCGCCCCGACGGAGATGTCGGTCGAGGAGATCCTCGCCTCGCTCAACGTGCCCGGCCTCTCGGACTCGACCGCTGCGCTGCTCGCCTCACTCACGGCGCCGACGCCGACGCCGACGCCGCCAGCGCCTGCGGCATCCCCAGCTTTCCAGCAGTCCGAGCTGTCGCCGGTCCCCCCGGCCCTTCCCGACGACGAGCAGGTTGCGGACGCGCTCGAGGAGCACGCCGAGGACCCGCTCCTGGCTCCTGCCGAGGTCGAGGCGGCCGTGGCACCCGAGACCGCGGACGAGCTCGACGAAGCGCCCGAAGGCGACATGGCCGACACCGTCCCCGGCGGGGCCGACGAGCCCGAGGTGTCGGAGGAGGTGGACGCCGAGCCGGCGCCCGAGAAGCCACACGTCGAGGAGACCGGCGACGCGGTCCTCGCGGCCCCGGCCGCCCACAAGAAGAAACGGCGCTTCTGGGGCCGCCACGCGGCCGAGTCGGAGCCCCCGCCGGCCGCTGACTCGACGACCGCCGAGGACACCGCGATCGCACCCGAGCCCCAACCGGAGCTCCAGCCCGTGGCCCTGGAAGAGGAGCCCGCCGTCCCGCCGGCACCGCCCACCGACCCCGAGCAGCCCGACGTGCCGACCGACGTCGGACCCGAAGGGCCGGAGCAACTCGAGGAGCCGGAGCAACTCGAGGAGCCGGAGCAACCCGAGGAGCCCGCGCAGATTGCCGTCGCCGCCGAGGAGGAGACCGCCGAACCTGAGGAGGCCGACGAGCCCGAGCGGGCTCCGCTCGACCTCAGCGAGCGCGCCAAGACCCTCATCCAGGCCAGCGCGCCGGCGTACCACGACCGCCGCTCCCCCGCCGAGATCGCCAGCTCGCTGGGCGCCCTACCGGATCCGGCCGCCGAGCGCCCGGCGCTGCGACCTGTCCCCGACGCGGCGACGCCGGACACGCCCTACGAGTTCACGTTCGAGCAGCGTCGCAAGGCCAACGGCATCCTCGCCCTCGGGCTCGCGATCGGGCTGCTCGTCACGATCGCCTGCTGCTGGTGGGCCTTCTCCAGCCGCAGCCTCATCGCGATCGGTATCGCGGCCGTCGTCGGTGTCGGAACCGCCATCGTGTGGGCCGCCCGCGTGGGCGACTCCACCGCCAGACTCATGATGACGGGCAGCCGCCTCACGATCGAGCGCGCCGGCACCCGCACGCAGTTCGACCTCGCCGACACCCACACCGCGGTGACCGTCCACGGCACGCCGGAGGACGCCGACTGGCAGGTCACCTTCCCGCGGCGCGGGATGTCAGCGGTCGTGATCGACGGCTCGGACGTCGACCCGGCGGAGTTCATGCGCGTGCTCCGCCAGCACCGCCCCGGCACCTAGTCGCGGCACCGACGGGCGGCGCCGCCACTCAGTCGTTCGAGCGCCGCGACGCCGCCGACTGCGTCTCGAGCTGGACCTCGACGGCTGCACCCTTCTCGACACTGCCGCCCAACGGGATCGGCTGGTCCGAGACGAGCGCGCGGTGTCCGCCCTCGAGTCGCTGGAGAGCGGTGCGCGCAAAGACCTGCTGCAGGGTCGTCGTACGCTCCGAGCGGTCGCGGCCGAGGAACGAGATGACCCAGCGGAACGCCGTGGTGAGGCGGTTCTTGAAGCCGGTGATGTAGATGATGTGCACAGCCAGCCACATCAGCCACGCGATGAAGCCGGTGAGCTGGACCTTGCCGATGAGCGCGACCGCGCGGAAGCGGCTGATCGTCGCCATCGAGCCCTTGTCGAAGTAGTGGAACGGCTTCAGTGCGGGCTTGCTGGTGAGGCGGTGCTTGATCGTCTTCGCTGCGTACTTGCCGCCCTGCATCGCGACCTGCGCGACACCGGGCAGGTGGTTGAGATTGATCATGTCGCCGACCACGAAGACCTCCGGGTGGCCCGGGAGCGTGAGGTCGGGGTTGACCGCGATCCGGCCGGCGCGGTCGAGCTCGGCGCCGGTCTGGGCCGAGAGCGTCTTGCCGAGCTCGGAGGCCTGGACGCCGGCGGCCCAGATCTTGGTGATCGTGTCGACCCGCTGCGTGGAGCCGTCCTTGAACTTCATCTCGAGGCCGAACTCGTCGACGTTGGTGACGAGCGCGCCGAGCACGACCTCGACGCCGAGCTTCTCGAGCGCCGTCTTCGTCTTGGCGCCGAGCTTGGGGCCGAAGGGCGGCAGCACCTGGTCGGCGCCGTCGACGAGGATGACCCGGGCGTGCTCGGTCGCGATGTGTGAGAAGTCGCGCTTGAGCGTACGTCGGGCGAGCTCGGCCAACTGACCGGCCAGCTCGACACCCGTCGGCCCGGCACCGACGACCACGAAGGTCAGCAGCGAGTCGAAGGGCTCACCGCGGGAGGCGGCGAGCTCGGCGAGCTCGAAGGCACCGAAGATCCGGCCGCGCAGCTCGAGGGCGTCGTCGATCGACTTCATGCCCGGCGCGAACTCGGCGAAGTGGTCGTTGCCGAAGTAGGACTGACCGGCGCCCGCGGCGACGATCAGCGAGTCGTAGGGCACCGTCGTCGTGCTGTTGAGCAGCTCGGAGGTGACGGTGCGGTTCGTCAGGTCGATGTCGGTCACCTCGCCGAGCAGCACACTGGCGTTCTTCTGCCGGTGCAGGATCTCGCGCGTGGGCGGAGCGATCTCGCCCTGCGACAGGATGCCCGTCGCCACCTGGTAGAGCAGCGGCTGGAAGAGGTGATGGGTCGTCTTGCCGATCACGGTCACGTCGACGTCCGCCCGCTTGAGTCCCTTCGCTGCGAAGAGACCGCCGAACCCGGACCCGACCACCACGACCTTGTGACGCTCTGCCATCTGACTCACCTTTCGAAAGCTTGTGAATTCATTCATTAGAACGATCCACGCCCCATTCTTATTGCCGGAACGGCACGGTGACTACCCGGCCCCCCGTCTGTATGGTCACATTCACTCATCACGTTGGCTGAGGGGATGGGACGCCCCTCAGTGGGCAACGTCCCCTGCAGTGAGTGAGACAAACCCTCGGACACCTGCCGTAAGGAGGCTCGTATGCCGTTCATGCGACCTGCCCTGACGGTGGGTCCGGGCGCCCATGCGGCCCCGGACGCACGGCACTGGGTCGTCGCCGCGCTCAAGGAGGTCGGGCGTGAGGACCTCGTCGAGTCGGCCGAACTGGCGATCTCCGAACTGGTCGGCAACGCCTTCCTGCACGGGTCGGACCCCATCACCATCTCGATGCGGGGCGACGCCAGCCGGCCGCGGATCGAGGTCCACGACGGCTCGACCGCGGTGCCTGAGCTCCCGCGACCCTTCATGATCGACCACCTCTCGGTCGGCGGCCGAGGGCTGGCCCTGGTCGCCCGCGCCTCGCTGGCCTGGGGCGTGACGCTGGACGACGAGGGCAAGCTCGTCTGGTTCGAGCCCGCACCCGACCTCACCGAAGGTGAGGGGGCGGAGGCGGAGCTCGCGGACCTGCGGAAGTCGGCAGACTGAATGAGTCTGCCGCTCGATCCCGACGTCAGTGTCACCCCGAGGCCGTACCCCCACCCGTGGAGCCTGATCCGGGCGAACGCCGATCTGCTGCCCGTCATCGCGCTCGGCGGCGCGCTCGGCTCCTTGGGTCGTTGGGGCCTCGCGGAGGCGCTGCCGCATGATCCCGAGGACTTCGCGTGGGCCACGTGGCTGGCCAACATCGCCGGTGCCTTCCTTCTCGGACTGCTCATGGCCTTCGTGCTGGAGCGCTGGTCCCACCACCGCTACACCCGCCCCTTCCTGGGCGTCGGCGTCCTCGGCGGCTTCACGACGTTCTCCACCTGGATGCTCGACACGCGTGCGGAGCTCGTCTCCCGTCCCCTCATCGCCCTGTCGTACGTCGTCGCCACCCTCCTCTGCGGCCTCGTGGCCGTGACCGCGGGGCTGGCCCTCGGGCGTCGCCTGGCGGCGCCACGATGACCGCGCTGCTCGTCGTGGCCGGCGCCGTCGTCGGTGCACCGGCCCGATACGTCACCGACCTGCTCGTCCAGTCCCGGCACGACTCGAAGGTGCCGTGGGGAACCTTCACGGTCAACGTGGTGGGCTCGTTCGTGCTCGGCGTGGTCGCCGCACTGGTCGCCGGTGGACACGGGGGAACGTGGGCCCAGGCCCTGCTCGGCACCGGCTTCTGCGGCGCGCTGACGACCTTCTCGACGTTCTCCTTCGAGACGCTCCGCCTCATCGAGGACGGTCGCGCACGCACCGCCGTCCTCAACGTCGTCCTGTCGCTCGTCGCCGGCTTCGGCGCAGTCTGCCTCGGCTGGTGGCTCGGCTCCCTCGCCTGAGCGCCGCCTTCCGACCGGTCAGTGAGTCGGACGTGGGGGCAGTGGCACGAAGATCGAGGTGCGGGCGGCGTACGCCTCCCAGCCGGGACGCCCACGCATCCGGCGCTCGGCCAGGCGCACACCGGAGACGGCGGTGAGGAACCACGTCATCACGAGCGGCCCGACCAGGCCGATGACCGCTCCCGGCCCTCCGGTGCTCGCAGCGCCGGCCAGCCAGATCCCCCACCACACGGCGGCATCGCCGAAGTAGTTCGGGTGCCGCGACCATGACCAGATGCCGGTGGTGAGGAGCGGTGGGCGGTCCGACCTGCGCTTGAAGGCCGCCAGCTGCCGGTCGGCGACTGCCTCGCAGCCGAGCCCGATCGCCCAGACAAGAACGCCGACAGCGACGCACCACCAGGTCCCTCCGGCGGCGGTTCCGGCCCGGACTGCGACGAGGACCGGCAGCGCCACCACGAGCACGACCACGCCCTGGAGCACGAAGACCTTGAGCACGACGGCGCGGAACGGGACCTCCACGAGCGTGCCGCCGAGCATCTCCTCATAGCGGGGGTCGTCGTGCGTCTCGGCCGCGATACGGCGGCCCAGGTGGATGGCGAGTCGCAGCCCCCAGACCGCGACCATCGCGACGACGAGCCACCGCAGCCCGGGCATCCCCCCGTGATGCCCGAACCACGGCAGCCCTGCGACGGTGGCCGACGCGAGCGCGAGGGCGACGAAGGAACACCCCCACGCCGCGTCGACCACCGCGACCCGGCCCAGGCGCCGGGCCGTCACCGCCGCCACGGCCATCACCCCGATGACAGCTGCTGCGGCGGCGAGCACTGTGACGGTGAGGCTCACGCCCGCACCCACGGCAGATCGTGCGAGCCGCCCGGCCGTACCGCGAGGATCTGGTCGACACCCATCCGACCGTCGCGGAAAGCCGCCGAACCACCGACGAGGTAGAGCCGCCAGACCCGCAGCATCTCCTCCCCGACGAGCTCCCGGAGGCGGTCCTCGTGGGCCTCGAACCGCTCGATCCAGCCGGCGACGGTCAGCACGTAGTGCTCACGCAGGGCGTGGACGTCACGGACCTCCAGGCCGGCACGCTCGAGCAGGTCCACCGTCTGGCCGACGGGACGCATGTGCATGTCGGGTGCGATGAAGGACTCGATGAACGCTCCTCCGCCCGGCCGCTCGGTGCGGGACATCTGCTGCACGAGCACCCGCCCACCCGGGCGCACCCGGTCCTGGAGTACCCGGGCGAACGTCGGGTAGTTCTCCTGGCCGACGTGCTCGCCCATCTCGATGGAGCTCACGGCGTCGAAGGTGCCCTCGACGTCGCGGTAGTCGCAGAGCCGGGCCTCGGCGCGGTCGGCGAGACCCGCGCGTGCGATCCGCTCGGCGACGTACCGCTGCTGCTCGGCGGCGATCGTCACGCCGAGGACCCTCGCGCCGAAGTGCTGGGCGGCGTGCACCGTGAGCGACCCCCAGCCGCAGCCGATGTCGAGCAGGGTGCTGTCCGGGCCGAGCCCGAGCTTGGTGCAGACCAGGTCCAGCTTGGCCCGTTGCGCGTCGGCCACGGGCGTCTCGGGCGTGGCGTGGTAGCCGCAGGAGTAGGCCATCGACTCGTCGAGGATCAGCTCGTAGAACTCGGCGGGCACGTCGTAGTGATGGCTGATCGCGGCACGGTCACGGGCGAGCGAGTGCAGGCGCCCGCGCACCTGGGCCTGGGTGGCAGGTGGGGCCGGTGGCCGGCCGACGAGGCCCAGCTCCAACGCCGCCCTTCCCGCCCGTACGACGGCCCGTGCCTGCTCCGCGCGGGTCGGCGCGGCCTTCCGGGCGGCCTCCATCACGAGCGCCAGCGTGGCGTCGAGCTCGGCGGTCGTCCCGGGCAGGTCCGCCTCGCCGGTCACATAGGCCTGTGCCGCGCCGAGCTCACCCGGGTGCCAGATGAGCCGGCGCAGCGCCTCCGGCGAACGGAGCTCCACCAGGGGCGCCTCCAGCGGCCCGGCCTCGGAGCCGTCCCAAGCGCGTAGGCGGACGGGGAGCTCGCCGACCAGCGGCGTGATGATCTCGGCGAGACGGTCCGCGACGCGGGTCATCGCAGTCCCTCGCGGGAGAGGACGAGCTGGTGCACGTCGATGTAGTCGGCGTCGAAGCCGGCGCCGCAGTAGGAGAGGTAGAAGTGCCACATCCGTCGGAACGTCTCGTCGAAGCCGAGTGCGGCGACCGCGTCCTCGTGGTCGACGAAGCTGGCGTCCCACTGCCGCAGGGTCTCCGCGTAGTGGTGGCCGAGCGCGGCATTGACCCGCATCACGAGGCCTGACGTGCCGGCCGCATCGCCGAGCGCCTCGAGCGAGGGCAGGAAACCGCCGGGGAAGATGTATCTGGTGATCCAGGTGTCGGTGTCCCGGCTGGCGAGCATCCGCTCATGGGGCATCGTGATCGCCTGGATCGTGGCCCGTCCGCCCGGTGCGAGAATCCGGGCGATGGTGGCGAAGTACTCGTCCCAGTGGCGCCAGCCGACGGCCTCGATCATCTCGACGGAGACGACGGCGTCGTACAGGCCGTCGACCTCGCGGTAGTCGAGCAGGTCGACGGTGACCCGGTCGAGGAGTCCGGCCGCCGCGATCCGCGTCCGGGCGAGCTCCTGCTGCTCGACGGAGAGGGTGAGGCTCCGCACCGTCGCGCCGCGTCGGGCGGCGCGCAGTGCGAGCTCACCCCAACCGGTGCCGATCTCGAGCAGCCGGGTGCCGTCTCCCACGCCGGCCGCATCGAGGAGGGCGTCGATCTTGCGGTGCTGCGCCGCCTGGAGGTCGTCACCGACGATCGGCTCTCCCTCGCGGTCGGTGCGGAACCAGCCGGACGAGTAGGTCATCGTCGGGTCGAGGAACTGCTCGAAGAGGCCGTTGGAGAGGTCGTAGTGCCGGGCGACGTTGTCACGCGTGTCTGTCGCCCCGCCACGCTGGTGGCGGCCGATCCGCGGCGCGACCAGGCGGCGGAGCCGGTGCACCAGCGGCGGCATCAGGGCGTCCATCCGGCTGGCGGGGACGTGGAGGAACGCCTGCAGGTCCTCGGCCTCCCAGGCACCGGCCATGTACGCCTCACCGAACCCGATGTTGGCATCGCGGCCGATCCGGGCGAAGAGCTCGTCGGGACGGAGGACGTCCATCGTCGGCCCACCCCGACCCAGCGTGCGTACGCCGCCCGGCTCGTGCAGCCGCACGGTGACGGGCATGCGGGAGAAGGCCCACACGAAGAACCTGCGGGCGAGCGCTGCTCCCAGCGACGTACGAGGCCCGGACGGCGGCAGGGCGAGGTCCGGCCAGCGGTGGAGATCCGGGCGACTCGAGGTCGCTCGGCTGGAGTGGGCGAGGAGCGTCATGACACACCTTCCTGGTGGTGGATCGGACGGGGGTGGACGGGAAGTCGGCGTGCCCACAGGGCGAGGCCGTGGGCGCGGATGAGCAGGGCGTCACGGGCACCGACCAGCGCGGCCCTGCGGCCATGGCCACGGACCGGCTCACCGCGCAGTGAGGCGCTGAACCGTGCGCCGTCGGCGGTGACGAGATCGATCGCGAGGTCGAGGCGCCCGCCCGGCTGCGGCTCGGGGGCCAGCACGCGGTAACGCCCGTCGACGCCGTGGAACGGCGAGACGTACATCGCCTTGGAGACGGTCTCGGAGCCCGGAGGCAGGAGATAGGCGTGCCGGTCGCCGTACGTGTTGTGCACCTCGACGACGGTGGCCAGCGGCTCCCTCGCCTCGTCCCGGCACCAGAAGACGCTGATCGGGTTGAAGCAGTGGCCCCACGCCCTCGGATGGGCGGCGACCGTGACCCGGCCACGACCGAGCTGCAGACCCTCGGAGGCGAGGAAGGCGGTGAGGTTCTCGCGCACACTGCGGCCCGGGTCGCCGAGGTGGTCGCGGGCCTCGATCGCCCCGGTGAACCACGAGCGCACCCGGTTGAGCTGGCCGGCCGGGTAGCTCGTGCCGGCGGCGTCCAGATCGGTGACCCAGAGCAGCGACCGGTGCTGGAAACGTCGCCGCCACGGCTCGCGACGCTGGTGCGTGATGCGGGTGGCGTAGACGGTCGGCGCGCGATGCGCGGGCGACTCCCGCCGGTCGATGCCGAGACGCGCGGCCGCGGCCGCGCCGGAGCGGGCGCCGTCCTCGTGGAAGCCCCACCCGTGATAGGCGCCGGCGAAGACCACCCGGTCGCTGCCGATCTCGGCCAGGCGGCTCTGGGCGGCCACGGACGTCGGCGTGTAGAGCGGGTGCTCGTAGTCCATCCCCGCGATGACGCTGGCCGGGTCGATCAGGTCCGAGCCGCCGAGGGTGACCAGGTAGCGCGTCTCGGTGTCGAGTCGCTGGAGGCGGGTGAGGTCGTAGGTGACCGTGACGTGGCCGGTGCTCGTCGCACGGCGGCGGAAGTTCCACGAGCCCCATGTGGCGCGCTCCGCGGGCAGGAGGCGGGTATCGGTGTGGAGCACCGCCGTGTTGGGCGAGTACTCGATCGCACTGAGGACCTCCTTCTGCTCGGGCGTCGCGGCGGCGAGCATGGCCAGGGCTTGGTGGGGATGCGTGGCGATGACGACGGCGTCGTACCGGTCGCGCAGCTCAGTGCCGTCAGCCCGGCTGGCGGCCACCACGGTGACGCTGTCGTCCTCCTCGAGCACGGAGCGCACCGGCGTCCCGGTGAGGATCCGTCCGCCGTGGGCCTCCAGGTGCGCGGCGATGCGGTCGACGTAGCTGCGGGAGCCGCCGGTCACGGTGCGCCAGGTCGGGCTGCCCGAGACCGACAGCATCTGGTGGTGGGCCAGGAAGCGGAAGAGGTAGAGCGCCGGGTACTGACCGGCGAGCTCGGGGTCGCACGACCAGACCGCGGCGACCAGCGGCTCGATGAAGTGGCTGCGCAGCCGCTCGCTGAAGCCGTGCTGGTCGAGGAAGTCCGTCAGGGTGGTGAGGTCGCCTGGCCCATCGACGCTGCCCTCGTCCTCGCCCTCCCGGGCGAGCAGTGCGCGGGCGGCGCGGTGGAAGCGCGGGATCTCGGCCAGCATGGCGAGATGGCGCCGGTCCGTCAGCCGCGCCCAATTCGGCAGCACACCACGGACGCCGCGCGCTCCGGCCCATTCGACGCCGGTGGTCTCGTCGGCAATCGACATCGACATCTCCGAGGGCTGCGTGGGCACGCCCAGGTCCTCGAAGACGCGGATCAGGGTGGGGTAGGTCAACCGGTTGTGGACGATGAAGCCGGTGTCGATGGCGAGCGTGCACGGGCCCCGGGGCGTCTCCTCGACGACCTCGTGGGTGTCGGCGTGGCCACCGAGGCGGTCGTCGGCCTCGAAGAGCGTCACCTCGGCGCCGGCCGCGCAGTGCTGGGCGGCGACGAGGCCGGACACGCCTGATCCGATCACGGCGATACGCCGCGGTCGTGGGGACTGCATCGTGAGGCCTCCATCGGGGTGGGTGGGCGGTCGATCAGAGGGGATTCGGAGCTGCCACCGATCCGGATTGGTGGTCGGCTCCGAACCTGAGCCATGAAGAAGCTCATGGCCGTCCTGGCCGGCCTGGTCTCCGCCGCACTCGGTATCGCCGTCGGCCATCTCGCGGCGGCCTTCGGCACACCCTCCGCCTCGCCCGTACTCGCGGTCGGCTCGGCCGTCATCGACCGCACCCCGACGCCGGTGAAGGAGTGGGCCATCGCCCACTTCGGCACGCACGACAAGGTGATCCTCGTCGGCTCGGTGCTGCTCGTCGTGCTGGCCGCGGCCGGCGGGATCGGCCTTCTCGCCGGGCTCCGGCGGTTCGTCCTCGCGGGCCTGGGTCTCGCGGCCCTTACCGCATTCGCCGCCGCAGCGGCGCTGAGCCGTCCGACCGCGAACGTGACCGACGCCGTCCCGAGCCTGGTCACCGGCGTGGTGGCCACGCTCGCGCTCGTCGGGCTGACCCGCGTGCTCGCCTCACGACCGGCTCGCGTCGACGGCACGGAGGGTGGCCGCGGTCCGGGTCGGCGTACGGTCGTCGCCGTGGGTGCCCTGGCCGGCACCGCCGTCGCTGCCGTCGGCGTCGGCGGGACCGCACGCTGGCTGGTCGCCCGCCGCACCCGCGCCGAGCAGATCACCCTGCCGGCTCCGGCGGATCCCGCACCGCCGTTGCCGGCAGGGCTCGACCGCACCGTGCCGGGCATCACGGCGTTCCGCACCCCGAACGCGCGGTTCTACCGCGTCGACACGCGTCTCGACACACCGGTCGTCGACTCGAGCACATGGCGGCTGCGGATCGACGGCGACGTCGATCGCACGGTCGAGCTCAGCTTCGACGACCTGCTGGCGATGCCGCTGATCGAGCGCGACATCACGCTGACCTGCGTCTCCAACAGCGTCGGCGGCCCCTACACGGGCGCCGCCCGCTGGCTCGGCGTGCGCCTGACCGACCTCCTCGACCAGGCCGGCGTCGGCCCGCACGCCGACCAGATCCTCAGCACCGACGTCGGCGGCATGACGATCAGCACGCCGCTGGAGGCCGCGACCGACGGACGCGACGCGATGATCGCCGTCGGCATGAACGGTGAGCAGCTGCCCCGCGCCCACGGCTTCCCGGCCCGGCTGATCGTGCCCGGCCTCTACGGCTTCATCGGCGCCACCAAGTGGATCACGCGCATGACCCTGACGACGTACGCCGACCACACCGCCTACTGGACGGACCGGAAGTGGGCCACGGACGCGCCCATCAAGCCGTCGAGCCGGATCGACACGCCACGCCCGCTCGCCAGCCTCAAGGCCGGTGATGTCGTCATCGGCGGTGTCGCCTGGGCGCAGGAGCGCGACGGTGTGGAGGCGGTCGAGGTCCGGATCGACGGTGGTCCGTGGCAACGGGCCACCCTCGGCCCGAGCGGCGGCGAGGACTACTGGCGACAGTGGTTCACCCGCTGGGACGCGACGCCGGGCGACCACACCCTGGCCTGCCGCGTGCTCTCCGGCGACGGCGCGACGCAGACGCCCGTCCGCGCCAACCCGTTCCCCGACGGCGCGAGCGGAATCCAGAGCATCAGCGTCAGCGTCGCCTGATTCCCAGAAAAATAAGGTGATTCGTCCAATCCGATCGCCGAGCAGCGCCGAACACCTCCTGACAGACGGCACCAGCCGCTCACTCCCCGGAAGGACCTCCCATGAAGACGCAGACCCTCCTCCGCCGTACCGGCGTTGCCGCCTCCGCCGGCCTCCTCCTCGCCGGCCTCGCCGCCTGTGGCAGCAGCGACGACTCCGCCTCCTCCGACACCTCCCCGATGGCGTCGAGCTCCTCGGCCACCACGACCAAGGCTGCCGGGGCAGGCGACCAGACCTTCGGCCCCGGCTGCTCGGCGATCCCGACGTCCGGCGCCGGTTCGTTCGACGGGATGGTCAAGGACCCGGTCGCGACCGCGGCCAGCAACAACCCGCTGCTCTCCACCCTCGTCACCGCCGTCACGAAGGCCGGCCTCGTCGACACGCTCAACGGTGCCGACGGCCTCACCGTCTTCGCGCCCACCAACGACGCGTTCTCGAAGATCCCGAAGGCCACCCTCGACAAGGTGTTGGCCGACAAGGCCACGCTGACCGCGATCCTCACGCACCACGTGGTCGCCGGCCAGCTCGACCCGATGAACATCGCCGGTACCCAGACCACGCTCAACAAGGACAAGGTCACCGTCTCCGGTGACACGTCGGGCATGACGGTCGACGGTGCCAACGTCGTCTGTGGCAACATCCCGACGGCGAACGCCACCGTGTACGTCATCGACACGGTCCTCATGCCCAAGTGACCTGAGCGAGCTGACATGGACCACCTGCACGCCGTACCCGACGGCTCCTCCTCGGAGGAGCCGTCGGGTGCGGCGCCCGCACAGCCGGACCTCGCGGCACTGCTCGCGCGGGCCTCGCGCGGTGACGAGGCCGCCTTCGCCCTGGTCTACGACGCCGTCGCCGGCCGTGCCTACGGCCTCGCCGTCCAGGTCGTCCGCGACCCGGCCCAGGCCGAGGAGGTCGTCCAGGAGGCGATGCTCGAGCTGTGGCGTACGTCGGCGCGGTTCGATCCCGCCCGCGGCTCGGCCCTCTCCTGGGTCCTGACGCTCGTGCACCGACGCGCGGTCGACCGGGTCCGCTCGGCCGAGTCCGCGAGTCGGCGTGACGTGACCTATCACGAGCAGAACCGCACCGTGGAGCACGACACCACCGCCGAGGAGGCACAGGCCCGCCTGGAAGCTCAACGGGTCCGCACCGCCCTCGGCACCCTGACAGAAGTCCAACGGGAGGCGATCGAACTCGCCTACCTCAAGGGCTACACGCATACTGAGATCTCCCGCATGCTCGACCTCCCGATCGGAACCGCCAAGACCCGGATCCGGGACGGGCTGATCCGGCTGAGGGACACACTGGGAGTGGGAGCCGGGAGATGAACATCGACATCCACCTGCTGTCGGGGGCGTACGCCGTCGACGCGCTCGACCCGCAGGAGCGGGCCGACTTCGAGGCACACCTCGCCACCTGCGCCAGCTGCCAGGCCGAGGTCGCCAGCTTCCGGGAGGCGGGCAGCTCGCTCGCCGCCCTCTCCACGACGACGCCGCCGCCGGAGCTCCGCGACCGGGTGCTCTCCTCCATCGCCACCGTCCGGCCGCTGCCGCCCGAGATCGAGCCGGACTCGACAGTGCCGGCGGCTCCCGCAGCCACCGTCACCCCGCTCCGCCCGCGCCGCTGGTGGGCCGGCACCTCACTGCTCGTGGCCGCAGCCGCCGTCCTGGTGCTCGGCCTGGTGTGGCACCCGTGGGTCGACGACAAGCCGAGGGACCTCGTCGCCGCCGTCCTCACCGCGCCCGACGCGCAGCGCTTCGACCAGCTGCTGCCCGACGGCGGCAAGGTCAGCCTCTACCGCTCGGTCTCCCTCGACCGCTCCGCCGCCGTCGCCTCGAACCTGCCAGCGCTGCCGGACGGGAAGGTCTACGAGCTCTGGTACCAGGACCCGACCGGCACGATGGTGCCTGCCGGCCTGATGCCGGACGAGCCCGACGGTCGCCTCGCTCTCAAGGGCTCTGCTGCCGAGGCCACCGCGGCCGGCATCACGGTCGAGCCCGCCGGTGGCTCCGACAAGCCGACCAGCAACCCGATCGCACTCTTCGGCTTCGCCAAGAGCTGAGCCTCCACGCATCGCCGGGATGGCGGGTCAGGGAAGCGGCACCCGGAGGAAGTGGGGCCGGTAGAGGAACGGATCCTCAGCCACCTTGCCGACGTCGGTGTTGTTGCGGCTGTAGGAGACGACGACCGTCCCCGGCTCGGGCAGCAGGTCCGGGTGCGCGAGCGGCATGTAGCGCAGCTCGCTCGAGCCCGACGGGATCTTCGCGGCGACCGGTCCCGCGACCCAGGGACCGGTCGGCGCGGGTGCCTTCCAGACGACGAGGTCGGAGCCGACGAACTCGTCACGCTTGCTGACGGCGTACCAGCTGCCGGCCTGTTCGAAGACGCTCAACGTCTGGGAGACACCGCCGACGGCAGGGATCAGGACCGCCGCCTTCGACGGCGACCGACCCCAGGCCGAGCCGTTCCAGTAGCGCCACTTCGAGAGGTCGAGGATGTCGTCGGCGCGCACCCGCGCCACCTGCAGCGAGTAGCCGAAGACCAACGGTTGACCGGAATTCGCCGTCCCATAGAGGTAGACCCAATCGCCTTGGACGGCGACTGCGGCGCCCCACGCCGGACGCGCGCGGTCGGTGTCGTCAGGACCGATGTCCTCCACCTGCAGCAGCTGCGGCACGCCGCCCGTCGGGACGATGAAGACGGCGACCGCCGGCCCCAGGTTGTGGAAGGCGAAGGCGTCGCCGACCTTGCCGTCGTCGGAGCGCACCCTGTTCGCGGTGACACCGATGAGGTCGTAGCCGGCGCGCGCCACCTTCGCGATCGACATCGGCCAGTAGCCGACGCCGTCGCCGCGGTCGGGGATCACCGCGCCGTGCGAGGCGGGCACGACGACGGAGGCGCACGAGGTGTCGAAGACGAGCATCGAGTTGCGCACGAAACGCGACCCCCCGGAGGTCGCCTGCAGGGTGTCGCCGAAGACCCAGAGCCTGCGTCCGTCCGAGAGCTCGACGTCCGCCCCGACGTCGGCGCCCTGGAACTCGCCGCCGCCGCGGAGCGAGCCGACGAGCGTGTTGAGCCGGTCGACGTCGGTCGCGGGGCTGAAGGGGATGCAGCGGGTCTCGCTCGCCCGCGATGGAGCCGCGACGGAGGCAGCCTCGCGGTCGGGAAGGAGCGTGATCAGGGCGACGGCGAGCACCATGGTCGGCACGATCACGAGCAGCACCTGCGTGCGCCATCCCACCCTCACGCGCCCATCATCCCCGAGACACGCCTAGGGTCTGGCCATGACCAGCGCGCACCGCAACCGCGCCGCGCACGCCTGGCTCGCCGTGCTCGGGCTGGCCGCCGTGGCCGCAGCGGTGCTGGCCTGGACGCTCCCCTCCGCCACCCCCGTCGGCGCGCGACTGGTCATCGTCGCCCCGCCGATCGTCTCGACCGCACTCGTGGAGAACGCCAACGCACTGTCCGGCCGCCCGTTCGACGCGCGGGCTGACGACTCCGAGGAACGGGCGCTGGACGACGTACGGCATGGGCGGGCCGACGCCGCCGTCGTGGTCGACCTGCTCAAGGACGCTGACGCGCTTCACGTCTCCGCGGCCGTCGGGACCGAGGGGCGGCGCGCGCTGGAACAGGCCGTCGAGGAGGTCGAGAGCGGTCTCGGCCGCACGCTCCACACGTCGACGGTGCCGGCGCAGCACGACCACCGGATCCCGTACGTCGTCACGCTGGCCACCCTCGTCCTCGGTTTCCTCTGCGCCGTGGTGGCGACGTGGCGCCGGGGCACGTTCGAGACGACCCTGCGTGCCGGCGTCGTGCGGGTCGCCGGGTTCACCGCGGTCGGCCTGGTCGCCGCGGTAGCGTGCCTGGCGTGGCCGTGGCCGCTCCAGCTCGTCGTGCTCCTGCTCGTCGTCGCTGCCGCGATCACCACCACTGCACTCGAGGCGCTGCTCGGCCTCGGCGGCCTCGCCGTGTCGGCGATGCTCTTCCTGCTCGTCGCAGCTCCGCTGGGCCGCTTCACCCCGGCGCTCATGGTGCCGGAGCCGTGGCATGCCATCACCCCGTGGTTCCTGCACGGCTCCGGTCTGCAGCTCGCCTCCGACGCCCTGCTGGACGGCGGCGCCGGCACGCCTCGCGCCTGGGCGATCGTCACCGCGTGGATCGTCGTGCCGATCCTCACGCTCTCCGTCGCCCGGGCCCGCCGGCCTGGAGAGCAACCAAGGAAGTGAGCCGGTGAAATGACAGAAGCCGCTCAGTCTCCTGAGCGGCTTCTGGTCGGCGACCCCGACGGGACTCGAACCCGCGGCCTCCGCCGTGACAGGGCGGCGCGCTAACCAACTGCGCTACGGGGCCAGGTTGTGTTGCTGCGCTCTCTTTCAAGAGCGAGGGAACTGTATCTGAACGTCTCCGGAGATTCCCAATCGGGGCCTCGAGAGACCGGATCGCGAAACTGGACCTTGTGTTCTAGATCTGTTGTTCCATTATCCTGGCTCCATGGCGCGCCCTCGACTGCACTCCCTCGACGACCTGCTCGACGTCGCCGAGCAGCTCGTCACCGTCGGTGATCCGGCGGGCCTCACGCTGCGCACGCTGGCCACGAGTGCGGGGGCGTCGAACGGCACGATCTACCATGCCTTCCGCTCCAAGGAGGAGCTGCTCGCGCGGCTCTGGCTGAGGGCCACGGAGCGGCTCGGTGTCCTCATGGAGGAGGCCATCCGCGAGGTCGGCGAGGCGGGCGAGCCGCAGGACGCCGTGGTGGCCGTCGCCCTCTCCCCCGTGCGGCTCGCGCAGCGCCACGCCTCGAGTGCGCGCCTCTTCTTCGGCCAGCGCAGCGACCAGCTCTTCTCCGCCGACCTGGCCCCGGAGGTGGTCGACGAGCTTGCCGCACAGCAGAAGCGCTTCACCGGTCTGCTCGTCGCACTCGCGCAGGGTCTGTGGGATCGCCGCGACGGTGTGGCGGTCGAAGCCGTCGTTGCGTGTGTCGTCGACGTACCTGGCGGCCTGCTGCGGCGCCTCCTCATGCAGGGCCGCGAGCCCGACCAGGCCACCGAGGAGCGCATCGAGGCGGCCGTCCGCGCGATCCTCTCGCTCCCCCTCGACCCTCCCCGGAAGAAGGCCTGATGACTGCCACACGCACCACGACCGACCTGCGCGCGCTCGCCGAGCCGTTCGAGCTGCCCAACGGGTTCGTGATCCCGAACCGCCTCGTCAAGGCGGCCCTCAGCGAGGGCCTGGGGCGCAAGGACTTTTCGCCGGGCAGCCGGATCGACAACCTCTACCGCCGCTGGGCCGACTCGGGGGTCGGCCTCTCCGTCACCGGTAACGTCATGGTCGACCGGCACCAGACCGGTGAGCCGGGCAACGTGGTGGTCGAGGACCGCCGGGACCTCGACGACCTCGAGCGCTGGGCCGCAACCGCGAAGGCAGGCGGATCCAAGGTGTGGGTGCAGATCAACCACCCCGGTCGCCAGATCCCCCGCACGGTCGGCACCCACCCGGTGGCCCCGTCGGCGATCGCACTGCCGGGCAGCGCCAAGCTCTTCGCCACGCCCCGCGCCCTGAGCCGCGGCGAGGTGAAGGACATCATCCGCCGCTTCGCGACCACCGCCGAGATCGTCGTCGAGGCCGGCTTCGACGGCGTCCAGATCCATGGTGCTCACGGCTACCTGATCAGCCAGTTCCTCTCGCCGCTCTCCAACCGGCGCACCGACGACTGGGGCGGGACGCCCGAGAAGCGCCACCGCTTCGTGCTCGAGATCGTCCGCGCGATGCGCGAGCGGGTGGGTGCTGAGGTGCCCGTCGGCATCAAGCTCAACTCCGCCGACTTCCAGAAGGGCGGCTTCTCCGAGGACGAGTCGATCGAGGTCGTCCACAAGCTCGCCGAGGAGGGCATCGACCTGCTCGAGATCTCCGGCGGAACCTACGCGACCTCGGCGATGCTCGGCGTCGACCCGTCCCTCAAGGAGAGCACCCGCAAGCGCGAGGCCTATTTCATGGCGTACGCCGAGCGCGTCCGTGCCACGCTCCCCGAGCTGCCCCTGATGCTCACCGGCGGCTTCCGCACCGCCGACGGCATGGTGGACGCACTCGAGTCCGGCGCGATCGACCTGGTCGGCCTCGGTCGGCCGCTCTGCGTCGACCCCGACTTCCCCGCCGAGGTGCTCGCCGGACGGACTGACGAGAGTGTCGTCGTACCGCACCGGACAGGGCTCCGCCTGCTCGACAACCTCACCGAGATCACCTACTACAGCGTCCAGCTGTGGCGGATGGGCAACGGCAAGGAGCCCGCGCCCGACCGGCACCCGGCCCTCAACGTCGGGCAGTACCTCCTGCACAACGGGCTCGAGAGCCTCCGACCGAAGCGCGCCTGAAAGGAAGCCCGATGCAGACCATCTCCCTCTCCAAGGTGATCCCCGCCCCGATCGACATCGTCTTCGACGAGTACACCGACCACGAGCGGCTCTCCGAACTGCCGATGGCGATCTCCTCCAAGGTCACCACGCCCGGCCACACCGAGAAGAACGGCCTGGGCGCGGTCCGCCGGCTCAACGCCGGTGCGATCCAGCTGCGGGAGGAGATCACGGCCTTCGAGCGGCCGCACCTGATGGAGTACCGGATCACCTGGTCGTTCCCGAAGGCTCGCCACGACCTCGGCCGGGTGGAGTTCACCGAGGTGCCCGGCGGCACGCGCGTGGACTGGAGGACCGTCTTCACCGTGGAGCTGCCCCTCGTCGGCGGTCTCGCAGACCCGGCCTTCAAGGTGCTGTTCAGCGGCGTCTTCAAGACCGTGCTGCACCAGGTCGAGAAGCGCTCCGTCGCCCGTGCACAGAGGGAGAGCTGATCCATGACCACCTACCTCGGGACGCCCGGCGTGGGCGAGCCGACCTGGCAGAAGAGCGCCTGCATCCTGTGCGAGTGCAACTGCGGCCTCGAGATCCAGGTGGCCGACGGCCGGCTGGCGAAGATTCGCGGCGACAAGGACCACGTCTCCTCGCAGGGCTACACCTGCGAGAAGCCGCTGCGCCTCGACCGCTACCAGAGCAGTCGGGACCGGCTGAGCTCCCCGCTGCGTCGCCGTGGGGACGGCACGTACGAGGAGATCGACTGGGACACGGTCATCTCCGAGATCGCCGCGCGGTTGACCGCGGTCAGGGAGACGTACGGCGGCGAGCGCATCCTCTTCTACGCCGGAGGCGGCCAGGGCAACCACCTGCCGGCGGCCTACGGGCAGTCGCTGCGCGCGGCGCTGGGCACCAAGTACTACTCCAATGCGCTCGCGCAGGAGAAGACCGGCGAGGCGTGGGTCGACGGCCAGCTCTACGGCACCCACACCAAGGGCGACTTCGAGCACGCCGAGGTCGTCATGTTCCTCGGCAAGAACCCGTGGCAGACGCACTCCTTCCCCCGGGCACGGCCGGTGCTGCGCGAGATGGCGCGTGATCCCGAGCGGGCCATGATCGTGGTCGATCCGCGCCGGAGCGAGACCGCCGAGCTCGCCGACTTCCACCTCCAGGTCCGGCCCGGCACCGACGCGTGGCTTCTCGCCGCGATGCTCGGCGTCCTCGTCGAGGAGGACCTGCTCGACCACGCGTTCATTGCCGAGCACACCGACGGAGCCGACGAGGTGCTCGCTGCGCTGCGGGACATCCCGGTGTCGGCGTACGCGGAGAGGTGCGGGGTGCCCGAGGACCTGATCCGTGCCGCCACCCGGCGCTTCGCCACCGCGAAGAGTGCCGCGACCTACGAGGACCTCGGCACCCAGCAGGGGCCGAACAGCACGCTGACGTCGTACCTCAACAAGCTGCTCTGGATCCTGACCGGAAACTTCGGCAAGCCCGGCACCATGGCGCTGCACTCGTGGTTCGTCTCGCTCGCGGGCGCCCCACCGGCCGATCCGCGACGTCAGCCTCGGCCGAGCTCGACTGGGGTGAAGAAGCTGACGAAGAAGGCGCTCGCCCGTGGCGTCGCCTCCGGCGCCAGTGCCCTCTCACGTACGACGTCGTTGGCCTGTGCCTCCCCGCTTCCCGGCGGCGCCACCAATGCCGTGGCGCGCCAGTTGCTCGCTCGGCTCGCACCGGTGCTCAGCGACATGCTCACCGCGGAGGCCTATCCGCGGGCCGAGCGCACCACGCCGGTCACCGGCGCCCGCGTCATCGCCGGCATGATCCCGGCCAACTCGATCGCCGAGGAGATCCTCACCGACCACCCCGAGCGGCTGCGGGCGATGTGGATCGACAGCTCGAACCCGGCCCACTCGCTGCCGGACTCCGAGCGCTTCAAGGAGGCGATGCGCGCCTGCGACCTCACGGTCGTCGTCGACGTCGCCTTCACCGAGACTGCACGCACGGCGGACTATGTGCTGCCGGCGTCGAGCCAGTTCGAGAAGTGGGAGTGCACCTTCTTCAACATGGAGTTCCCGCACAACTCGTTCCAACTGCGGGGCCCCGTGGTCGATCCCCTGCCCGGAACCCTGCCGGAAGCCGAGATCTACGCCCGTGTGATGCGGGAGCTGGACGCCGTGGACGAGGCGCTGTTGGCCCGGCTGCGAACCGCGCTCGAGGCCGGCACCGACGCCTTCGCGCTGGCTTTCTTCTCCGCCGCCACCGCCGACCCAGCGCTGCTGCGGATGGTCGGTTACGTGCTCTACGAGACGCTCGGCCTCACCCTGCCCGATGGGGCCCGCGCCGCCGCGATCCTGTGGGGCGCCTCCCATCTGTGCAGCCTGCAGTATCCCGACGCCGTCGCCCGTGCCGGCTTCACGGGCCCGGCACTCGACGCCGGACAGCAGCTCTTCGAGGCGATCCTGCGTGAGCGCTCGGGCGTGACGTTCACCGTCGACGAATGGGAGAACGCGTGGGACTACGTCAGACGCAGCGACAACCGCTTCACCATCGCGATCCCCGAGCTCCTGCCGGAGTTGCGCGCCCTCGCCGAGACGCCCTCGTCGTGGACCACCGAGGAGTTCCCCTTCGTGCTGATGGCCGGCGAGCGCCGGGCGTTCACGGCCAACGACATCATCCGCGATCCGTCGTGGCGTCGTCGCGACGCGGGCGGTGCGCTGCGGATCAGCCCTCTGGACGCGCAGCGCCTCGGCCTTGCGTCCGAGTCCCTGGTCCGCGTGACGACCGAGACCGGCTCCGCCGAGGTCGGCGTGGAGATCACCGACATCATGCAGCCGGGCCACGTCTCGCTCCCGAACGGCCTGGGCACCGACTACCCCGACGAGAACGGCGAGCGGGTCCGCACCGGCGTCGCCCTCAATGAGCTGTCCGGAGCGAGGCGCCGGGACAAGTTCGCCGGGACGCCGTGGCACAAGTACGTCCCCGCCCGGGTCGAGGCGGTCATGGGACCGAGGCGCATCCAGTGACTCAGTCTCAGCCGTGCTGCTCCACGTACTCCTCGGGGTCCTTGTCCACCGGCTTGACTCCACCCCAGTGCTTGGCCTCATAGGCCACGAACTTCAACGCGATCTCGTGGCGGGTCTTCAGGTCGGCATGCAGCCGGAAGTCGGCGAGGTCCTCGCGCTCCTCCTCGCCCATGTGGTCGTCATTGGCCTCACGTGCCTCACGGACGCCCTCCCACCAGCCGTCACTGCCCACCGGGTTGTCGTCGGCCTTGCGGATGCCGTCGCGGATCTCGTTGTGATCCTTGATCGCATCCTCGGTCTCCGCCTCGGGACCATCCTGGTCGGTGCCCGGGGCGCCCTGCCCGAGGCGCAGCACCTCGGGATAGAAGTAGAGCTCCTCAGCCTCGGCGTGCACCTCGAGGAACGCCTTCAGCCGGCTCCACAGCGCACCAAGCGTCTCGGTGTCCGCGGGCGGGATCTCATCGAGCAGCGCGAACTGGCGGCGCTGCTCCTGGTGCTGGAAGAGGATCAGTTCGGTGATGTCCACGGTTCCTTTGTACCCCGTACCGGATTCGAACCGGCGCTACCGCCGTGAAAGTCGAAAAATTGGCCGATGTGACCGTGACGGTCACGATCGAAAATCGATGAAACCGCAGGTCAGAGGCCATTTTCCGGGGTTCTGTTGCCATTTTGTTGCCACCCGCGGCTCAGCCGGGGCCGCGAGCGGCCTCTTCACAGCGCGTCGCAGGCTAGGACAGCGACGCGAGTGCGCCTCACGCAAGGGCGAGGAAGAGCTTCTCCATCTTCTTGGTGTCGACGCTTTCACGCCCGCCGTCCGCTAGGCATTTCTCGAGCCCCGTCGCCACCAGTGCGTAGCCACCCCGGCTGATCGCCTTGTTCACCGCAGCGAGCTGCGTCAGTGCGTCCTCGCACTCCGATCCCTCTTCGAGCATGCGGATCACCGCAGCGAGGTGGCCGTTGGCCCGCTTGAGGCGGGTGATGATCGCCTTGGTCTCGTCAGGCTCGAGTCGCATGGGGGTCCTCCACATCTCCGGTGAGAGCACTCATCATTCCCGACAGCCGCGCCCTCGCGTCGGCGGCCACTCCGGCCAGAGCCGGACTGAACTGCGTCATCACGGCTGGGTCGAAGACCTCGACCGTTGCTCCCCCGACGGCTGCGGCCACCACGACGTTGCAGGGCAGAAGCGTGGCTACCCGGCTGTCGAGCTCCAGAGCTTGGTGGGCGAGTGCCGGCCGACAGGCCCCCAGGATGATCCGCGGCTCGATCTCGACGCCGAGCTTGGCGCGGAGCGTTGCCGCAAGATCGATCTCGGTCAGTACGCCGAATCCCGCGTCGGCCAGCAGTTCACGCACGCGCTCGACCGTCTGGTCGTACGGCGTCACGACGCTGGCACTCAAGGTGAAGTGGTTCATCTGGTTCTCCTCGTGACAACTTGCTCATCCCCCTGGGGGGTTCTGTATGGTCGTCATCATATCCCCCTAGGGGGTTACGAAGGGAGCTCCCATGACCACCACTCACGCCCGCACCTCGCATCCCGGCCTGCTCGGCCGCATCGGCCTCGCTGTGCTCCGCCACCGCAGGGCCACTGCTGTTATCTGGCTGCTCGTCGTGATCGGCTTCGGTGCCTTCGCGCCACGGGTCGAGACGTCCCTCTCCGGCGCGGGCTGGCAGGCCAGCGGCTCCGAATCGGTCCAGGCCCGTGATCTCGGGCAGCAGCACTTCGGTGGCAACGCAAGCTCCGCCCTGCAGGTGGTGGTCCACAGTGACAGCTCCCCGCTCACGACGGCTGCCGGCCAGCAGGTGCTCACTCAGGTCGAGCAGATCCTGAGGAGTGACCATCGGATCGCCTCGGTCATCGCGCCGCGGCCCGGCGCCACGCTCAGCGCGGACGGACGCACGGCGATCGTCATCGGCGGCGCCGGCTCCAGCACCAACGACATGGTGCGGGTCGCCAAGGCCCTGAAGGCGCCGCTGACCAGTCTCTCCGGCAACGGGATCGAGGTCACCCCCACAGGGGCCTCCCAGCTGTGGTCGGACTTCAACGCCGCCAATCTCGAGGCGATGCTGGAGTCGGAGATGCTGTCTTGGCCGGTGACGTTGGCGATCCTTGTCCTCGCGTTCGGTGCGCTGGTCGCTGCCGGCCTGCCTCTCCTGCTGACGATGGCCGGGCTCGTGGCCTCGGCCGGCTCGCTCGTGTTGATCAACGAGGTGGTGCCGGTCTCGATTTGGGCGATGAACTTCGCGATGATGTTCGCCCTCGCGCTCGGCATCGATTACGCCCTGTTCCTTGTGGTCCGGTTCCGCGCCGCTCGCGCTGTGCCGGGCGTTACCAGAGAGCACGCGATCGCGGAGACGATGGACACCGCCGGCAAGGCCGTCTTGCTCTCGGGCGCCACTGTGCTGGTGTCCCTCTCCGCGGTCGAGATCGTGCCTTCCCCGGCGTTCCGCTCGATGGCCGGCGGCATCATGCTCGCGGTCGTCTTCGTGCTGGCAGCCACCCTCACGTTGCTGCCCCTAGTGCTGGGGAAGCTCGATACCCGGATCAACAAGCTGGCTCTGCCCTGGGCCCGCGTCAGTGCGCACCGCTCTCCGCGCTTCGAGAAGTGGGGCATGCAGCTGTGGCGCCGACCGATCGCGTACGGCGGCGTGGCACTGATCGTGCTGCTCGCCCTCGCCGCACCCGTTCTTGGTCTGCGCACCGCGATGCCCTCGATCAAGGTGCTTCCCTCCGATGCTCCGGCGCGGATCGGCTACGACCGGGTCCAGGCCGAGTTCGGTCTGGGCGCACCCGGGGTACTCCAAATCGTCGCCCCGGCCTCCGAGGCGAGCGCGGCTGCCAAGACAATCGCGACTGATCCCGGCATTGCTCTCGCGATGCCGGCCGCGACGGCCGTCGATGGTGCGGCGTACTCGATCATCCAGGCCGTGCCGAAGGTCGACCCTTCCGACGCGGCCTTGGGGCAGACCGTGGACCGGTTGCGCGCCGATCTCCCCGAGGGCGTTCTCGTCGGGGGCGCCGCGGTGGAGAACCTCGACCTCAAGACCCAACTCGACCGCTCCACCCCGTGGGTGATCGGAATCGTCCTCGGTCTGGGCTTCCTTCTGCTCCTGGTCGCACTGCAGGCGCCGCTGATTGCACTGCTCGGCACCGTGGTCAGCCTGCTGTCGACCGCAGCTGCGTTCGGCGTCGCGCGCCTGGTTTTCCAGGACGGCCACCTCTCCGGACTCTTCAGCTTCGAGCCGCAGGGCTTCCTCGACGCCTGGGCCCCGGTGTTCTTCTTCGCGATGATCTTCGCCATCGCGATGGACTACACCGTCTTCCTGCTGGCCTCGGCCAA
The DNA here is from genome assembly GCF_020715565.1 of Nocardioides sp. Kera G14. Taxonomy (NCBI): domain Bacteria; kingdom Bacillati; phylum Actinomycetota; class Actinomycetes; order Propionibacteriales; family Nocardioidaceae; genus Nocardioides; species Nocardioides sp. Kera G14. The sequence goes on along the minus strand of NZ_CP085839.1, from coordinate 315,872 downwards.
GGAACACTGGGAGAAGACCGACGACCCCAAGGAGGCCATGGTCGGTGCCGTCGCCCACTCCGGGCGGGTCATCTTCGCCGCCGGGGCCGTGATGGTGGCGGTCTTCTTCACCTTCTCGCTCTCCGGGCCGCTGCCACCTAAGGAGATGGGCATCATCCTGGGCATCGCCGTCCTGCTCGACGCCTTCCTCGTCCGGCTGGTGCTCCTTCCGGTCCTGCTGCGGTTGACCGGCCGCGCCGCCTGGGCCAGCCCTGGCTGGCTACGACGGATCCTGCCCACCATCCGGTTCTCCCACTGACCCGCTCACAGTTGAAGGAAATCTCGATGACCCACCACTCCGCCCACGGCAAAACGGTCCTGACGGAGCTGTCGTCGCTCAGCCGCGAGCTCCGCCGCGCCATCCCCGACGTCCACAAGGGCTTCGGCGCCCTCTCGCAGGCCGCCTTCGCCGATGGCACCTTGGAGAAGAAGACCAAGGAGCTCATCGCGCTCGCGATCGGCGTGGTCG